>CAYVUM010000033.1:0-32207 GCA_964454795.1 uncultured Rhodospirillaceae bacterium
CCGGAGAAGAAGTCCGCGGCGATGCCCGGCGGCGGCGGCATGGGCGGCATGGGCGATATGGACTTCTGAGGTTCGCCCGTTCCCTGCCGGCTCTTCCGGGAAGACGACGGCCGCGGCAGCCAGCCGCGGCCGTTTTCGTCGGGCAATCGCCGTGGCGTTGTCGTGTTCGGTGTGGTAATCTTGTCTGAGCTTCGCATCACGAAAAAGATGCAAGGTCAGGGAGGAAATGCACGAACTTGCAAATTCTTTCGGGCTCGCAATGGGCCTGATCGCCAGCGGCGATTCCGACCTTGGCGAAATCGTCGGCCTTTCGCTGCGGGTCAGTCTGTCGGCCGTTGCTGTCGGCTGCCTGATCGGCCTGCCGGCCGGGGCCATGCTGGCCGTCGGCCGCTTTCCCGGCCGGGCGGTCATCGTCACTGTCACCAACGCCGCCATGGGCCTGCCGCCGGTCGTCGTCGGCCTTGCCGTCTACCTGATGCTGTCGCGGGCGGGGCCGCTCGGCCCCCTCAGCCTGCTCTACACACCGACGGCGATGATCATCGCCCAGGCGGTGATCGTGACCCCGATCATCATCGCGCTCAGCCGCCAGGTGATCGAGGATCTGCATCGCGAGTACGACGAGCAGCTGCGGTCGTTCGGCGTGGGTTTCGCCGGGATCATCGCCACGCTTCTCTATGACGGCCGCCGCGCCCTGTTCACCGTCGGCCTCGCCGGGTTCGGGCGGGCGATCGCCGAAGTGGGCGCGGTGATGATCGTCGGCGGTAACATCGATCACCTGACCCGGGTGATGACCACGGCGATCGCCCTGGAGACCGCCAAGGGCGAACTGGCCATGGCACTGGCGCTCGGGCTGATCCTGATCAGTCTTGCGGTGGCGGTGAACGGCGCGGTGATGGCCCTGCGCGGGTCCGCCGCCACCGCGGTCGCCGGAGCCTGAGGCCGCGCCATGCCCCTCGATGCAGATCTGGCTCCCCTCGCCGAGGCCGGTCCGACCGGTCGCGCAGGCGGGGGCGTCCTGCCGCTTATCGCCGAAGGCCTCTGTTTCGAAGCCGGCGGCCGGCGACTGATCGATGACCTCCACGTGCGCATCGACGCCGGCGTGATCACCGCGATCCTCGGACCGAACGGCGCCGGCAAAAGCCTGCTGCTCCGCCTGCTGAGCGGTCTGATCACCCCGTCAGCGGGGCAAGTGACGTGGGCCGGCCTGCCGGCCTGCCGGGCGGTGCGTGCCCGCCTGGCGATGGTGTTCCAGCGGCCGGTGATGCTCCGCAGAAGCGTTGCCGGCAATCTTCGCTACGCCCTCGCAACCCGCCGATTCGGCCCAGGGGAACGCCGCCGCCGCCTCGAGCGGGCGCTCCACCTCGCCCGCCTGACGGCTCTGGCCGACCGGCCGGCGCGGCTGCTGTCGGGCGGTGAGCAGCAGCGCCTGGCGATCGCCCGAGCAATGAGCCTTGAGCCGGACGTGCTGTTCCTGGACGAACCGGCCGCCCATCTCGACCCGGCCTCAACGCTGGCCGTGGAGGCGCTGCTCCGCACCGCTCATGCCGGCGGCACGACGGTCGTTCTGGTGACCCACGACATTGGCCAGGCCCGCCGCCTTGCCGGGTCGGTGGCGTTTCTCCACGAGGGACGGCTGCTCGATCATCAGCCGGCGCCAGCGTTCTTCGCGGGCCCCGCCTGCCCGGAGGCCCGCTCTTATCTCGACGGCCGCCTGGTTCTGTGAGGCGAGCGGCCCGACACCGGAACGGGGGAGGAAACCCGAATGACCCGTCGCCCTCTGTTGTCACTCTTCACCGCCGTCGCAGTGCTTGCCGTCAGCGCCATGGCGATTGCCGGAGAGCGCTCGATCCTGGTCCAGTCGACCACGTCCACCCAGAATTCCGGTCTGTTCGACCACATACTGCCGCGTTTCACCGCGAAGACCGGGATCATTGTCCGGGTGGTCGCCGTCGGCACCGGCCAAGCCCTGAAGAATGCCGCCAACGGCGATGGGGACGTGCTGCTCGTCCACGCCAAGCCAGCGGAAGAAAAGTTCGTCGCCGAGGGCTTCGGGGTCGATCGCCGCGACGTGATGTACAACGACTTCATCATCGTCGGCCCCAAGGACGACCCGGCCGGCCTCCGGGGCAGCCGCGATGCCGCCGCCGCCCTGGCCCGTATCGCCGCTGCCGGCGCGCTGTTCGCCTCAAGGGGCGATGACAGCGGCACCCACAAGAAGGAGCAAGCGCTGTGGAGCGATGCGGGGGTCGATCCCACCGCGGCGAGCGGCGAGTGGTACCGGGAAACCGGATCGGGCATGGGGGCGACGCTGAATGCCGCGGTCGCCATGGGTGCCTATACGCTGACCGACCGGGCCACCTGGATCAGCTTTCAGAACAAGGGGGACTTCGCCCTGCACGTCGAAGGCGACGCAAGGCTGTTCAACCAGTACGGCGTGATCCTGGTCAATCCGGAGCGCCATCCCCACGTCAGCGCCGCCGATGGCCGGGCCTTCATCGACTGGCTGACCGGCCCGGAGGGTCAGGCGGCGATTGCCGGCTTCAAGCTGGACGGCCTGCAACTCTTCTTCCCCAACGCTGGTCCCGGCGGGGCCTGAGCGCGGCGGTTCGGGGACTCAGGCGCCGTTGAACCGGACCTCGCCGAGACCGGAGACATCGTAGCCGCCGAGCGCCGCCGCCCGGGCGGCGAACGCCTCACTCCGGCACAGGCGGAGCAGCGCCTGGAACGGCGGCTCGAAATAGGCCCGGCGCCAGACCAGGAGGTCGAAGCGCTCGCGCAGCAGCGGCACGAACGGCAGCCCGAACCGGCCGGCGACGGAGGCAAGGCCGAAGCCGGCATCGGCGTCGCCATCGGCGACGGCGGTGGCGACCTCCGTTTCGCTGCGCACGGTCATGGCGGTCCAGGTTACCGCCTCCGGGCCGGGCCCGCCGGCGAGCAGGGCTTCGAGCAGCCGCTGGCTGCCCGCCTCGGGCTGGCGGCGGACGAGGACCCGGCCCTCGATATCGGTCAGGCCGCCGACCCGGCCGGCGAGCGCCGGGGCGATGATCAGACCCCGGTCCCGCCACGCCCATTCGAGAAGCACCACCGGCGCAGCGGCGAACCGGCCGGCCACCTGAGGACGGTTCCAGTCATCGGCGCCGGGGTCGTGAAGGTGCAGACCGGCGGCCAGCGCCTCCCCGCCGGCAAACCGCTCAAGGCCGTCGAGACTGCCGTCGAACAGGCTGGCGAGGCCGGAGCGGGACTCCCGCAAGGCCCAGTCGAGCAGCGGATCGTGGCTGCCGACCACCACCGGCGGTGGTCCGCCGGTCGCCATCGCCGGCCCACAGCGTCCCTGCATCTGCGCAGCAAGCCAAGCCTCAACCCCGGCGCGCGGAAACAACAGCCGGCCGGTGGCCTTGCTGCACGGGATCTCACCGGCGGCGGCCAGGGCGTAAATCTTGCGGTCCTTGAGCCGGAGATAGTGGGCGACTTCGCGGACCGTGAGATAGTCGGGGGAGCGTTCGGCCATGGCACGATCGTGCGACCGTCGTGCCGGGCTGTCAAACCGCAGTCGGCGCGGCATATTGCGGTTGATCCCGGCCCACCGGGACAGCCACAAGCGATTGGGGATCAGCGATGAGCGAAGCCAGGAATGTCCTCGGCGGACCGCTTGAGGTCTGCTGCCTCAACCCGGTGACCGGATTTTACCGCACCGGCGCCTGCGAGACCGGCGCCGCCGACGCCGGCGCCCACGTGGTCTGTGCGCAGGTCACGGAAGAGTTCCTTGCCTACAGCCGCGACCGCGGCAACGACCTGACCACGGCGGTACCGGCGTTCGGCTTTCCCGGCCTGAAGGCGGGCGACCGCTGGTGCCTGTGCGCGGCGCGCTGGCATGAGGCCCTGGAGGCAGGCAAGGCGCCGCCGGTGGTCCTGAGCGCCACCCACGAGCGGGCCCTCGAGACCGTCGACCTGGATGACCTGAAGCGGCACGCCCTTGATCTGAATTGATGGCCGGCGCGTTCCCGGCCGTCAGCGTATTCCCCGTCGCCGCGCCGTTGCCCGGGCCTTCGACCGGCTGGTCAGGCGGCGCCGCCGGCACCGGTGTTCCGGTGCCGCGACCGCGGTGTCGAGCCCGGCCGGGGAACGGAAGGGGCGAAGCGGCACCCCAGAGTGGCGAACAGGATTACCAGCGGTCCGCGAAGACACGCCCCGCGATCCTGGCGGATCCCAGCCCGTGGGAGGTCAGGAAGCGTTGCGAGCCCCGGCGAGATATGCCACCTTGCTGTGCTTTAGGGGCTGATATTCTGGTTAAATTTCGATGTTGGCTGCGGCGTCGCTGCTCGCGATCAGCAGTGGCGGGGGTCCGGCCATTGACGTGCCTTGTCATTTGCGGCGGCGGAGTGTCGGCTGATGGCTGTTCGAGGCGCATCGTGGATGACGATCGCCATCGTGGTCGCCTGTTTGCTTGTCCTGGTGCCGGTTGCAGCGGTCAACACCCTGCCATTGCAGGATTTGCCGAACCACGTGGCCCGCGTCTTCATTCTCGCAACTCTGGAAAACTCTGAACACCTCCAAAAATACTATGAAGTGGCATGGGATGGTGTTGCCAATCTAGCAACCGAAGCAGTTTTATTGACGTTTTCCATATTTTTCGACTGGAACCTCTCTGAAAAATTACTCGTCGTGGTCACTCTTTTGGCGATTCCAGCCGGCGTTCTTATCCTTAATAAATCGCTCTTTGGCGCTGTGCAACCGCAAGCATTACTGATTTTCGTATTCACATACAACTATACGTTCATATTCGGATTTATAAGTTATCTGATCGGCGTCGGTCTTTTTCTTCTTTTGTTCGCTTCTTGGTTGCGATCGGCCACTTGGCAGCCGCTCATTCGCATCGGCACCTTCAATCTTCTCGCCACGGGGCTGATGTTCAGCCACTTGTACGGCCTCGGATTGTATGGCCTGACCGTCATGGCGTACGAAACGGGCCTCGTCATTTCAGGCTGGCGAAAGAACAGACGCCTTTCGATCTCGTCCTGGATGCGGGCGGCATCACAATTCGTTTTACCGCTGGCTTTATTTCTCGCCTTGAGCTCGACGGTAGAGCAGGCGGCGGTAACGTCGTGGTCTGATCTAGCCGATAAATGGCACTACTATCAAAAGATTTTCCTGGTCATAGAGGATTTGATCCCAAATCATACAACTGATTCCGGCAATAAGACAAATATGTTATTATCCATTGTGCTTCTGAGTATGATCGCGATCGGTCTCATGACCCAGCGTCTGAAACTCGAATTGCGTATGCTCTTCCCAATCTTAGCAGTGACGGGTGCATTCCTGTTTATGCCAAAAATCGTTTTCTCCTCCTGGGCAGCCGATGACCGGATGCCCATTGCTGTGATTGCGCTGTTGCTGGCGAGTATACGAGTCGAAGCGGGTAGAATTGCGAAAGTGGCAATTGCGACTGTGGCCGTTGCCATTCTATCTCAACAAATTTTGACTATCACTTCGCAGTGGAGCCGCTATGACACCTATTATGATGAATATTTTACTGCTCTTCAGCAGCTGCCCCAAGGCACACGCCTTTCCGCAGCGATCGGCTACACGGGCTCCATTCTTGCGGTACGAACACCACCCATTCTGCATATTGGTAACAGAGTAATAACAGAAAAACAAGGGTTTTTCACCACGATCTTTGCCAACCCCGGCCAACAAACAATTCGCCTTCGCGAACCATATGATTCTGTACAATTGAATTACAATATAATTGTTTTCCACGCGCAATATGGCCACTTAGAGGAAAAATACCTCACTGAAGTCCGTCCGCCCTTTGGTAATGAAAATCTAAACCATTATGATTATTTCTTGTGGGTTCGCCCCCACCTCTTCCCGATCGATCCGCCCTCCACCCTGGAACCTGTGTTTCGGGGATCGGACTTCATTTTATATAAAATCCAAGATTAAATCGTGATTCGATGCCGCTAAAGGCCACCGAGGCAAAACGTCAAAACGCGCGGCCGCGAGGAGAATTTGGATCGTGTCCTGAAGATTCAGCAAACGTCGCCAACAGCGACAGAGCCGCAGACTTCCGGTAAGAAGGTTTGCAGGAGCGGCAGGCTCTTCACTCAAGGCCGTCCACAGAGAGTCGGATATCTGACAGTCATCGCATCGAAACCGGCAAGCGGGTTCTTTGCCGTCTTCGGCCGGGACCGAACCAGCCATGCCGGTGAGTTGCGCGCTTTTCCCTGATGGCTTTCTGCAAAGGCTGCCATTGCAAGCGGCGCTCCGCTCAAGCCGACCTCGCCGCCCGACCCCGGACCGCCTACAGCGCGTCGTATTTCGCGACGCTCCACGGTTCGGCGGCGGCCGCCTCGCTCCAGGCGACAACCGCCGGCCAGGAGCGGACAGCCGCCATGTAGTCGGCGGCGGCCTCGTCCACCGTGACTCCGTAGGTGTGGAACCGGGTCACCACCGGGGCGTAGAAGGCATCGGCCAGGGTCCAGGCGCCGAAGAGGAATGCTCCCGCGTCCCCGAACCGGGCCCGGCAATCGCGCCACAGCTCCTGAACCCGGGCGATGTCAGCGGCGGCCGCATCGCTCCAGGTCCGCCCCGGCTTGTCGGCGCGGATGTTCATGGGCAGCTCGGCGCGCAGCGCGCGGTATCCCGAGTGCATCTCGGCGACCACGGCGCGGGCCAAGGCGCGGGCTGCCGGCTCGGCGGGCCACAGTCCGGCGCTCGGAGCCCGCTCGGCGGCCGTCTCGGCAATCGCCAGGGAATCCCAGACCACCTCGCCGTCGCCGACCAGCGCCGGGACCAGGCCCGAGGGCGAATAGCGGGCGATCTCGGCCGCGGTCGCCGGGGTATCGAGCGGGATGACCACCTCCTCGGCGTCCAGTCCGGCCTGGTGCACGGCCAGCCAGCCGCGCATGGACCAGGAGGAGTAGTTCCTGTTGCCCAGCACCAGGGTGTAGTCGGCCATGTCCTGCGCTCCGCTCTTTTGCTGTCCGTCACCAGTCCAGCCGGACCACGGCCAAAACCGCCACGAGCAGGGTGGTGATCAGGCAGGCGACGGCGAACAGGTAGAGCATCCGGTCGATGTCATCGGCGGTTGCCCGGGCCCGGCCGTCGCCCACCCAGGGTTCGTTGACGACGCCCTCCGCATAGCGCCGCGGGCCGTTGAGCGCCAGTCCCAGCGCGCCGGCGGAGGCCGCTTCCGGCCATCCGGCATTGGGGGAGCGGTGCCGGGCGCCATCGCGGATCAGGATCCGCAATGCCGCCGCCGGATTGCCGGTGGGCACGAACACCGCAGCCGCACACAGGATCAGCCCGGACAGGCGGGCTGGCACCAGGTTGACCACGTCGTCCAGGCGGGCGGCAACCCGGCCGAAAGCGGCATGGCGGGGGCTGCGGTGGCCGATCATGCTGTCGAGGGTATTGATCGCCTTGTAGCCGAGCAATCCCGGCAGGCCCAGCAGCACGTACCAGAACACCGGCGCGGCCACCCCGTCCGAGAAATTCTCGGCCGCACTCTCGATCGCCGCGCGCGAGACCCCGTGCTCGTCAAGGCGGGTGACGTCGCGGCCGACGATCTGCGAGACCGCCTGCTGTCCGGCCGCCAGCCCGCCCCGGCGCAATGCCCTGGCGACGGCGCGGACATGGTCGAACAGGCTGCGCTGGGCAAGCAGGCTGGTGACCAGGATCAGCTCGATGATCCAGCCGAAACCATGGTTGGCACCAAGCCAGGCGACCCCGATTCCGATAATCACGGCAAAGCCGGCAACGGCCACAACGGTCACGGCACCGCGGACAATCCGGGCACGATCACCCCGCTCGGGACGGTTGAGCTTGCGGTCGAACCAGCCGGTCAGCCGGCCGATCAGCCGCACCGGATGGGGCGGCAGCGGCAGCCAGCGCGGCGGATCCCCGAGCCCCGCGTCCAGGATCAGAGCGACGATCAGCAGCACCAGGGGGTCGAAGCCGACACCGGCCGGGCCCGCAGGAAGAAAGTACGGCGGCATGGCGGGGAGTTTCCGTCGCTGCGGCAGCGGGGTCAATGGACTGCCGCTGGTGACAGGGCCGGCGCTCGCCCCTATGCTTGCCGCTTATGGCGCGCCGCCGGAGGCCATGACCAGCGGGCGCCGCCCGGCGGGCCCGGCCCGGTTCACCGGGTTGCACCGCTCGGAGGCAAGGGACCAGGCACGATGACGGCACTCCTCGACAACAACGATGACGTTTCGGTGATGATCTGCGGCCACGGCAGCCGCTCGGTCGCGGCCGTCGCCGAGTTCAACCGCCTCGCCGTCCACCTGCGCGACCGCCTCCCCGGCCGGCTGGTCGAGAGCGGTTTTCTGGAATTCGCCCGGCCGGTTATCCGCGACGGCCTGGAGGCCCTGAAGAGCGCCGGGGCGCAGCGGATCGTCTGCCTGCCGGGGATGCTGTTCGCGGCCGGCCACGTCAAGAACGACCTGCCCTCGGAGGTCAACAGTATCGCCGTCGAAAACCCGGAGCTGGATGTGCGGTTCGGTCGGGAGCTGGCCATCGACACCCGGCTGATCCGGGCGTCGGCGGAACGGATTGAAGCCGCCGAAGCCGCCGCCGATGCTGAACGCGGGCCGGTCAGCCGGTCGGAGACCCTGCTCATGGTGGTTGGCCGCGGCACCAACGATCCTGATGCCAACTCCAACGTCAACAAGGTGGCGCGGATGCTGTGGGAGGGCATGGGCTTCGGCTGGACCGAGGTCAGCTACTCCGGGGTCGCCCACCCCCTCGTCCCGGCCGGCCTCGATCATGCGCTCCGCCTCGGCTACCGGCGGATCATCGTCTTTCCGTATTTCCTGTTTACCGGGATCCTGGTCGAACGCATTTATGACGCGGCCGACGCGGCTGCGGGTGGCTGCCCGGATGTCCAGATCGTCCGGGCCGACTACCTCAACGACCACCCGTTCGTTATCGACACCTTCCTCTCCCGCCTGGACGAGGCGCTCAATGGCGCCAACCTGATGAATTGCCAGCTCTGCAAGTACCGGGAGCAGGTTCTGGGCTACGAAGCCGAACAGGGCGCGCCCCAGGCCGGGCACCACCACCACGTGCGCGGTATCGGCACCGACGGCGACCATCATCACCACGATCATCATGCTGCTGGTGATACTGTTGATCATGACCATCATCACCACGGGCACGGGCACGGGCACGGGCACGGTGATGGCCACCATCACCACAATCACCCGGCTCATGATCACAAAACCGGGACTGAGGCGGCCAGCACAGCGTCCGGCGATCGGCGGACCGGCACCTGAGCTCCGATCCCGCGGCCATGGCCACGCCGGAACCGGTTTTCGACGCCTATCTCATCGTCGACTGGAGTGCCGGCAGCCGGCCGAAGACCGGGGCCGACAGCATCTGGATCGGCTCCGTCGTCCGGTCCGCGCATGGCGCCCTGGTCGAGACGCCGCCGGTCAATCCGCCGACCCGGACCGCAGCCATGAAGTGGCTGAGGGGTCGGTTGTCCGACCTGACCGGCCGGGGGCTTGCGGTGCTGCTTGGCTTCGATTTCGCGTTCGGTTATCCCGCCGGCTTTGCGGCGCGAGTCGCGCCCGGACAGGCGGACTGGCGAGGAACCTGGACGACGCTTGCCGAACGGATCGACGATGCCGACGACAACGCCAACAACCGCTTTGCGGTTGCGGCCGATCTCAACCGCGCGATCGCCGCGGCGCCGTTTCCGTTCTGGGGCTGCCCGGAGGTCCACGCCGGTCCCTGGCTGCGGCCGACCCGTCCCGACGGCTACGGGAAGGCGGACGGCGGCGATGCCGACGGCGGGCTCACCGAACGCCGGCGCTGCGATGCGGTCCGGCGCGGTCCGCAGCCGGTCTGGAAGCTCGCCTACGCGGGCAGTGTCGGCAGCCAGAGCCTGCTCGGCATCGCCCGGCTGGCCGGGCTCAGGGCCGATCCGCGGCTGGGCGACCGGCTGTGCATCTGGCCGTTCGAGACCGGGCTCGGACCGGTGAGACGCTGTCCCGGGACCGTCGTGATTGCCGAGGTTTATCCCTCACTCCTGCCTGTTGCCCCGCGGACCGACCAGCCGAAGGACGCCCTGCAAGTCAGCGCACTTGCCCGCCATCTCGCCCGCTGCGACGCCGCTGGAATGCTCGCCCGGGCGTTCGCCGGCCCGGCGGGGCTTACGGCTACCGGCCGGCGGGCGATCGAGGCCGAGGAAGGCTGGATCCTCGGGATCGACGGCAGCCTCGGCGCGGCTCCCCCGGCAGCCGGGGGCCGGCCATGACCTACGCCTACGAGCGGGACCCGGAGGCGATTTATCGCCAGTCCTTCGCGGCGATCCGCGCTGAGACCGACCTGTCTGTCCTGCCGGATGAGCTGGGTAATCTGGCCGTCCGGCTTGTGCACACCTGCGGGATGCCTGATCTGGTCGCCGACCTGCGCTGGCGGGGCGACGTTATGGGAACGGGCCGGTCGGCGCTGGCCGCCGGGGCGACGATCCTGGTCGACACGGAAATGGTGGCATCGGGCATCATCCGCGCGCGGCTGCCGGCCGCCAATCCGGTGATCTGCACCCTCTCCGACCCGGCCGTGCCCGGCTTGGCCCGTCGGCTCGAAACCACCCGGTCTGCGGCCGCTGTCGAGATCTGGGACGACCATCTCGCGGGCGCGGTGGTGGCGATCGGCAACGCCCCGACGGCCTTGTTCCGGCTGCTCGAGCGGCTGGATGCCGGCGCGCCCATGCCGGCGCTGATCATCGGCTTTCCGGTCGGCTTCGTCGGCGCCGCCGATGCCAAGGACGCGCTCATCACCCACGCTTCGGAGATCCCGCGCCTTGCCCTTAGCGGGCGGCGCGGCGGCAGCGCCCTCGCCGCCGCAGCCGTCAACGCCATCGCCGCCGCCCGGGTGCCATGACCGGGAACCTGCCGTGGATCCATGTCGTCGGCATCGGCGATGACGGTCTGGCGAGCCTTCGTCCAGCGGTCCGGGCCCTGGTGGACAGCGCCGAGGTGCTGGTGGGCGGCGAACGGCATCAGGCGATGGTCGGCGACCATCCGGCGGAGCGGATCACCTGGGCCAACGGGATGGCTGCAGCCCTGGATCAGCTTGCGGCGCATCGCGGCCGCCGGGTGGTGGTGCTCGCCACCGGCGATCCGATGTGCTACGGCGCCGGTGCCAACCTGCAGCGCCGGTTCAGCGCCGGGGAGATGGTGGTCCTGCCGGTGCCGGGAGCCTTCAGCCTCGCCGCGGCGCGGATGGGCTGGTCGCTGCCCGACTGCGAGACGCTCACGGTTCACGGCCGGCCGCTGGCCGGTCTGGTTCGCGGGTTCGCACCGGGGGCGCGGCTCCTGGTACTCTCCCGGGATGGCGACAGCGCGGCAGCGGCGGCAGCGCTTCTGACCGAACACGGCTACGGACCCAGCACGCTCACCGTCCTCGAACACCTCGGCGGGCCGGCGGAGCGCCGGATCGATGGCATCGCCGAAGCCTGGACAGAACCGCGGTCGGCCGACCTCAACACCCTGGCGATCGAATGCCGGCCGGGACCCGATGCCCGCCTCCGGCCGCCGGTTTCGGGCCTGCCCGACGACGCCTTCGAGCACGATGGCCAGATCACCAAACGGGAGGTTCGGGCAGCGACGATCGCGGCGCTGGCGCCGCTGCCCGGGCAGGTGCTGTGGGACGTGGGGGCCGGCTCCGGGGCGATCGCGATCGAGTGGCTGCGTGCCCAGCCTCGCCGTCGCCGGGCCGACAACCGCGAAGCCGTCGCCGTGGCGATCGAACGGGACCCAGGCCGCTGTGCGGCGATCGCCCGCAACGCGATCGCTCTCGGCGTGCCGGAGCTGCGGATCGTCGAAGGTGAGGCGCCGGCCGCCCTTGATGGTCTGGAGCCGCAACCCGATACGGTGTTTCTCGGCGGCGACGTGGCGGCGCCGACCCTGCTTGAGGCGTGCTGGGCGGCCCTGCCGTCCGCTGGACGGCTGATCGCCAACGCGGTGACCGCGGAGGGCGAGGCGCGGCTGATCGGCTTCCGTCAGGACAACGGCGGCGAGATGACCCGTTTTGCGGTCTCACGGCTCGGCCCGGTCGGCGACTTCAGTGCCTTCAGGCCACTGATGCCGGTGACCCAGTACGCGGGGGTCAAGCGATGAACGGGACGCTGTACGGACTCGGCATCGGTCCCGGCGATCCGGAGCTGATTACCGTCAAGGCCCGCCGCATCCTCGCGGAGGCGCCGGTGATCGCCTATCCGGCGCCGGAAGGCGGCAACAGCCTGGTCCGCGAGATCGCCGCCCCCCACGTCCCTGGGGGACGGATCGAGATCGCCATCGCCACCCCGATGGCGGTGGAGCGCTTTCCGGCCCAGGCCGTCTATGACCACTATGCGGCGGAAATCGCCGGCCATCTCAGCGACGGCCGCGACGTCGCCGTGCTTTGCGAGGGCGACCCGTTCCTCTACGGCTCATACATGTATCTGCATGAGCGCCTGGCGCCGCGGTTCCCGAGCCTTGTTGTGCCGGGGGTGTCGTCGCTCACCGCGGTTGCTGCCGTCGCCGGACGACCGCTCGCCTCCCGGAACGAGGTGCTGGCGGTGATCCCGGCGCCTCTCAACGAACACGACTTGGAGGCCCGACTCCGGGCCTCTGATGCCGCGGCGATCCTGAAAGTGGGCCGCCACCTCGGCAAGGTCCGCCGGGTGCTGCGCCGGCTTGGTCTCGAAGACCGGTCAGTCTATGTGGAGCGGGCGACGATGCCGTCCGGGCGGGTGATCCCTCTGGCCGAAATCGATGATGACGGCGCTCCCTACTTCTCGATGATCCTCGTCAACAGCGCCGACCGGCCGCAGCTGGTTGAGCCTATGCCTGCGGCTGCGGCGGTCGTGGCGCTGACTGCTGTGGGGACTGCGACCGCGCGGCGGATCGCCGCGGTGCTGCCCGGGGCGACGGTTCACGGCCTTGCCGGCCGCATTGAAGATGCCGACGAGACGTTTACCGGCACGGCCGCGCATCTCCGCCGGCTGTTCGCGGACGGAACGCCGATTATCGGCGTGTGCGCCGCCGGCATTCTGATCCGCGCCCTGGCACCGCTGCTCACCGACAAGCAAACCGAGCCCCCGGTCGTCGCCGTCGGCGAGGACGGAGCGGCGGTCGTTCCGCTGCTCGGCGGCCACCACGGAGCCAATGCGCTCGCCCGGCATCTCGCGCATGCCCTGGGTGGGTACCCGGCGGTCACCACCGCTGGGGATATTCGCTTCGGAGTTTCTCTCGACGCCCCGCCGCGAGGATGGCATATTGCCGATGGAAGCAGGGCGAAGGACACCTTGGCCGGCCTGCTCTCCGGGGGCTCTCTCTCGGTCCAGTCTGACATCGCCGATCCACCGTGGCCGCCATCCCCATGGCGGAACACGAACGGCCATGGGACAGCGCGACTCCTTATCACTCACAGGTCTGTCCACAGGCCGGAGGCCATGCTGGTTGTGCATCCGCCGGTGCTTGCCGTCGGATTGGGCTGTGAGCGCGGCACCAGCGCCAATGAACTGATCGGTCTGGTCCAAAGCGTGCTCGACGCGGCCGGGCTTGCCGGCGGCGCGGTGGCTTGTGTTGCGTCCGTGGACGTGAAGGCCGACGAGCGGGCGATCCACGAAGCCGCGGCTTTTTTGGGCTGTCCGGCGCGATTTTTCGCGCCGGCGACCCTGGAACGGGAGACGCCCCGGCTCCCAAACCCCTCGCCGCGCGTGTTTCACGAGGTGGGCTGCCACGGCGTTGCCGAAGCCGCCGCTCTGGCCGCGGCCGGACCGGACGCCGATCTGCTTGTCGCGAAGACGAAATCGCTGCGGGCGACCTGCGCCATCGCGTTGTCGCCGCGGCCGATCGACGCGGAGGCCGTGGGTTATCCACAGGGTCGGCTGAGCCTCGTCGGGATCGGTCCGGGCCGGGGCGACTGGCGTTCCCCGGAGGCCACGCGCCTGCTTGCCGAAGCCACCGACATTGTCGGCTACGCGCTCTATCTCGACCTGATCGCTCACCTGACCGACGGCAAGACCGTGCACGCCGGCGCAATGACCCGGGAGGAGGAGCGCTGCCGACTGGCCCTGGATCTGGCGGCCGCGGGCCGGGCCGTCGCCCTGGTCAGCTCCGGCGACGCCGGCATTTACGGCATGGCGCCCCTGGTGTTCGAGCTGCTCGATCGCGAAAACCGCCCGGCGTGGAACCGGATCGCCGTGACCATCGCCCCCGGTCTGTCGGCGGTGCAGGCCGCCGCGGCGCGGATCGGTGCGCCTCTCGGCCACGATTTTTGCGCGGTCTCGTTGTCCGACCTGCTGACCCCGTGGGAGGTGATCGAGCGCCGGTTGCGCGCGGCAGCGGCCGGTGACTTCGTGGTCGCCCTGTACAACCCGGTCTCCCGGAAGCGGCGGAGCCAGCTCAGCGCTGCCCGCGATATCCTGCTGCAAAGCCGGTCGCCGGACACGCCCGTGGTGCTCGCCCGCAACCTTGGCCGGACGGAAGAGACGATCACCCTGGTGACCCTCGGCGAGCTGAGCCCCGATTATGCCGACATGCTCACCCTGGTGCTGGTCGGTGCGGCCTCGACCCGGCTGCTCCGCCGCGGGGTGAACGCCTGGGTCTATACCCCGCGCGGCTACACCGCACGTGTGCCACGGCCGCAGGAGGGGGCATGATCGTCCATTTCATCGGTGCCGGACCGGGAGCCGCCGATCTGATCACGGTGCGCGGTCAGGCGCTGATCCGCGGCTGTCCGGTCTGCCTCTACGCCGGATCGCTGGTGCCGGCCGAGGTGATCGCGGAAGCGCCGCCGGGCGCGCGGGTCGTGGACACAGCACCCCTCAACCTGGACGAGATCGTCGCCGAGGTCGAGGCGGCGGCGGCGGCCGATATGGATGTCGCCCGAGTCCACTCCGGTGATCCGTCCCTCTACGGCGCCATTGCCGAGCAGATGCGCCGGCTGGACGGGCTCGGCATCGCTTATGACGTGACTCCCGGCGTGCCCGCCTATGCCGCCGCCGCCGCGGCCTTGCGCCGGGAGCTGACCCTGCCGGGGATCGGCCAGACGGTGGTGCTGACCCGGACCGCCACCCGCTCCTCGGCGATGCCGGAGGGGGAAAGCCTGGCCCGCCTCGGCGCCACCGGGGCGACGCTCGCCATTCATCTGTCGATCACCAATCTCGCCGCCGTGGTCCGTGAGTTGATCCCCCATTACGGCGCCGGCTGTCCGGTGGCGGTCGCCTGCCGGGTCTCCTGGCCGGACGAGCGGCTGCTGCGCGGAACCCTCGCGACCATTCGCGACCAGGTGAAGGCGGCCGGGATCACCCGCACGGCGCTGATCCTGGTCGGCCCCGTGCTCGGTGAGGAGGCTTTCGCCGACAGCCGGCTCTATGCCGCCGACCACCACCACGTCCTCCGCCGGCGCCCCCGCTGATCGCGGTCCGGCGGCTCAGAGCAGCCCGGTGAGCCGGGCGAGAGCTGCATCCGCTGTCTCCACCGTCTCGCCCGGCGGTCGTGGTGGCCGGCGGGCGAGCAGAACCCGGGCGCCCACCGCGCGGGCCGCTGCCAGCTTCGGCGCCGTCGTCCCGCCAGAATTGCGGGCGACCACGGTGTCGATCCGGTAGCGCTCGAGCAGGGCGCGCTCGCCGCTTTCCGTGAACGGCGGCCGGGCGATGATCACCTCATACGCGCAGCCAGCCAGGGGCGGCACCTCCGGCGGCTCGAACAGGCGCAGCAGGAACTGCACCCGGTCGATGCCGGCGAACGGCTCCAGGCCGCCACGCCCCACCGCGAGGAAGGTCCGGCGCGAGATGAAAGGAAGGCGGAGGGCGGCCGCCCGCAGGTCCTCCACCTCCTCCCAGCGATCACCGGGGCCAGGCGCCCATGGCGGGCGGACCAGGGCGAGCCGGTCGACCCCGGCCCGGGCGCAGGCGATCACCGCGTGATGGGAAATATCATCGGCGAACGGGTGAGTGGCATCCACCACCACGTCGATGGCTTCGTCGACCAGATACCGGCCGAGGCCGCGGATCCCGCCGAAGCCGCCGATCCGGACCTGCCCCGGCACCACCTGCGAAGGCTCCAGCCGGCCGGCCAGGGAGGTGATGATGTGGACCGCGGGCCCGTAGCGATCGTGGACGAGGCGCGCCAGCTCGGCGGCTTCGGCCGTGCCGCCGAGGATCAGCAGCCGCCGGTCCGGTGCGGGTTCAGCCATCGGTCCGCGCCAGGATGCCGCCCGCCCTATCGACGATCACCACCTCCACCGCTACCGCATCTCCGACGACGGCGGCAGCCGTGGTCCGGGCCTGACCGGCGATCGCCACGGCAAGCGGAAGCCCCGCGGCATCGGCGCGGGCGAGAGCCTGGGCGGCCGAGTCGGCAGCGCGGATCTCGTCCACCACCGCCGCCGATCCGCCGAGCCCGGCCGCCGTTTTGGCCAGCCGGCCGAAATCGACCTGCGAGCGCGACGAATGCAGCATCAACCGACCCTGGGCCAGCTTGGTCAGCTTGGCGAAGCCGCCGGCCACCGTCAGGCGTGGCAGCGGATGGTTTTTCAGGTACTTGAGCGTTCCGCCGGCGAAATCGCCCATGTCGATCAACGCCGGGTCGGGCAGCGAAAACAGCGCCTGCACTGCCGCCTCCGAGGTCCGCCCGGTGGCGGCGGCGACATGCTCGAGGCCGGCAGCGCGGGCGACGTCGATGCCACGGTGGATCGAGTGGATCCAGGAGGCGCAGGAATAGGGAACGACGACCCCGGTGGTGCCGAGGATCGAGAGGCCGCCGACGATCCCGAGCCGGCCGTTGAGGGTCCGCTCGGCCAGGGCCTCGCCGCCGGGAACGGCGACCGTGACCACGAGGTCGGCCGCCACCCCGTGGAGGGCGGCGAGCGCCGTGAGCGCCTCGCCGATCATCGCCCGCGGGGTCGGGTTGATCGCCGGCTCGCCCACGGCCACCGGAAGGCCGGGGCGGGTGACGGTGCCGACGCCTTCACCGGCGCGGAAGGTGATCCCGCGGCCCGCCCGCCCCGGCGCCACAGTGACGACGATCTCGGCGCCATGGGTGACGTCCGGGTCGTCGCCGGCATCTTTGACCACCGCCGCCGTTGCCTCGCCGCCCGCGCACCGGCTCCACGCCACCGCCAGATTTGCCTCGCCGCCGCGCGGCAAGCGGACGGTGACAGTCCGCGGGGCGACCCCGGCAAGCAGGGCTTCAAAGGCGGCCGCGGCCGCGGCGGTGGCGCAGCAGCCGGTGGTCCAGCCGCGGCGGAGCGGTGTGGTGGGAAGATCCTCTGGCATGGCTGAGAGGGATTCAGCGGTCTCGACGCCGGCTTGGCAAGATGCGAAATTCGGATCTCGCGACCCGCGCGGCGATCTTTTATAAGCGAGATTGAATATACGGCGCGATCGCGGCTGAGCCGCCAACCGCCACCCGGTGCTTCAGGGAAGGACCATCGTGGACCCCAATCCGTTTCTCGACAGCCTCGCGCTCGGTCTCGCCCACTGCCGGGTGGTCGCGATCGAGCACGGCGAATTGCTGACCAGTCTGTTCATGGCCGGGCTGCTCGGCAGTGCCGGCCATTGCATCGGCATGTGCGGGCCGTTCGTGCTGGCCCAGACAGTCGCCCGGCTGGAAGCGACTCCGGTGGCGGCGATGGGCGAGTGGACCCGGCTCAGTGGCGCCGCGCTGGTTCCCTACCACCTCGGCCGGCTGACCACCTACGTGGGGCTTGGTGCGGCCGCAGCGGCGCTGGCCGGCGGGATGATCGACGTGACCGGGCTTCGCTGGCTGTCTGCGGTGTTGCTGGCCATTGCCGCGGTGCTGTTCCTGGGCTATGCGCTGCAGCGCCTCGGGGTGGTCCTGCCGTGGCTGCGGAGCCGTGGCGGCGAGGGCGTGGTCAGCGCCCGGCTCGGCCGGATCGCCCGGCCGCTGT
The DNA here is from genome assembly GCA_964454795.1 of uncultured Rhodospirillaceae bacterium. Taxonomy (GTDB): domain Bacteria; phylum Pseudomonadota; class Alphaproteobacteria; order Rhodospirillales; family Defluviicoccaceae; genus CAYVUM01. Next base: position 17,911 of record CAYVUM010000033.1, read on the forward strand.
TCGCGCGGCCGCTCGGCTGGCGCGGCTATGGCCTCGGGGTGGTCCTCGGGTTTCTGCCTTGCGGGTTGCTTTATGGCGCACTGGCGGCGGCGGCGGCCAGCGGCGGGGCTCTGTCCGGGGCCATGGGCATGGCGACGTTTGCCCTCGGCACCGTTCCGGCGCTGATCGCCCTCGGCTGGGCGGGTCACATCGCCGGGCGCCAGTGGCAGGGCGTCGTGGCGCGGATCACGCCGTTGTTGTTCCTGATCAACGCCGCCGCGCTCAGCTGGCTGGCGTGGACGATGGTGGCGTGAGGTGCGCCGCCGTGCCCCGGGGCTGGTCACGAGGAGGCGAGAGACCGGCAGCGCGCCCGCCGGCCTCCCTCTGCCTCGGGCGCCCCCTTCGCTTAAGCGACCACTTCGACCAGCTGGAGCTCGAAGGTCAGCGACCGGCCAGCCAGCGGGTGGTTGGCGTCCAGGGTGACGTTGTCATCGTCGAAATCGACGACATGGAGGCGCACCTGACCGCCGCTGCGGTCGGAGGCCTGCAGCACGGTGCCGACCTTGAGGTCGATTTCCTCAGGGATGCGGGTGCGTTCGACCACGTGCACCAGTTCCGGGTGTTTCTGGCCGTAGGCGTCGGCCGGATCCAGGGTCACGCTTTTGGTATCGCCCTCGTTCATGCCGACCAGCGCGGTCTCCAGGCTCGGAATGATGTCACCGCTGCCGATGGTCACCTGTAAAGGGTCGCGGCCTTCCGAGGTGTCGAATTCGGTACCGTCAGCCAGAGTGCCCCGGTAATGGACGCGGACGGTGTCGCCCATCGTTGCCTGCTTCATAGATGTCTGTCCTTCGTTGTTCGCGGGTGGGGTTGGTGGGCCGGGCCGGGCCTGAGCGGCCTCGTGGCCGGGGCGGAACGGGCGCCGCCGGGCCGGGGCGCCGTCAAGCCGGCCTGCCCGGCTGCCGGACGGGGTTTGACCCTGCCAGCGGGACGGTCTTCGGGGGAGCACACGCCGTCGCTCTCGACCGGGCGGGACGCTTGACCGTTCCGTTCGCCATCGGATCGCTCCTTTGCCATGGCGCGCGGCAGGTTGCCTTCCGGCACGTACGAGCTTCGACGGACCGCAACCGGGCAAAAGAGGCGGACGACGAGCGCCGCCGGGCCCCAGAAACACAGCCAACGATCCACGCGAAGATCAACGCCGAGCCTACAGGAGTGAGGCCCGATGTCAAACCCTACGGGCCGGGCGATCGATCCGGGCGCTCCGGTGCCGGGACGACGGCGCGCCCTCAGGACGTTCGTGCCTCTGCGCGGACAAAATGCAGGACCCCGCCCGCTTCCCGGTCCAGGATAAGGCCGGCGGCTGCGGCGATGCGGGCGGAGGCGGGGTTGCCCACCTTGACCTCGGCGCGGACCGGGCCCGGAAGGCAGGCGAGGAGTGCGGCGAGCATCCGCTTGCCGACGCCGCGCCCCCGGGCTTCCGGCGCCACCGTCCAGGACAACAGCTTCCCGCCGCCCGCCCCGCTGTCCGCGTCGGCGCGGACCGAGCCCACCGGCACGCCGTCCTCCTCGGCGATGAACAGCTGCCGGTCCGCATCGGCGAGAATGCGCTCCAGCCAGCGGCGGTGCCCGGCCGCCTCGACCGGGCCCGTGCTGTGGCTGGCCGCCCGCACCGCCGGATCGTTGCGCCAGGCGAGCAGCCGGTCGGCATCGCCAAGGGTCGCCGGCCGCAAGGTCAGGCCGGCCCCACCCTGAGCAGCAGCCGCGGCCGCGCGTTGCGGATCGTGCGCCCCCGGTCCGGTCAGTGGGTCACCCCGAACAGCGCCTCGGCCAGCCGGGCGTCGCGGCCGTAGATGTCGCTGCGGAACTGCAGCACCCCGTTTCGCCCCGGGAAAGCCGTCATATAGGCGAGATGGACAGGCACCGGCGCCGACAGCCGCACCACCCGGGTATTCTGCCGGTTCCTGGAAACCAGCGCCTCGATCCGCTCGCGGCTCCAGCCGTCGTCGGCGAGCAGGTATTCGGCGAGGTCGATCGGCCGCTCCAGGCGGATGCAGCCGGAGCTGAACGCCCGCTCGGCCCTGGCGAACAGCGAGCGCGACGGCGTGTCGTGGAGGTAGACCGAGAAGCGGTTGGGAAACATGAACTTGACCCGGCCTAGCGCGTTGCCGCGGCCCGGGTCCTGGCGCAGCCGGTAGGGGAAATTGCCGCGGCCGAGCGAGGCCCAGTCCACCGCCCAGGGGCTCACCTCCGCACCGCCGGCGAGCACCCGAATGCCCTTGTTGGTCAGATAGGAGGGGTCGTTCTGCGCCTTGGGCAGGATGTCCCTGGTGGCGATGCTGTAGGGCACATGCCAGTAGGGATTGAATTCCAGGTAGGAAATCTGGCCGCTGAACGCCGGGGTCTGCCGGTAGGGCCTGCCCACCACCACCTTCATGCTGAGCGCGATGCTGCCGGACTCGACCACGTCCAGTTCGTAGCCAGCCATGTTGACGAACACGTAGCGCTCGCCGAGGAACGGCGGCATCCATCGCCAGCGTTCCATGTTGAGGACGATCTGGCGAACCCGTTCATCCACGGGGACGTTGAGGGCGGCGCGGGTTTTCGGCCCGACGACCCCGTCGGCGGCGAGGCCGTGGCGGCGCTGGAAGCTCTCAACCGCTAGAACCAGGCCGTTGTCGTAGCGCTCCGGGTCTGCGCCGTCGAAATTGAGCAGGCCCATTGCCCGGAGCTGGGCGCGCAGCACCGGAACCCGGTCGTCGCGCACCCCCGGCTTGAGACTGGGACCGTCGGGCAGCGCCGGCCACCCGCCCGCCTCGGCGCGCGCCCGGTACTCGCGGAGCGCCCGGCGGAGGCCGCGGTAGACGATGCTGGGCGGGGTCAGGCTCTCCAGGTAGAAGGCGAGATTTTCGGCGAGGGCCGCCCCTTCGATCAGTCCCACCGGATCGGGCTCGTCGCGGTGGACGAAATGGTCCGAGTCGACCTCGCCCGGAGCGATCCGCCCGGCATTCACATCCGAGCCATAGCGCAGCAGCGTGATGGTATAAAGAAGTTCGGTGGCGACGAGCTCGGCGGGAGCATCGGACGCGGGCGCTGCCGGCAAGGTGTACGTGGCCGGATCGAGACCTTCGCGCGCCGCCGTGGTCATCATCGCCCGCAACATCTCGCCGCGCGGACTGACAGCGGCATCCTCCAGCCATAACGGCGCGTAGTCACGGCTGCGATAGAAATCGCGGAGCACCGCCGCCGGGGCCCGCCGGCCGCCGGCAGCCAGTGTCCGGTCAGCGGTCTCCACCGCACCGGCAATGTGGACCGCCAGTCCCGACAGCGGTGCCACGGCGGCGGTTTCCAGTTGCAGGGGCTCATCCGCACCGACATGGCCCGTTTGGGCCGCAACAGTTCCCATCCCGGCCACCGTTATGGCCATCGCAAAGGCAACCAGTCGTCGAATTTCGAGCCGCAATCGTCGCATTCTATTTCACCTGCCTGTGGACCGTAACTTTAGGCGAACGACTTGATTTCCGCCAACATTGCCAAAAGAGCGGATGCCGATTTACCCACAGCGCGGTTAACAGGTCACAGATCAAAGGCGCCGCTGTGCCCGCCCTCCTCCGGGCCTTCGCCGGACTTGTCCGCATCCAGGGCTCCTGCGGCGGCGGCCGCAGCCAGCGCTGCCGGGGGTGCGGCCTGGCCAGTGGTGTCGACAATCACCCGCCGCGGTGCGAAGTGGATGCCGTTTTCACAGAAGGCTTCCTGAATGCGCCGGTAGACCTCGCGGCGGAGTACGAACTGTTCGCCCGGTCTCGCCATGAACTTCACCCGGATGATGAAAGCATCGTCGTCCATCCGGTGAACGCCCTGCGATTTCACCGGTTGCAGGAAGCTCTTGCCGTGTTCCGGATGAGCCATCAGCTCCTGGCCGACTTTCTTGACGATCTTACGAACTTTTTCGAGGTCGGTGTCGAAGGGCACCCTCAGCTCCAGCTTCATGATCGCCCAGTCGCGGCTGAAATTGGTCAGGTGGGCGATCTCGCCGAACGGAATGGTGTGGACGGGGCCCAGGTGATGGCGCAGCCGCAGCGAGCGGATCGAGATGTGCTCGACCATCCCCCGGACGCTGCCGACATCGATGTACTCCCCGACCCGGAACGCATCGTCGATGAGGAAGAACACGCCGGAAAGAATGTCCCGGACCAGCGTCTGGGCACCAAAGCCGATGGCGATGCCGATGATCCCGGCGCCGGCGATCAGCGGGCCGATGTCGACCCCGAGTTCGGAGAGGATGATCATCGCGACCATGACGGCGATCACCACCAGGAGAAACCGCCCGAACAGCGGCACCAGGGTCTGAAGGCGGGTGCCGCCCTTGCCACCCACCTCGCTCTCGCCGACGTCGTCGTCCCGTTCCGGCGGCAGGGCATTGCGGATCGCCGCCTTCACCATTCCCCAGATCGCCGAGGCGATCAGCAGAACCGCGATGATATCGAGGGCCGAGCCTGCCACCGTTTCGCCGACACTCCGCGTGGCCACCGCCTGAAGGTTCAGGTCCCAGATCCTGGCGAGAACAAAGACGAAGATCACGGCGAGAACAATTCGGAGGCTTTGCAGGAGGACGGCGCGGTAGTCCCGCCGTGCCTGATCGGTGCGCTGCGCCTCGCGACGGGCGGCAACCGCTTCGGTCAGGCCGTCCGAGAGCCTGGCACGGCGCGCTGCGATGATATCCGGGTCGGTGTCTTCCGGCGCCGCCGGCTCGGAGTCGAGGGCTGCACGGGCTGCCGCCTCCCGGGCGAGTGTCGCATCCACATTCGCCGCAGCCTCGCGAAGCCCCAGCATCGACCTGAGCGCGCTCTGCATCATCAGGTCAAGGGCGGGCAATGCGAACAGCAACGCCAGGCTGATCAGGATCGGTTCCGCGGCCGACTGACCGGTGAGCAGCCGCTGGCCGAGGTGCAGAAAGAACAGGAGGACGAGAAACGCCGTCACCAGGATATGCCAGTTCCGGGCAACGAACAGACGCAGCCGTCCGGGTGTGGCCGCTTCGTCTTCGTCACTGGCGAGGAGCCAGTCACGCACCAGCCGCCGGTCGTGCCACACGATCGCGATGATGACACCGAGGGTCAAGGATGCAACGAAGCTGCCGAAGACGATTATCAAGCCGGGCCGGGTCATCTGTAAGCTGTCGACAAAAGAACTCACGTTATGGGCAAGCGCAATCGTCGCGATAATGATCAGAATTCGCAGGTGGAGGCCGCGGGCAACCGGGTCGGAAAAGCCCGGCAGTCGCATCTCCCGGAGCTCGCCGGGCGCAAGGACAAAGCGGGATACGGCAGCGGCCACCCGAACGACAATGATGAACCAGAACAGGTCGGAAATCGCCTCGCGGACGGCCTCGTTGCCCTGCCAGAAGATAAAGAACATGGCTGTGGTCACCATGCCGAAGACGGTCAGAGCGAGCAGGTCACGGATCAACCGCACTCCCAACAAGCAAAGCTTATCGATGGCCGGGGCCTTTCGACCGGAGGCCGGCAAATCCTGGAATTGAGGAAACAACCGTCGAAACAGCGCCTCCGCGGCGAGGCCGGTGCCGAAGATCAGGAGGAGGCCGAGAAGGACTCCGAACCAGCTGGTCCCGCCGTCACTCAGCCGGTCGCCGACGGCGTCTCCCAGGTCAAGGAAATCCGGCGCCGCATCGATCGCGGTTTGCAGCCGCCACTGCGCTTCAACCAGGAGCGTGTCGAGGGAGGGACCGGCGGGTGCGGCCGCCGCTTCCGTCGCCGCTGCCACCTTGTCGAGCTGGCTGATCAACAGGTCGCGGACCTCCCGATCCGACAACCGGGAGACCAGGTCGCGCACCTCGTCCCGGGTGAGGGTATCGGGCAGCGTGACGGGCTCGTCCGCCGGGCCCGCTTGCGGCGCACCAGGGACGACCCCCGGCACGGCTCCGAGCGCCCATGGTGGCGCGACCGTCACGGTCAGGACAACAAGCACCAGGAGGGCGGCGCACCCCACAGTTGTTTTGTGCATTCCGGAAGGTCTCCGATCGGTGACGGCGCGCTTCTCTTCCTCTTACGGCGCGGACGCTGCAGTTCGCTCAGGGTTGGACTGCCGATGCTCGAGCACAACCGGCAACCACCGCATAAACCCCTCGCCGCCGGACCCGCAACCGTCCGGACAGTAGAAGGGGTGCCGGTGCCCGGCTCCGACAGTCAGCGCCGGGGAACGGGTATCGCGGAAAACAGCTCGCGCAGTGGCGCCAGAAGGGAGGGGGTGAGTGAGCGCACCGGATGGGTCTCGATTCGCGGGTCGGTCAGGGCGCCGCTGACAGTGAACTGGACGGCGATGAAACCCTCACCGGTGGTGAACAGATCGCCGAGCAGCGGGATCGAGCCGAGCAGCTGGTTGAGACCGCGGGCCGGCACGGCAGCTCCGGTCAGGTCGACGGTCCGGTTGGCGAGATCGACGGTTCCCTGGCCCGAGATGCCGAGCGTCGCGTTGTGTGCGGCGACCTTGTCGATCCGGATGATACCGCCATCGAGCCGGACATCGCCCTGCAGCCGGTCAAACCGGGTGAAATCCAGATTGCCCTGCCCCTTCAGCGCCCGGCCGGCCGCGGCCAGCGCTCGCTGGGGCGCCGATTGCTGGCGGTAAGCAAAATCATTCAGCCGGACGTGCAGCGTGGCGTTCGAGGTCGGAATGGCACCATCGGCCTCGCCGGTCACGGTCAGAGTCCCGCCGACAACGGCATCGATTCCGCCGACGGCATGAAACAAGTCACCGGCACGGCCGGCCTGCAGCCGCAGCGGAAAGCGCCCGCCAGCATTGCCGGGACCAAAGCGGAAGGACATGGACGAAGAAGACATGGACGAAGAGCCTGGGCGGTCCTCCCCGGTCACAGCCGGCGCGGCGCTGACCGCGGCTTCGAGCCGGATCTCCTCCCAGCCGCCGTCCGTCCGCCGCGCGCGCACCGACACATTCCGAAGCGCCCGGCCCTCGCCCATGATGATACGGCGCAGACCGCGTGCCGTCAGAGTCACATCCGGCGCCGGCCCGCCGGACGATGTTCCGGCTCCGGCCAGGAACGGCCGGGCGTCGATCTCGCCCCCTTTCAGGCTCACCTGCCAAGGCTTCGGATCGCGCGAAATCGTGACGGAATCCACCGCCGAATTGCCGAACGCCAGGCGCTCCAGGTCGATCCGCCGGATCTGCCGGGATGCGTCCAGGGCCGCGGTGCCCTTCGCGGCGAGCGTGCCGGCCTCAAGGTCCAGGCGCTCAACTGTGACTGCGCCATCGGCAGCGATGCGCACTCTCGCGGTCGCCATTCCGGCCACCCCCGCCTGTTTGGACCAGTGCAACGGTGCCATCGCCATTGCTGCCTGTTTGAGGTCGGCCTGGACCTCGACGGTTGCGCGATGGTCGGTGCCGAACCGGGCGTCGAGCTCTCCGGACAGCACCCCTTCAAGGTAGGGGGCCGTCTCCAGCCCCAGCGCCGACCGGCCGGCGGCATCCAGACGGGGCACCGTGACCTTCAGCGAGAGCCGCTCCGGCTTTGTCCCGCCAAATCTGTGCCGCCAAGTCAGCTTCACCGGCACGCCCTCGGCCTTCACCGGGCCGGTTGCCGTCAGTTCCGCGCCGTCGATCTTGAGATCGACCGGCCCCCCGGTCAGCGTCACCCCGGCAACCACATCCCGCAATTCGGCGCCGGTGATCTTCCCTTCGCCGTGGAAATCGAGCTGATCGATCGCGAGGTCGGCGCGCAGCGGAAACCCGATCCGGACGTGCCCGTCGATCTGGCCATCCACCTGCTCCGGCTTCAGGGTGTCGGTGACGAATAGCTCAACCCCGGGAGACCGGAGCAGGCGGACGATCCCGGCCACCGGTCCGGAGACGGAGGTGTTGAGCGCGATCGACTGATCGCCAGCGTCCAGGCCGGAAATCGTGACCTTGACGGTATCGAACGCCAGCCCCTCCAGGCGTCCGCCGCTGGCCTGGAGCTGGAGCGAGCTGGCATCGAGCGTGCCTGTCCCGGTCAGTCCGGTGACCGGCGGCGCCGGCGCATAGGCAGCGACGCTCAGGTCGCGGTAGGCGAGGTCGCCGGCGATCCGGTGCAGTGTCACGGCCTCCGGTCCGGCGAGCGAGGCCCGGAACCCGGCGCTGGCCCGATCGATCGTTCCGGCGGTGATGTTCCGAGTGATCCAGCTACGGGGGCCGGCCGCCAGGTTTTCCGGCCACCACCGGGCCAGATCGGCCATCGCAAGGTCGGAAATCTTCAGGTTGCCACTGACCTCGGCCGGCGTCCGCATCCAAGCCCCGGTGCCATTGGCGGTGAGGGTGGGGCCCGGCTCTGCGGCGGTGCCGAGACGGATCTCCAGCCGGTCGGCGATTGCCTCGCCGGAGTCGGCGTCCCATCGCCCGGTGACATGTCCGGCGCGGACCGCGAATGGTCCTGCGAACCGCTCCGCGAGCATCAGCGATCCCTCCGAAAGCGACAGGTCGGCGTTCATTCGTTGCAGGGTTCCGTCCAGGTCCAGGGCGAACCCGAGCTGACCGGCAACCGGCAGGTCCAGGGCTGCCAGGATCGCCGCCTCCGGATCGGGGACCAACGATGCCAGGCCGGCGGGGACAACCCGGCTGAGCGCGAGGGTGCCTGAGACCGTGTCGACATCCCGCGGCAGCCGGGCCCGCAGCTCGAGGGTTGCCTGCCGGCCCTCCGGGTCGAGCGTCAGCCGGACATCACCGGCAACGCCTTGCCCATTGCGGGTGATTTTCAGGCCAACGTCTGCGGTTCTCCGGGCCGCCGGTGCGCCCGCGGCGCGCACCACGATCTGACCGTCCCGGATCTCCAGAACCTCCAGTCCGATCAGCGGATCGCCGTCGGTGGGGGCCATTCGCGACCGGGTCAGCCGTGCGAGGAGTTCGGCGATCGGGACTTCTCCCCCGGTCCTCTGATCCTCGTCGGGATTGAGGGCGGCCAGCCGCCAGCGGCCCCCCTCCATCCACACGACTTCGAGTCGCGGGCCGATGAGCTGGACGCGGCTCAGCCCGATCTGAGCGACCAGCAGGTCGCGGAGGCGAAGGCCGATATCTGCGGCTGGAAACCGGGCCAGCTCCTCGCCCCCGGCCGCCGACAGGGTGATGTCGCGCGCCCGGATCGCCAGCCCGCGATCCTCGCGATCCCAGACAAGCACGAGACCGCCGATGGTCAGATCCATCGGGTCGGGCAGGCCCGCCACCCGACGTTCCAGGACCGGTGCAAGCCAGCCGAGATCGACCGGACCAAAGGCGATCCGGCCGGCGATCAATCCGCCAAGGACCACGATGATGGCCAGAACAATGGCGCAGGCACGGGCGCAGATGCGGGTCGTGGCCGGCAGCCAGCGGCGGCTCGCGCCCGGCGCCACCTCCGCCACCCTCAGCCCTTGTGACGGTCGATGAGGTCGACGAAGCGCTGGAACAGGTGATGACTGTCCTGGGGACCGGGCGAGGCTTCCGGGTGATACTGAACGGAGAAGACCGGCCGGTCGGCGAGCCGCAACCCCTCGTTGGTGCCGTCAAACAACGAGACGTGGGTTTCGATCACCCCCTCCGGCAGACCCTCCCGGTCGACGGCAAAACCGTGGTTCTGACTGGTGATCTCGACCCGCCCGGTCTCAAGGTCCTTGACCGGATGGTTGGCACCGCGGTGACCGAGATGCATTTTGTAGGTGGTCACGCCAAGCGCCCGGGCGAGCAGCTGGTGGCCAAGGCAGATACCGAATACGGGCAGCTTCTGGTCGAGCAATGCCCGGATCGTCGAGACCGCGTACTCACCGGTCGCCGCCGGATCACCGGGCCCGTTGGAGAGAAACACGCCGTCGGGGCGGTGACGCAGGATCGCCTCGAGGTCGCTGTCGCCGGGCACCACGGTCACCCGGCAGCCGGCACTGGCGAGGCAGCGCAGGATGTTGCGCTTGGCACCGAAGTCGACGGCGACCACGTGGTGGCGGGGCTCCACCAGGCAGCCATAGCCGTGACCTGAGGTCCAGCGGGTTTCGTTCCAGCTGTAGCTCTGGCGACACATCACCTCCCGGGCCAGGTCCATCCCGGCCAGCCCCGGCCAGCGTTCGGCCATGAAGCGCAGCGCCGCCAGGTCAATGGCCTCCGCCGGTGCGTGGATCAGGGCGCCGACCGGCGCGCCGCCGTCGCGAATGCGCCGGGTCAGGCGGCGAGTATCCACCCGGGTAATCGCCACGAGCCCTTGGGAGCGCAGCCAGGCATCCAGGTGCTGGGCGGACCTCCAGCTGGCCGGCTCGGTGATCGGCGCCCGCAACACACAGCCCCGCGCCGCCGGCGTCGCGGTCTCAATATCCTCGCGATTGGTTCCGACGTTTCCGATGTGCGGGAACGTGAAGGTGATGATCTGACCGGCGTAGGAGGGGTCGGTAAGGATTTCCTGATAGCCGCTCATGGCGGTATTGAAACAGACCTCGCCGATCGCGACCCCCGTGGCACCGGCCCCCACCCCCCAGAACACCGAGCCGTCGGCCAGAACCAGCGCGGCATTCGCCGCCGCCGGTTGCGCCAGGGTGCTGCCGGGTGCCGATGTTGGCACCGGGATGTCAAGTGTGCCGGCCATTGCCGAATCGATCTCCTTTCCGGTCTGTTCCCGTTTGCAGACCCGCACCCTGCGGCCAGCGCTGCCGGACCCGCGCAAAAAACGACCCGCACGGCGGCTTGGTTTGGCCGCGGCGGGTCTTCTTGCCTTTTTATTAAGATCACCTGTGCCTGCCGTCAACGGAGCCCGGCGGTTTTCCGGCCGCAAGCCGCGGTCGCCTGGGGCGTCGGCCTTGCTGCCGGTTCATGCTTCTCCATAATCTACGCGAATGGGTTGCCGGGCTCCCCGGCGACGGCCAGAGGATCGGAGACCGGAATGGCGATTCCCGCCGACTTCCTGGATGAGTTGCGCGCCCGGGTGGGCCTCGGCGAGATCATCGGCCGGCGCGTCCGGCTCAGCCGCCGGGGCCGGGAGCTGATCGGCCTCTGCCCGTTTCACCACGAGAAGACGCCCTCGTTCACCGTCAACGAGGCGAAGGGCTTCTATCATTGCTTCGGCTGCGGCGCCCACGGCTCGGTGATCGACTTCGTGATGGAGCAGGAGGGGACCAGCTTCCGCGAGGCGGTCGAGCGGCTCGCTGGCGAGGTCGGACTGCACCTGCCGGAAGAACAGCCGGAAGAGGCCGAGCGGACGGCTCGCCGCCGCACCCTGCTCGAGGTGACCGAACGGGCGGCCCGCTGGTACGAGCGTCAGTTGCGAATGCCGGCGGGGCAGGCGGCGCTCGATTACCTCCATCGGCGCAGCGTCGGTGATGACCTGATCGCCCGGTTCCGCCTCGGCTTCGCTCCGGAGAACGGCAGCGCTCTCAAGGCGGCGCTCGGGCAGGACGGCATCGATGACGCGGTGCTGGCGGAAGCCGGGCTGGTGATCCGCCCGGAAGAACCGGGGCGGCGAAGCTATGACCGGTTTCGCGGCCGGGTGATGTTCCCGATCGCCGACGGTCGAGGCCGGGTGATTGCTTTCGGCGGCCGGGTGCTCGCCGGCGGTGAGCCTAAGTACCTCAACTCGCCCGAGACGCCGCTGTTCCACAAAGGCCGGACGCTCTACGGCCTCGATCTCGCCAGCCGGCCGGTCCGGCTCGCCGGGACGGTGATCGTCGCCGAAGGCTATATGGACGTGATTGGGCTGCACCGGGCCGGCTGGCCCAACGTGGTGGCTCCCCTCGGCACGGCGCTGACCGCTGACCAGTTGAACCTGCTGTGGCGGATCGCGGCGGAGCCGGTGCTGCTGTTCGATCCCGACCCGGCCGGCGAACGGGCGGCACTGCGCGCCGCCGAGCAGGCGCTGCCGTTGCTTAAATCGGGCCTTGGTCTCAGGTTCGCCCGCCTGCGGGTTGACACCGGCGATGATCCCGACGGCGTGGCCCGGCGCTTTGAGCGCCGCTTTCTCGACCGCGCCCTTGCCGATGCCCTGCCGCTGTCGGCCTTCCTGCGCACCGTGATCGCCGGCGGGCGCCGTCTCGACACGCCGGAGCGACGGGCCCGGGCAGAGGCGGATCTGACCCGCTATGCCCACCTTGTTGCTGACCGCTCAATGCGTGACCATTTTCTGAAGGACTTCCGTCGGCATATCCGGCTGGCCGCCGGCCCCGTCCGGAGCGGTCGCCAGGTGCCCCTCGAACCGGTGATTTCGGCGGAGGCCGCGGTGGCGGCGGGCGCCACAACCGGCGACGGTGTGCTCCGTGAGGCCATTCTGCTTGCGGTGCTGATCAACCATCCCGAGCTTGCCGTTCGGATCGGTGAACGCCTTGGCGCCACAGGGTTTTCTGATACAGAACTGGATGTGCTGCGCCAGGCCGCGCTTGAAGTGCTTGCGGCGCGCCCGGATCTTGACTCTGCGGCCCTCGCAAGCCAACTCACCAAAAGCGGGTATTCCGCCAGCCTGGAACGAGTGTTGTCGCCGCGCGTCCTCGGTCATGCCTTCTTTGCCCGGTCGGATCAACCGACGGACACCGCCCTTGAAGGATGGGAAGAGACCTTTGCGGCGTACCGGCGACGAACCCTCCGGGCGGACATCGATGAACACAAGCGGATGGTCGGCCGGGCTCTGGATGACCCGCGTCGATATGTCGCCTTGGAGGCGATCATCCGCGAACAGCGGACAGCCGGCCCGGACTCCCACTGATCGGTGGCGGTCCGGCCCGGCAGAGTCGTGCGGAGACTTAAGGCAGGAGTGGGTTTCCGAGGAGTCGCGCTTGGCGGTGTGTGGAGACCCCGGGGAGTGGTGCTGAATGTCGAACAAGTCCGGTGGAGAGGGCGAGGACGTCGCTCAGGTGCAGGACGAGAACTCTGACGGCCCGATCCTCGACTCTCTGGGAACCGGGATCAAGAAGCTGGTGGCGCTCGGCAAGGAGCGCGGCTACGTCACCTATGACGAGCTCAGCGCTGCCCTGCCCCCGGATCAGTTGAGCAGCGAACAGATCGAAGACACCATGTCCGCTATGAGCGAGATGGGCATCAACTTCGTCGACAGCGATGAAGGTGAGGAGAGCGTCGTCGTCGCCGAGCCCGCCGAGGTGGACATTCGTCAGGGCAACGTCGACGAAACCGACATCGGGCGGACCGACGATCCGGTTCGGATGTACCTCCGCGAGATGGGCAGCGTCGAGCTGCTGTCGCGCGAGGGCGAAATCGCGATCGCCAAGCGGATCGAGGCCGGCCGCGAGATGATGATCGGCGGGATCTGCGAGAGCCCGCTTACGATCCGCGCCATTGTCCAGTGGCATGACGCCCTGCTCGACGGGCGCTTGCTGCTTCGCGACATCATCGACCTTGAGGCCACCTACGGCATCTACAATCCCGAAGGCCCGGATGCCAAGGCGGGAGCGCCTGGCCATCCCGGCGGAAACGGCTCGGAGGCGACCGCTGCCGGCTGGGCGCCCGGGTCCGGCGGCATGGCTGGGGGCAACGGCTGCGGGAACGCCGAAGATGGTTCCGGGGCCCGGCTGAGCGAAGAAACGCGAGGTGACGAGGTCGGCGACGGCACCGGCGATGAGGATGACGAGGCGGGTTCCGGCGACCTCGGCGATGACGAGGACGATCTGGAGCAGCAGGCCCTGTCGATGTCGGCGATGGAGGCGGCGCTGCTGCCGGCGGTGCTCGAAACCTTCGAGAAGATCGCTGCCACGTATGCGAAGATGCATAAGATGCAGCTGAGGCGGATTCAGACGCTGCAGCGCGGCGAATCGCCGAAGCCGACGACCGAAAAGCAGTACGCGAAGCTGCGCGCCGAGATGGTCAGTCTGATGGAGGGCGTGCACCTCAACCAGAACCGGATCGAGGCGCTGGTTGACCAGCTTTACGGTCTCAACCGCCGCCTGCTCGGTCTGGAAGGCCGACTGATGCGCTTGGCCGTGGACCGCGGCGTGTCGCGGGAGAGCTTCCTTGAGCAGTATTTCGGGCATGAGCTGGCGCCGGACTGGATCGATCGGGTCGTCAATCTGCCCGGAAAAGGCTGGGCGGCGTTCATTCAGCGCCATCGCGAGCAGGTCGAGCAGCTGCGGGTCAGCGTCGCCGAGGTCAGCCACGAGTGCGGTCTGCCGATTTCCGAGTTCCGCCGGGTTGTCGCCACGGTCCAGCGGGGCGAAAAGGAAGCCGGCAACGCCAAGCGGGAGATGATCGAGGCGAACCTGCGGCTGGTGATCTCGATCGCCAAGAAGTACACCAACCGCGGGCTGCAGTTCCTGGATCTGATCCAGGAAGGAAATATCGGGCTGATGAAGGCGGTT
>CAYVUM010000034.1:0-31875 GCA_964454795.1 uncultured Rhodospirillaceae bacterium
TTCGCGCCACGCCAACGTATGGCGGATCGGCGCATCGAGGCTGCCTTCACGCATTGTTGTCTCCCGGGTATCGTTTTTGTTCCCAAGGGGAAGGATGGCGCGGTGGCCAGTCGCTGCTTCTCCCGGTTGGGGCGACGTAATGACCTAAGCGACCGCCGCAAGTGGGCGGTCGGCCGCGCCCGATGGAACCCGGGAGCGCGGACGTGTTTGCCGCCCTCCCGCGTTCCCCTGAGCCGGCAGGACTAGTCGAGAGTGTCGAGCGCCTTCTGGAAGCGACCGGCGTGGGACTTCTCGGCCTTCGCCAGGGTCTCGAACCAGTCGGCGATCTCCTCAAAACCCTCTTCGCGGGCCGTCTTCGCCATGCCCGGATACATGTCGGTGTATTCGTGGGTCTCGCCGGCGATCGCCGCCTTGAGGTTCAGCGAGGTTCCGCCGATCGGTTCACCGGTCGCCGGGTCGCCCACACTCTCGAGGAACTCCAGGTGACCATGGGCGTGGCCGGTTTCCCCTTCCGCAGTCGACCGGAAGACTGCGGCGACGTCGTTGTAGCCTTCCACGTCCGCCTTCTGGGCGAAATACAGGTAGCGGCGATTGGCCTGGGATTCGCCGGCGAATGCGGCTTTGAGGTTTTCCTCGGTCTTCGAGCCCTTAAGATTGCTCATCGTGCTTCTCCACAGGAGTGATGGTCCACCCCGGGGCGCCGGTGAGGTCACCGAGCCCCCGTTTCCAACCCAACATGAAACCGCTGAGAAGCGGTGTCAAGCAGTTTTGAATGATTCTAATCTAGAGCCCAACACTCAGGTATGAATGTTTATTCACTCTGAGTCTCAAGCCGAACGATCACCTCGACGCTGGCCACGGTTGTCCCCGCCGGCGGCGCCGGCAGGTCGGAAATCGCCACCGCCTCGGCGGGAATGTCGATCAGCACCGCATCCCGCTCCAGGAAGAAATGGTGGTGCTCGGAGGTGTTGGTGTCGAAATAGGCCCGGGTGCCGTCGATCATGATCTCACGCAGAAGGCCGGCACCGGTGAACTGATGGAGGGTGTTGTAGACCGTCGCGAGGGATATGCGTATGCCCGCCGCCTCCGCCTCCTCGTGGAGACCTTCGGCAGTCACATGACGATCGCCGTTTTCAAACAGCAACCGCGCGAGCGCCAGCCGCTGCCGGGTCGGCCGCAGATTCACGTGTCGGAGCAGGTCGATAGCCCGCCGGTAGGGACGCTCACTTTCCATAGGTCGGCATATGGGCGATTCCGAGCGCGGCGACAACTCCCCATTGCATTACCAGACCATTGGCTTTGCGGGGTTTTTTCGGAGCGCCGCCGGCGATGATCGGCCCGGTGGCGGAAGGCAGCCGTCAGTCGCCGGTCCGGATGCGGTCGACAAGCTGCCGGACGGTGGGGATGAAGCCATTGGTGTAGAACGGATCGGTCGCGAAACGGTAGGCGTTGTGCCCGGCAAACAGGAGGTTGCTGTCCACACAGCCATCGTGGGCGATCGCCTGCAGGGTCTTCTGGATGCAGAAGGACCGCGGATCGGCCAGGCGCCCGGTCCCGCCGCTCTCGGCCTCCGACCAGCCGGAGAACAGGCAGGCGCTGAGACAGCCCATGCAGCCCTGCTGATCGCTGCGGATCTGGTCGCGCTGGTCGGGGGTAACGAAGATCAGCGTTGAGTCCGGCGTGCGCAGCACTTCGGTGAACCCCTCATCGATCCAGGCATCCGCCCGAAGCCTGTCCGCGACCGTCAGGTAGACAATCCGGCCCCGGGCGCCGATCGCCAACGCCTCCACGTGCTCGCCGACCGGATCGCGCATGTAGGCGACCTGACGTTCGTTGCGCTCCATCAGTTCCCTGAGAAAGCCGTTGAGCACGGCTGAGGAATAAAACCCGGTCGGGCTGAAGCGGTGGAGATGGACATCTCCCGGCCCGAGGGTCAGCAGCCGGCGCTTCCAGGCCTCGGAAACCGGGCTCTCCTGAGTCACCACCGGCCGGGTCCCGAACTGGAAGGCGATGGGACCAAGGTCAGGATTATCGATCCAGTCGACCCATTCCCGCAGATACCAAACCCCGCCGGCCATAAAGATCGGCGTCTCATGAAGGCCGCATTCGCGCATCTGCTGACGCAGCGCCAGAACCCGCGGCAACGGGTCTTCGCGGCGCTCCGGGTCCTCGGAATTGCTGAGGCCGTTGTGGCCGCCGGCCAGCCACGGATCCTCGTAGACAATGCCGCCGAGCTTATCAGCATACCTGTGGTAGGCACGCTTCCACAGGGCGCGGAACGCCCGGGCCGAAGAAACGATGGGGTAATAGGAGACGCCGAACCGGGCGGCGATTTCGGCGAGCCGGTATGGCATTCCGGCGCCGCAGGTCACACCATGGATCAGGCCCCTCGCGCCTTCCAGAATGCCATGGAGAATGCGCGGCGTGGCCGCCGCCTCCCACAGAACATTCACGTGCAGACGGCCTTGTCCCGAGGCCTGCTCGTAGGCGACCTTGGCCTGGGTGATGCCGCCGCGGATGGCGTAGGCGATCAGTTCCTCATAACGCTCGCGCCGGGTCTTGCCCTTGTAGATTTGCGGGATAATCCGGCCGTCGCGGTCGATAGCGTCGGCGTTGACGCCTGAGAACGTGCCGACGCAGTCAGCGGCTGCAAACGCGCCCGAACTCTCACCGTTCGAGACCGAGACCCCTTTTCCCCCTTCGACGATCGGCAGGACTTCCCGCCCCGAGATGACCAGCGGCCGCAGATTGAGCATGGATGTGTGTCGCCTTCCCTGTCCGGCGCGTTTTCGCTGGTGGACCGGCTGGGGGCGCCCCGCCGCGGCCGCGGCCCCCCAAACACGGACGGGGGCCGGATGCCAAACCGCATCCGGCCCCGTTCTTCCTATGTATAGAGCGGAGGGGAAAAAACGACTCAGCCGGGGATTATTGAGTCGCCTTAGTTTTTTCGCGGGTATCCGCGGTTTCCTGACCGGTCTCCTGATCCACCAGCCGCATCGACAGCTTGATCTTGCCGCGGTCGTCAATGCCGACCAGCTTGACCTTGACGGTATCGCCGACGTTGACGACGTCGGTGACTTTGGCAACCCGTTGGTTCGAAAGCTCGCTGATGTGCACCAATCCGTCGCGGCTGCCGAGAAAATTGACGAAAGCGCCGAAGTCGACGGTCTTCACCACCTTGCCCGTGTAGATTACGCCCACTTCCGGTTCGGCAGCAATCGACCGGATCCACTCGATCGCGGCATCCGCGGAGACCTGATCGACGGCGGCGACTTTGACCGTGCCATCGTCGTCCAGGTCGATCCGGGCCCCGGTGGTCTCGCAGATCTCCCGGATCACCTTACCGCCGGGACCGATCACTTCCCGGATCTTTTCCTTGTTAATCTGGATGACTGTGATCCGCGGCGCCATCCGGCTCACCCCCTCCCGGGAGGAGGCGATGCCCTTAGCCATCTCGCCGAGGATATGGTGCCGGCCGTCGCGGGCCTGATCGAGGGCTACCCGCATGATATCCTCGGTAATCGAGGTGATCTTAATGTCCATCTGCAGGGCGGTGACGCCCTCACCGGTGCCGGCCACCTTGAAGTCCATGTCGCCCAGATGATCCTCATCACCGATGATGTCGGAGAGAACGACGAAAACGTCGCCTTCCTTGAGCAGGCCCATGGCGATGCCGGCTACCGGCTGGGTGAGCGGAACTCCGGCGTCCATCATCGACAGCGACGCTCCGCAGACGCTGGCCATTGACGACGAGCCATTGGATTCGGTGATCTCCGAGACCACCCGGATTGTGTAGGGGAACGCCTCACGATCGGGAATCAGCGCCCGCATCGCCCGCCAAGCGAGCTTGCCGTGGCCGATCTCGCGACGGCCAGGGCCACCGACCCGCCCCGCCTCGCCCACCGAATAGGGGGGGAAGTTGTAGTGCAGCATGAAGTTTTCGCGGTATTCGCCGGCCAACGCGTCGATCACCTGCTCGTCCTGAGCGGTCCCGAGGGTCGTCACCACCAGCGCCTGGGTCTCACCGCGGGTGAACAGGGCGCTGCCGTGGGCGCGGGGCAGCAGCCCCACTTCCACGGCGATCGGCCGGATCCCCCGAGGGTCGCGCCCGTCGATGCGGACTTTCGTATCGAGGATGCTGCGGCGGACGACATCTTTCTCCAGATCCTTGAACACATCGTCCAGGTGGTTTTCAACAATCTCCGGCTCGAACGACGGATCCCCCGCCACCGCCCCGACAATGCGGGCCTTGATCTCCGCGACCCGGTCGCGGCGGGCCGCCTTGCCGGTCTCCCGGTAGGCTTCAGCGAGATCCGCGGCCGCCAGGGCGGCCACCCGCTCAGCGAGGCTGGTGCGGGCCGGCGGTGCCGGTTCCAGCTCCAGTGGCTCCTTCGCGCAGGCCTCGGCGAGCTCGATGATCGCCTGGATCACCGGCCGGCAGGCCTCATGACCGAAGCTCACGGCGCCGAGCATGACCGCCTCGGACAGCTCTCGCGCTTCCGATTCCACCATCAGCACGCCATCGAGGGTGCCGGCCACGACCAGGTCGAGGTCGCTTTCGGGGATGTCGTCGAGACGCGGATTGAGCCGGTATTCGCCCTTGGCGTAGCCGACCCGGCAGCCCGCGATCGGTCCAAGGAACGGGACACCCGAGAGGGTTAGTGCCGCCGAGGTGCCGATCATCGACGGAACATCCGGTTCATTCTCCAGGTCGTGGCTCAGCACCGTGCAAATCACCTGGGTCTCGTTGCGAAACCCGCTGACGAACAGCGGCCGGATCGGCCGGTCGATCAGCCGCGAGGTCAGCGTTTCTTTTTCGGACGGCCGGCCCTCCCGCTTGAAAAATCCGCCGGGGATTTTCCCGGCGGAAAAGGTCTTTTCCTGGTAGTGGACGGAAAGCGGAAAGAAATCCGTCCCTGGCTTCGCCGCCTTTTCGTAGACGACGGTGCAGAGAACCTTGGTGTCGCCATACGTCACCAGCACGGCCCCATCGGCCTGTCTGGCGATCTTGCCGGTTTCCAGGATCAGGGGCCGGCCCCCCCACTCAATCTCCTTGCGGAACTCTTCAAACATCCACATTCATCCCGTCTGCGCTCCGACGCCGCCCACCGGCGCCGGACGGTCCCGATCGGCGCTCGGACGCGTCGCGCTTCGCCGGCGGACACGTCGTTCGCCACCCCGCCGGAACCGGGGCGGGGTGCCGCTTCACCGTCGCAATCCGAGCCGGGCAATCACCGTCTCGTACCGTGACTGGTTCTTACGCTTCAAATAATCGAGCAATTGCCGGCGCTGGCCGACCATCATCAACAGTCCGCGCCGCGAATGGAAATCCTTCTTGTGGGCCTTCAGATGCTCGGTCAGGTTGCGTATCCGCTCTGAAAGGATCGCAATCTGCACTTCCGGAGACCCGGTATCACCCTCTTTGGTCGCAAATTCGACCAGAAGTTCCTGCTTGCGTTCAACCGTGATCGACACCTTCGACACTCCGTTCATCAAAGTCCGTTCATCAAAGATTGAGGACACGAACCGGCCGGACCTCGCCGCCTTCGATCCGCGCCAGCGCCACCGGCTTGCCCGCCGCGGTGGTGCACAGCACCGCATCGGCCGGCGTGAATTTTCCGGTAAGACGGCGAACAATCGGCAGCGCCGCCACGGCTTGGCCGCGATGCAGACGACACGCCTCCGGTTCGGTGAGGGCAAGCGCCGGGATGTCGGCCAGCGCCGCCTCAACGGGGAGGAGATGCTCCCGAAGTTCGGGACTATGCCCCAGGGCCCGGAGTCGATCCAGCGAAATCGCATCGGCCTCCCGGAACGGTCCGACGGCAATGCGCCGGAGTGCGGCCACGTGGCCGTGGGTCCCGAGCGCCAGGGCAAGGTCCCGGGCGAGCGAACGCATGTAGGCGCCCTTGCCCGAGACCACTTCGAACACCGCATGATCCCGGTCGGGACAGCCGAGCAGACGGAACTGCTCGATGACCACGGGCCGCGGCTGGAGGTCGACGGCCTGATCGGCCCGCGCCAGATCATAGGCGCGCTGGCCGTCCACCTTGACCGCCGAGTAGGCGGGCGGCACCTGCTCGATCCGGCCGGTGAACCGCGGCAGCGCCGCTTCGATCGTCTCGGCCCCGGGGCGTTCGACGGCGGTGGCGATGACCTCGCCCTCGGCGTCGTCGGTTGCCCGCCGTTCGCCCCAGCGCACCGTGAAGCGGTAGACCTTGACGCCGTCCATCATGTAGGCGACGGTCTTGGTCGCCTCGCCGAGGGCGACCGGCAACAGACCGGTCGCCAGCGGATCGAGCGTTCCGCCATGTCCTGCCTTGGCAGCATCGAAGGCACGGCGAGCCGCCGAGACAACCTGAACGGATGTCACGCCTGAGGGCTTGTCCACAATCACCCAGCCATGGACCGGTTGGCCCCGCCGCTTACGGGCCATCCCCGTCTCCCTCAGGTTTCTCATCCCCCGCGGTCCGGCCGCCGTCGCCGGCCGCGGCCACATCCTGGCGGACCCTGGGATCGGCAAGCAGCCGGTCGATGCGGCTGGCCTGCTCGTAAAGCTCGTCGGCGCGAAAGGACAGTTCGGGCACATACTTAAGGCGGACCATCCGGCCGATCCGGTGGCGGAGGAACGGCCGCGCCCGCTCGAGCGCAGCGACCACCGCTGTGCAATCCGGTCGGCCGCTGCCGCCGAGGGCAGAGACAAACGCCGTGGCCTGCCGAAGGTCCGGAGACATTCGCACCTCCGAGACCGTCACGGACACGCGATCAAACACCGGATCGTGGACCTCGCCACGTTCGCAGACACCGGCCAGAGCATGACGGACCGCCTCGGCAACCCGCAATTGGCGCTGGCTCGGGCCCCGGTCAGCACGCCGGATCATCACCCGATCCTCCGGGTGACCGCTGTCGCCGTCACAAGGCCCGCGCCACCTCCTGCACCTCGAAACACTCGATCCTGTCGCCTTCCTGGATGTCCTGATAGTTCGCGAAGGCGGCGCCGCATTCGAAGCCCTCCTTCACTTCCTTGACATCATCCTTGAACCGCTTGAGCTGGGACAATTCTCCCTGGTGGATCACCACGTCGTCGCGCAGCAGCCGCACCTGCGCACCGCGCCGGATGGTCCCTTCGGTGACCATGCAGCCGCCGATTTTGCCCACCTTGGAGATGTTGAAGACCTGGCGAATCTCCGCATAGCCGAGGATCTGCTCGCGCAGTTGCGGGGCCAACATCCCGGACAGCACCGTCTTGATGTCGTCAACCACGTCGTAGATGATCGAGTAGTAACGGATCTCGACCCCGTCCCGACGGGCCAGTTCCCGGGCCTGGGGATTGGCGCGGACGTTAAACCCGATCACCGTGGCATCCGAAGCCCGGGCCAGGGTGATGTCGGACTCGTTGATCCCGCCGACCCCGCTGTGCAGCACCTGGACCTTCACTTCGTCGGTGCTGAGCTTCTCGAGAGCGCCGATAATCGCTTCACTGGAGCCGTGCACATCGGCCTTGATCACCACTGGAAACTGCTTGACTTCGCCTTCCTTGATGGCATCGAGCATGGCCTCGAACGAGGACCGGGCCGCCGGTCCGGCGCGCGCCTCGCGGAGCTTGCGCTGGCGGAAATCCGTGATTTCCCGGGCCCGGGCCTCGTTCTCGACCACCGACACGTCGTCACCGGCGGCCGGCGTGCCGTTGAGCCCGAGCACCTCGACGGGCATGCCCGGAGTGGCCTCCTCCATGGCCGCGCCGGTGGCGTCGGTCAGGCCGCGGACCCGGCCCCATTCGCTGCCGGCGACGAAGATGTCGCCAACCCTCAGGGTGCCGCGCTGGACCAGAACTGTGGCGACCGACCCCCGGCCTCGTTCGACCTTCGCCTCGACGATCACGCCTTCCGCCGAGCGGTTGGGGTTGGCTTTCAGATCAAGGACTTCGGCCTGCAGCAGAATCGCCTCGACCAGGTGTTCGAGACCCAGCCCGGTCTTCGCCGAGACGTCGATGGCCATCACGTCCCCGCCCATTTCCTCGATCACCACCTCGTGCTGAAGCAGATGGGTGCGCACCCGCTGACCGTCGGCATCCGGCTTGTCGATCTTGTTGACCGCGACGATGATCGGCACGCCGGCAGCGCGGGCGTGATTGATCGCCTCGATGGTCTGGGGCATGACGCCGGCGGCGGCCGCCACCACCAGCACGACAATGTCGGTGACATGAGCGCCGCGGGCGCGCATCTGGGTGAACGCGGCGTGGCCCGGGGTGTCGATGAATGTGACCTTATCGCCCGACTCAAGGGTGATCTGGTAGGCTCCGATGTGCTGGGTGATGCCACCGGCTTCATGGGCAGCCACGTCGGTGCGGCGCAGCGCATCCAGCAATGAGGTCTTGCCATGGTCGACGTGGCCCATCACCGTCACCACCGGTGGCCGTGAGACCAGGTCGGACTCCACGTCCGCCTCGCCCTTGACGCCGATTTCCACATCGGATTCGCTGACGCGCTTGACCCGGTGCCCGAACTCGGTGGCGACGACCTCGGCGGTATCGGCGTCCAGGGTCTGATTGATCGTCGCCATTACGCCGATCTTGAACAGCACCTTGATCACGTCGGCGCCGCGTTCCGCCATCCGGTTTGACAACTCCTGGACGGTGATGGCCTCCGGGATGACCACATCCCGGACAATCTTCTGGCTATCCGCCCCCGCCATCTGGCGCTGGCGCATTTTCTCGCGCTCGCGGGCGCGGCGGGTCGCGGCGAGGCTCCGCACCCGCTCCTCCCCCCGGTCGGTGTCGAGGGCATCGACGACAGTCAGCTTGCCCGAGCGGCGCCGGGGTTCGCCGGCGCGCTTGCTGGGTGCGACCGCCGGCCGGCGTGGAGCCGTCTCCTTAGCGCCGCGTTTGCCGCCACGGCGCTCGTCCTCGGCCTCTGCCGTTTCGGTGGTTCCTTCGCCGGCACCGCGCGCATCGGCGGGCCGCGGTTTTTCCACTTCCGCCGGACTTGGCGCGGGTGCCTGCCCGGCGGGGGCTGCGCCGCTCCGCTCAACCGTCCCGCTCTCGGCGGCGGGCGGTTCGGTGGCCGGTGCCGGCGGCGCCCCGGCCTCCGCCGGCGCGGTCTCTCCGGCCGGTTCGGCCGGCACCTCACCGGTTGTCGGCACCGCCTCTGCCTCGGGCCGAGCAGCGCGCCCGGGCTCGGCCCCCGCGCCCCCCCGGCCGTCGGGCGCTTGTTCGGCCGCCCGCCTCGCATACACCGCCGCCGCCCCCGCCCGGGCTCGGCCGCCGCGGCGACGCGGCGTTCGGCCTCTTGTTCGGCGGCCAGCCTCGCTTCCTCCGCCGCGGCCTCGGCCCGGGCCTGCGCTTCGGCCTCGGCCCGCTCGGCGGCTTCGCGTTCGGCCGCTTCCCGGGCGTCCTGCTCGTCGCGGATCGCATCCTGGAGGGCGCGGACCCGTGCGGCCTTCTCCTCGGTGGTCAGACCGACAGCCCCGCCCGAGCGGCCACCGCCGCGGGCGCCGTCCCGCCGGTCGCCTTCCCCTTTGCCCGGACGCCCGGTTTCCGGCGTGACTGTCCGTTTCTTGCGGACCTCCACGCGGACCATCTTCGAGCGGCCATGAGAAAAGCTCTGCCGCACCTGACCGCTCTCAACGGTCTTGCGCAGCTCGAGTTTCCTCGGGCGGTCGCCCTGGCCCTGGGGAGTGTTGTCGTTTCCAGTCTTTTCGGTCATGTCCGATGTGTCACTCATCGCAATGCAGTGGCGATCCGTCGTTTTCTGTTTTCCGACCGCGGCCGGCCGGAGCGGCCCTGCCGGGCTCGTCCGGTGGCGGGTGGTGGTCCGTGCGTTCGCCGCGATCCATGCCGGCGGCCCGGCGCCGCGAGGGCTCGTTATCGGGTCCGGCTTCGGTCCGGCGGCGGAAACCGGCAAGACGGCGGTCATCCCGGACCAGCCGCTCAGCCAGCGCCCCAGCTGCCACCGCACCGTGCACAATCCGGTCGCGCCCGGCGGCGGCACCAAGTTCCACCGCCGTCAGCGACCGGGCCAGGGCGACACCCTCGCGATCCGCCCGCACCTTAGCGAGCGAAGCCGGGGAGCCGTCCGCGGCCTCGACCACGAGCGCTGCGTGCCCGCTGTCGAGCCACTCGCGCGTCCGTTCGAAACCGAAAACCGCCTGACCGGCGCGCCGGGCGAGACCCAGGGTCCCGATGCACCGTCGCGCCAACACGAATTCGACCTGTTCCTCCAGGTCTTCGCTGACCCGCACGGCCCGGCGGGCGGCTTTGCCGAACAGGTTCTTCCGTTTCGCTCTATTTAGCAGATCCCGGTCGGCACTCAACCAGATTCCCCGGCCAGGGAGCCGTTCGTCCACGTCCGGCGTCAGAATTCCGTCCGGAGCGACCACGAACCGGATCAGCAGCGCCCGATCGGCGACGACGCCGGAGGCGATGCAGCGCCGCTGCGCATCGCCACTGCCGCTGCCGCTGCCGCCGGCCTGCCGACCCGGGTCGGAACCTGCCGGAGAGGTTGCTGCCATCTGCATCCGCCCCCGGTCTTCACAGACGATTCGCCGGGTGCGCGGGCCCCGGTGCCGACCCGTTGTCACCGCCACCGGCGCCGGTGTCCGCCGCCTCGCCGCTATCCTCGTCCCCAGTCTCCTCATCGAACCAGTGAGCCCGCGCCGCCATAATGATCTCGTTGGCCCGGGCCCGGGTCAGGATGCCGGAGGGGGCCATTTCCAGCAGCTCGTCGGTGGCCAGATCGGCCAGATCGTCCAGGGTCTTGATCCCCTGCTCC
The DNA here is from genome assembly GCA_964454795.1 of uncultured Rhodospirillaceae bacterium. GTDB lineage: Bacteria > Pseudomonadota > Alphaproteobacteria > Rhodospirillales > Defluviicoccaceae > CAYVUM01. Next base: position 10,767 of record CAYVUM010000034.1, read on the forward strand.
CCGAGCGCCACGAGCAGCCCCGGCTTCAGCTCGCCGAACTCGGCCAGCTCGTCCGATACGCCCAGCTCGATCCGCCGGCGGGCGAACTCTGCATCCCGGGTCTCAAGGAAGGTCTGCGCCCGGTTGCGCAGTTCTTCGGCGATCTCGGTATCGAAGCCCTCGATGTCGGCCAGATCTTCCAACGGGACATAGGCCACCTCTTCAACGTCAGTGAACCCTTCGGTGACCAGAAGGTGGGCGATGACGTCATCGACGTTGAGGGCATCGATGAAGGTCTGCGAACGGGCGCGGAATTCCTCGTTGCGCCGCTGGGATTCTTCCTCTTCGGTGAGGATGTCGATATCCCAGCCGGTCAGCTGCGAAGCCAGCCGGACGTTCTGCCCGCGGCGGCCGATGGCGAGACTGAGCTGGTCATCGGGGACGACCACCTCGATCCGGTTCGCCTCTTCGTCAAGCACGACCTTGGCGACTTCGGCGGGCGCCAGGGCGTTGACCACGAAAGTGGCGGGATCCTCCGACCACTGAATGATGTCGATCTTCTCGCCCTGCAGTTCGCCGACCACCGCCTGGACGCGCGAGCCGCGCATGCCGATGCAGGGGCCAACCGGATCAATGCTGCTGTCATGGGAATAGACCGCAATCTTGGCGCGGGAGCCGGGATCGCGGGCGACCGATTTGATCTCGATAATCCCCTCGTAAATCTCCGGCACTTCCTGGGCGAACAGCCGCGCCATGAACGCGGGGTTGGTCCGGGAGAGGAAAATCTGCGGCCCGCGGGTTTCCTCGCGGACGTCGAGAATGTAAGCCCGCACCCGGTCACCATTATTGAACGGCTCGCGCGGGATCGACTCTTCGCGGCGCAGAACCGCCTCGGCGCGTCCCAGATCGACGATCACGTTGCCGAACTCAATGCGTTTGACAAGCCCGTGGATAATCTCGCCGACGCGGTCCTTGTACTCCTCGTATTGCCGGTGCCGTTCGGCTTCCCGCACCTTCTGGACAATAATCTGCTTGGCCGACTGGGCTGCGATCCGCCCGAAATCGATCGGCGGCAGCGGATCGACCAGGAAATCGCCCAATTCCAGGTCCGGCCGTTTGCGCCGCGCCTGCTCCAGGGTGAGCTGGGTGGCCTCGTTCTCCACAGCCTCGACCACTTCCATGTAACGCGCAAGGGAGATTTCACCGCTGCTGCGATCAATATGGGCGCGAATGTCATGTTCCCGGCCGTACTTCGACTGGCCGGCTTTCTGGATCGCCTGCTCCATCGCGTCGAGCACCTCGTCGCGGTCGATGTTCTTGTCCCGCGCAACCGTATCGGCAACCTGCAGCAGTTCCGGGCGGGCGTGGACAGCATCGATTTCGGTTTTCATGGGCGTCATCACCTCTCAAGGAGCATCGTCTTCCGGGGACTCGTCCCGGGAATCGGTTGCGGCGATCAGATCATCGGTCAGGACCAGCTTGGCGCGGACGATGTCAGGGTGGGGCAGCCGCACTTCCTGACCAGACTCGATCGCGATCCGGACCTGATCACCGTCGGTTCCGCGCAACCGGCCCTGGAAGCGCCGCCGGCCGTCGATCAGCCGGTCAAGCTCCACACGCGCTTCAAAACCGGCAAACCGGTCATAGTCGGCAAGCCGGACGAGCGGACGGTCGATCCCGGGCGAACTCACCTCCAGGGTGTACGCGCCGACGATCGGATCCTCCACGTCAAGCACGGCCGAAATCGAGCGGCTCACCTCCGCGCAGTCGTCGACGGTCATGTTCCGGCGGTCGGTCCGCTCCACCATGATCTGAACGCGCAGGCGTTGCTGTCCGGTGACCTGGATCCGCACCAGGTCGTATCCCAGGGCTGCGACAGTCGGTGAGATCACCTTTTCAAGGGCCGCAGCGAGACCGGTCCTCGACACCCGTTCCCCCGCTGTTCGTGCCGGTGCGCCGGCCGGCGACCCGGGCGCTACCGACTGTTGTTTCCCATCATGCCCCGCACTGGGTAGCATTGCCCCCGATCGATTCGCTTCGCGACCCGCGTGGGACCGGCCGGTCCGCAGCACCGACGCCGAAGACGCTGCCACGAAAAAAGGCGGGCCGGTGGCCCGCCTCGCCAACCCCGTCATGCATCCAGGTCAAACGAGACATCCTGTCAGTCATCAACCGACACCAACGATATACTTTTCCTCCTCGCCTTCGCAACGGCTTTCGCGCGAACCTGGCCGGGACTCGCCCGGGCCGCGGGCGGCCGCGCGGAAACCCGCCTGGCCGGCGCTCAGTTGCCGCGCGGTCGCCGCCGAAACCGCAGCCAATAGCAGGCATCGCCCCGGGCCAGCGCCTTGCCGGCGTAGCGGGTCATCACCTCGCCCGCGGGCGGGGCCTGCCAGTCCCCGGGCCGCCGCGCCATCCACGCGAATCCGCAGTGGCGGCCCACGTGCTCAAGGGTCCAGGCGACATAGCCGGGGTGATCACTGGCGAATCGGAACTCACCGCCATCGGCAAGGATCCGGGCGAATTCGGCGATCGTCGCGGCGTTGACCAGTCGCCGGCGGTGGTGCCGCCGCTTCGGCCATGGGTCGGGAAACGGCAGGTCGATCCGCTCGACGCTGGCGCCGGCCAGCGCCGGCAGAAGCAGCCGGGCGTCGTCGTCGAAGATCCGCACGTTGTGCAGATCGCGCGCCTCGATCTCGGCAAGCAGCGCCGCCACGCCGTTGACGAACGGCTCGCAGCCGACGAAGCCCGTCTGCGGCTCGGCCGCGGCGAGGGAGGCGAGCCGCTCACCGGCGCCGAACCCGATTTCAACGTGTACCCGGCCCGGAGGATGCGGGAAACACCCGCGCGGATCGCCCGAAGGAATCGCCGCCGGGTCGATGCGAAGGGCGGGGAGCAGCCGCTCGAGAAGTGCCTGGCGGCGCGCGCGCAGTTTGCGCCCGTGCACCCGGCCGAAGGAGCGCGATGGCGGAGGCTGTCGGCTCCCCTCCTCCGCCGCCGGCGGCTGGGGCCGCTTCAGCCTCAGAAGGCGCTCTTCAGGGCATCGACCAGGTCGGTCCGCTCCCAGGAGAACCCGCCGTCCGGCTCCGGCTCCCGGCCGAAATGGCCATAGGCTGCGGTCCGCGCGTAAATCGGCCGGTTGAGATTGAGATGCTCGCGGATTCCCCGCGGCGAGAGGGTGACAAGTTCGCGCAACACCGAAGAGAGCTTGTCCTCGTCCACCTCGCCGGTCCCATAGGTATCCACATAGACCGACAGCGGGTGCGAGACGCCGATGGCGTACGAGAGCTGGATCAGGCAGCGCTCGGCGAGCCCGGCGGCAACGACGTTCTTGGCCAGATAGCGGGCGGCATAGGCTGCCGAGCGGTCCACCTTGGTGGGGTCCTTGCCGGAGAAGGCGCCGCCGCCATGGGGCGCCGCACCGCCGTAGGTGTCGACGATAATCTTCCGGCCGGTGAGCCCGGCGTCGCCGTCGGGACCGCCGATCACGAACCGGCCGGTGGGATTGACGTAGAAATGTGCCTCATCACACATCCAGCCGTCCGGCAAGGCCTTGACCACATGAGGGCGGACGACTTCGCGCACTTCATCAACGCTGAGACGTTCGGTGTGCTGGGTAGAGAGCACGATCGCCGTTGCACCGACCGGTTTGCCGTTGACGTAGCGCAGGGTGACCTGGCTCTTGGCGTCCGGCTGCAAGTCCGGCTCAGTACCGCTGTGGCGGGCGTCGGCCAGCGCCTTCAGGATGGCATGGGCGTAATGGATCGGCGCCGGCATCAGCGCGTCGGTCTCCCGGCAGGCGTAGCCGAACATGATCCCCTGATCCCCGGCACCTTCGTCCTTGTTGCCGGCGGCATCGACGCCGCGGGCAATGTCCGCCGACTGGGAGTGGATGTGCGAGGTGATCTCGCAGTCCTTCCAGTGGAAACCGTGCTGCTCGTAGCCGATATCCCTGATGGCGGCGCGGGCCACCTCACGCAGCCGGTCATGGCCGAGTGAGTCGGGGCCTCGCACTTCGCCGGCGAGAACCACGAAGTTGGTCGTGCAAAGGGTTTCGCAGGCGACCCGCGAAAACTGATCCTCCGCAAGAAAGGCATCGACGACAGCGTCGGAAATGCGATCGCAAACCTTGTCGGGGTGGCCCTCGGAGACCGATTCACTGGTGAAAAGGAAGTCTTTTTTCCAGGCGGTAGACACGGTGGTACCCTCGCTGATCAATCGGGACGGACGGCGGCGGCAAGAACAGCCAGACGTTTCCCGCGCCCGGTGCCGTCCGGAAGGAGCCGGGCCAGCGCGGAAGTGAGCGTCGATGCGGGAAGCTGGGCTGCGTTGTGGCAAGGCCCGGTTGAAAGGTCAACAGGATTTGGCCCGGGCGCGGTTTTCCCCACCGACCGGCCATGGCACGGACAAGCAGGGGCACGGACAAGCAGGGGCACGGACAAGCAGGAGCCGCCGGACATGGCGCCGCCGCCCCGGATGCAATGACCGCACCCCGGCATCCCCGGGGACGGCGCGGGAATGCCTCCCTACTCGCTTTCTTCGGCGTTGCCGAGTGACTTGGTCAGCTCGAACAGCCGCCTGCGCACCTGCGGATCGGTGATTCGATAATAGGCCCGAACCAGCTCCAGCGTTTCCCGGCGGGTGAGCGGATCCTGCTCCACCGCCGGAGGCTCGATCGGCGGCACCGGCTGGTCCTCGACCCCTCTGCCGCCATTCTCCGGCATATCGTCGAAAAAAAACGAGACGGGCACGTCAAGGATGCGACTGAATTCAAACAGTCGGGACGCGCCGATCCGGTTGGCGCCGCGTTCATACTTCTGGATTTGTTGAAAGGTCAATCCAACTGCTTCTCCCAGCTTTTCCTGGCTGAGACCAAGCAGCGTTCGCCGCAGTCGGACCCGGCTGCCAACATGCACATCCACAGGATTGGGAGTGCCAGGGGGCATCCGTTCGAACCGTGTCTTCGATGAGAGCATTTCGTCCTTCCTCGCCCGCGCCGCGCGTGCATTTGTCATTTTCGCCTCGGTTTGCCCGGCGCTCAGGTATTCTTGGTTGAATGTCTACTCGCCCGAAATTCCCACGGTCATCGCCCCAAAAACCGGCATCGCTACACCAGCGGTTGTCACAACCCCATTATGCAAACCTCGCGGACTTTCGCAAGATTTGCCCAACTGTTCCGGACACTCAACCTTCGGGTAACGAAGAGCGGCTGGCCGGACGGCGCCCGGCGAGCACCGCAAGACCGGTTACACCAAGGCCAAGAACAAGCAGGATCAGGTCCCCGTAGCGGCCGTACGGGGTCGGGCCGGCAAGCGCCGCCGGCAACGGCGCCTCGACCACTCCGACCTCCTCGAGACCGAGGGCTGCCAGGGTCCGGCCATGGCCGTCGACGACCGCCGAGATCCCGGTGTTGGCAACCCGGACGAGTGGCAACCCCTCCTCGACGGCCCGCAACCTGGCGGCCGCAAAGTGCTGATAAGGTCCGGTGGAGACGCCATACCAGGCGTCATTGGTCAGGTTCAGAAGCCACTCCGGCCGGGAACCGGGAGCCCGCACCGCCCCCGGAAAGATCACCTCATAGCAGATCAGCGGACTGAACGGCGGCACGCCCGGCAGGTCGAGGGTGGCCAGCCCCGGCCCCGGAGACAGGTCGATGTTGCCTTCCGTCAGCTTCATCAGGCCGAGGACCTCGCTCAGGGGCACATACTCCCCGAACGGCACCAGGTGGACCTTGTCGTACGTGGTAACGACCCCCTCCCCGGCCGTGATGACCAGGAGGGAATTACGGATCTCGAACGGAAACGGGCCGCCAACCGGCTGGCGCCGCAACGAGCCGACGATCAGGTGGCCGCCCGCGGGCGCCGCCGCAGCGACCCGCGCCAGCCGCTCCGGGTCCTCGTCGAGAAACAGCGGTGCCGCCGTCTCCGCCCAGATCACCAGGGTCGGCGGCCGACCGCCCGGTCCCCGCAAGACCGGCTCCCGACCGGCGAGTTCAATGGCTGTGTTGACCTCGCCGGCAGCGGCGCCGCTCCGGCTGAGAGCGATGTGGGCGTCGATCACTGCATCGAGCCGTTCCGGGCGCCACTTCAGCGCCTGCGGGATGCTCGGCTGAACCAGGCGCAACTGCACCTCCGCCACCTCGCCGGCCGGGCCGGCAACGGCCAGACGGAGCGCACCTCCGCCCCAGACAAGGCCCAGGACGGCAAAGGCCACGCCGCAGGCAACAGCCGGAGTGCGCCAGCCCGATCCGGCCCGGCCGGCGAGGCTCGCCGGCATCGCCGCCGCGATCACCGTGAGCAGACCGAGGCCACCGGTGCCGATGACCGCCGTCGCCTGGATCATCGCATCGGAGACCGTCCACACCGAGCCGATCAGGTTCCACGGAAAGCCCGTCAGCACCACTCCGCGCAGCCACTCGGCAGCCGCCCAGGCGACCGCCAGAACCAGGACCGCGGCAACGCCGCGCTGGCGGCTGAGGCGGGTGGCCAGCGTCGCGGCAGCAACAAACCCGGCCAGCAGCGCCGACAGGCCGATTACGGCGAGTGGCCCCGCCCACGCAAACGCCGGGCCGCGCACCACGAAGGCGTTGCTGATCCAGTACAGTCCGGCCAGGAAAAACCCGAAGCCGAACCACCAGCCGATCGCCAGGGCCGTCCGGCGGCTGGCAACCCGGTCATCGATCAGCCAGACGAGGCCAACGAAGGCGGGCACGAGCACAGGGACAAGATGAAACGGTGGCAGAGCCAGGGTCGCCAGGGCCCCGAGCACCCCTGCAATCGCCGACCGCCAGCGGCCGCGACGGGTGATCAGCCACAACCGCAGCCAATTCAGCCGCCAAGCCCGCCCCTCGCCCCGGGCGATCTTGCCGGTGACCCGACGGACCCCGGCAGCGTCCGGTTCCCCGGCCGCCCCGGATCGGACCCCGCTCACGGCGGACCCGGCTCAGCGGGCGCTGAGTCCTGCGCCTCCGGCCCGCCGCCGGCGCGGATCCGCAGCCGGTAGATCCGCCGCGGATCGGCATCGACGATTTCGAACTCCAGCCCCGAGGGATGGCTGATCAGTTCGCCGCGGATCGGCACCCGGCCGGCCAGCGAGAACACCAGCCCGCCGATGGTGTCGATTTCGTCGCGCTCCTCTTCGGTGAGGACGTCACCGAACAGTCGCTCCAGTTCCTCGACGGTGAGCCGGGCATCGGCGTCGTAGCTGCCGTCGGGGCGGCGGATGACGGTCTGCTCGACCTGTTCATCGTGTTCGTCCTGGATCTCGCCGATGATCTCCTCGACCAGATCCTCGATCGTCACCAAGCCGTCGATGCCGCCGAACTCGTCCACGACCAGAGCCATGTGGCACCGCTTCGCCCGCATCTCCAGCAACAGCTCGAGCACCTGCATGGACGGAGCGACGAACAGGACCTTACGCAGGACCTTGGCGAGCCGGAAGCTGGCCGGCGCCTCCCGCCAGGCGAGCACGTCCTTGATGTGAACCATGCCGATCGCGTCGTCGAGATCCTCCCGGTAAATCGGAAGACGCGAGTGGCCGGCCCGGGTGACCAGCTCCACGGTCTCGTCGAAATTGGCACTGCTCGGCAGCGCAATGATGTCGGCACGGGGAACCATCGCGTCCTCGACGGTCCGTTCGCGCAGCGACAGGATGTTGGCGAGCAGCAAGCGCTCGTCCTCGTCGAGGGGGTTCTCCGAGTCCTCCCGCTCCTCAATCAGCTCTTCGAGGGAGTCGCGGGCGTCACCGTTGCGGCTGCGCCGCACCCGGCGCAGCGCCGTGCGGACCATGCCGCGCAGCGAGAATGGCGATGAGCCGCGGTCTTCACCGCCAGGGTCGGCCGGGTCGGCCTTGGCCGTACCGCCAGCGTCCGCAGGATCGGCAGACGCCAAGTCAGGGTGTGGAATTGCCATTGTCCAGGTTCGGGGGAGCCGCGTAGGGGTCGGGCAGGCCGAGATTGGCAAGGATGCGGGTTTCCAGCGCTTCCATCCGTTTGGCGTCGTCCTCGGCGACGTGATCATACCCCAGGAGGTGGAGAATACCATGGACCACCAGATGCGATAAGTGGTCGCGAAGCGGTCTGCCGTCGAGGGCGGCGTCTTTGGAACACACGCCGAAGGCCAGGATCACGTCGCCGAGCGGCGGCGGCTCCGGTTCGCCGGCCGTCGCCATGTCCTGGTAGGCGAACGACAGAATGTCGGTCGCCGCATCCTTGCCGCGATAATGGGCGTTCAGGGCGCGCACATCGGCATCTCCGGCGAGGACAATGCAGACTGTGCCCGCGATGTCCGGCGCTGCCGCCGCAAACGCCGCGTCCGCCGCCCGCTGGCACACCCCGGCAATATCGGCGATCGCCGCCGTCCAGGCCGGGTCCTGTTCGATCACCTCAATGGTGGTCGTCATCGCGTTCCCGGTCGTCCGTGTCGCGGGTCGCATAGCGGGCCCCGACGCCGAGCCGGCTCTCCGCGGCATTGTAGGCGCGGACGATCCGGGTGACCAGGGGATGGCGGACCACGTCGGCCTCATCGAAGCGGATGACCGAGAGGCCCTTGACCCCCTCGAGCACTTCGATCGCATCCCGCAGGCCCGAGCGGGTCCCCTTGGGCAGGTCGACCTGGCTGAGGTCGCCGGTCACCACCATCCGGGCGTTTTCGCCAAGCCGGGTCAGAAACATTTTCATCTGCACGGCCGTGGTGTTCTGGGCCTCGTCAAGGATGACGAAGGCATGGGCGAGGGTCCGGCCGCGCATGAAGGCGAGCGGCGCCACCTCGATCTCGCCCCGCTCCAGCCGCCGCTCCACCTCCGGCTTGGGCAGCATGTCGTAGAGGGCATCGTAAAGCGGCCGGAGATAGGGATCGACTTTTTCCCGCATGCTGCCGGGCAGGAACCCCAGCTGCTCCCCCGCCTCGACGGCCGGCCTTGACAGGATGATCCGATCCACCGCCCCCTGAACCAGGCGCTCCACGGCCTTGGCCACGGCGATGTAAGTCTTGCCGGTCCCGGCGGGCCCGAGCCCGAACACCAGATCGTGGTCGTCGATCGCCTTGAAGTAGCGGGCCTGGGTGGGGGTTCGCGGCGAGACCGTCCGCTGCCGGGTCCGCACTTCCATCCCGGCGCCGACCGTAACGCCGGCCGGGGAGGTCATCCGGACGGCCGCATCCACCTCCTCCCGGCTCACCGCCTGTCCCCTCAGCAGCCGGGCGTAGAGATGGTCAAGCACGGCGCGGGCAAGGTCGACGGCGGTCTCCTCGCCGGCAATGGTCAGATGGTTGCCGCGGGCGTCAAGGGTGACGTCAAGCCGGCCTTCGATCAGCGCAAGGTTGCTGTTGTGCGAGCCGAACAGCTCCTGAGCGAGCTGGTTGTCCTCGAATTCCACTGTGAGCGCCTTGCCGGCGGCGAGTCCGGTCACGCCGCCACCTGATCCAGGGGAACGGCGGTCAGGCTGTTGGAACCGGCCGCGTCGATGCGCACGGCGATGATCCGGCCGACCGCCCGTGCGGGAAGGCCGGCGTGAACGGGCTGAAGATAGGGGCTGCGTCCGCTCAGCTGACCGGGGCGACGGCCCGGCGCCTCGAACAGGACCGGAAGGGTCCGGCCCACGCAGGCCTCGTTGAAGCGCCGCTGATGGCGCTCGAGGGTCGCCTGCAGCGCGGCCAGCCGCTCCGCCTTGACCTCTTCCTCAAGCTGGTGGAGCCCGGCTGCCGGGGTCCCGGGTCGAGGGCTGTACTTGAACGAGAAAGCCTGCGCGAAGCCGATCTCATCGATCAGGCCGAGGGTCGCCTGGAAGTCGGCATCGGTCTCACCAGGGAAACCGACGATGAAATCGGAGCTGAGCGCCAAGTCCGGCCTCGCCGCACGCAGCCGGTCAACGGTGCGGCGGTAATCATCGGCGGTGTGGCGCCGGTTCATCGCCTTGAGGATCCGGTCCGATCCGGCCTGGACGGGCAGATGCAGATGGGGCATCAGCGCCGGAACATCGCGGTGAGCGGCGATCAGCGGTTCCGTCATGTCGGCGGGATAGGACGTGGTGTAGCGCAGGCGTTCCAGGCCGTCGATCGCCGCGAGCGCCCGGATCAGGTCGCCGAGGCCCCATTCGCCGCCATCGGGCGCTTCGCCGTGATAGGCGTTGACGTTCTGGCCTAGCAGGGTGATCTCGCGCACCCCGCTGCCGGCAAGCCGGCGGGCCTCGGCGAGAATCGCGGCAGCCGGCCGGGAGGCCTCGGCCCCCCGGGTATAGGGCACCACGCAGAAGGTACAGAACCGGTCGCAACCCTCCTGGACGGTCACAAACGCGGTGACGGCGGACACCTCGACCCGCGTTTGGGGAAGGTAATCGAACTTGTCCTCGACCGGGAAGTCGGTGTCCACGACCCGGCCGCCCTCCGCATCAAGGCGCCGGAGCATCGCCGGCAGCCGGTGATAGGTCTGGGGGCCGAACACCAGATCGAGGAACGGCGCGCGGGCAACCAGCTCCTCACCCTCGGCCTGGGCGACACATCCGGCGACGGCAAGTCGCACCGGCCGACCGTTGGCAGCCGGTCGGGATTTGAGCCCGCGCAGCCGGCCGAGCTCCGAATAGACCTTTTCAGCGGCCTTCTCGCGGATGTGGCAGGTGTTGAGGATGATCAGGTCGGCCTGTTCAGGCGCATCGACGGATCTGTAGCCGAGCGGTGCCAGGACATCCGCCATGCGGGCGGAGTCGTAGACATTCATCTGACACCCGTAGGTTTTGATGTGGACTTTCCGCGTCACAGCCGTTCAGTCACGACAGACATCTCAGCGGAATGACGGTGCGAGCGACGGAGCAGCCTCCATCGAGCGCAAAGCGGCACCGGGGCCGGCGAACGGTGAGCAGCGGCGCGATATCACGTCCGTGTCCTGTTGGGACCTGCTTTTCCATGCATCCACGATCCGCGAGCGAACCGCCCGCGACACCGCACCGTAGCAACCCGTCTCGGAATTCTCAAGGTGTCACAAACCCCACGGCGCCCGGTCGGATGCTCTGCCCCGGCGGCACGCCGCGGCGGAGAACGGTCGGGGCGCAATCAGGCTTCTTCTTTTCCGTCCTCAAGCGGCACGCCGAACAACTCGAGCCGGTGACCGACAAGCCGAAAGCCGTGCTCGGCGGCGATCCGACGCTGGATTTCCTCAATCTCCGGACTCTGGAACTCCACCACCCGGCCGCTGTGCAGGTCGATCAGATGGTCATGATGGGTTTCGGTGACCTCTTCGTAGCGGGCCCGGCCGTCGCCGAAGTCGTGGCGTTCGAGAATATCCGCCTCCTCAAACAGGCGGACCGTCCGATAGACGGTGGCAATGCTGATTCTCGGATCGACCTCGGCCGCCCGCCGGTAGACCTCCTCGACGTCCGGATGATCGCTGGCGTCGGACAGAACCTGGGCGATGATGCGCCGCTGGCCGGTCATCTTCATGCCTTTGTCAATGCAAAGCCGCTCGATCCGCGATGGTGTCGACATGACCAGTCCTCCCCTTCACTCACGCAGCAGACCGCCGACCCCGCCAGCCACCCCGGAGCCCGCCGCATCGAAGTCCGAGCCTGCTGAGGGGTCGCGACTGCCACTTATTATACGTTTATCGGACCCCGGCGCTATTCCTGTTGCCGCGCAACGGCGCCGCCGTCGTCGTCCCCCACGCCGCCCGTCTCAGCAACGACAGCCATACCGGCGCCCCGACCGCGGTCTTCCCGCTCAGAGCCGTCGTCGGCGCCACGGCGGCGACCGAGACCGATCTGTCTGGCCAGTTCGCTGCGATGCTGGGCATAATTCGGAGCAACCATCGGGTAGTCCGGTGGTAAATTCCAGCGCTCCCGGTATTCCTCCGGGGTCATGTTATAGGCTGTTTTCAAATGCCTTTTGAGCATTTTGAGCTTCTTGCCATCCTCGAGGCAGACCAGGTAGTCGGGATAGACTGATCGCTTTGGCGAGACCGCCGGGCGAGGACGCTCAGGCTCATTGGCCTCGCCGCCAATGCTGGAAAGCGTGCGATACACATCATTAATCAGTTGCGGCAGATCGGCCAGCGGGACCCGGTTGTTGCCCACGTGGGCTGCAACGACCTCCTTCGTCAATTCGAGAACGTCGGCGGGCGATGGTTTATCGGTCATTGGAATATTCCCCGGTGTTTGTATTCTCGGCTCACCCGATATAGTCGGGAGCAGGAGCAAGGGCAAGGCGATCAGATGGGCAGTACTGACAAACACACGCCGCGTCAGGGGGTGGATTTCTTTCTCGACATCACCGCTGAGGTCTGTCCGATGACATTCGTTCGCACAAAGCTCACGTTGGAGCGCCTTGACGCCGGACAGACCGTGGAAATCCGCCTTCGCGGCGAAGAACCGCTGCGAAATGTTCCGAAACAGGTCGCCGATCAAGGCCACGCGATTCTTGATTTCGCCCCACTCGAGCCCCAGAATGGCCCATTTGGGACCCATCGGTTAGTCGTCCGTAAGAAGTAATCCGGACCCGGAACTCCGCCCGGGAAGCCGCCGGAGGGCTGCCGATTTCAGGTCGTCTGTTGCCCGGTTGCGACAACCGGTTCCGCCGGCTCAGCGCCGGCTCCGGCCGTCCCGGCCGTTGCAGACTGCCGTCGCCTCCGGGTTCAGGTCGGCTGCGAGAATCAAGCCGTCGGTGACCACGGCATCGCGACGGTAATAGCCGACCCGCCGGCCCACCGGGGTCAGGGCAAACCCGGCGTAAAGCGCACGGGCAGCGGTATTGTCCACCGCCACCTCAAGGACCAGGCGCCGGGCGCCCAGTTCCCGACCCGCTGCAATCGTCGCGCTCAGCAAACGGCGCCCGAGGCCACGCCGACGCGCCTCCGGCACCACCGCGACCGTCAGCACCTCCAGATCATCGCCGGCAACCCGGGCCAGGACCAGACCGCCAGGTCCGCCCGCCCCATTCCCGGCGAACCCTGCGAGGCGGGCCACCGTCCCCGGGATGGCGAGATGGCCGGCGAAGGTCCGGCCGTCCCAGGGCTCGTCCGTTGCCTGACTGTGAACCTCGGCAAGCACCTCGGCGTCCATCGGCCCGGCCGCCGTCACCTCGATGCCGCTCACGGCCGGCGCCGCCCGCCGGCCACCGCCGGTCGCGCTTCGGGAGCGCGGATGTAGACCGGCACCGGCGGACCGGACGGCCGGTCACCGGCGTGCCAGCGCCGGAGCGCCAGAGCGGCAACCCGATCCGGGTCGATCAGTCCGGTGCCGGGAGCGACGGTGACAGCGAAGCCCTGGGTCGCCAGGGCTGCCGCCACCGGCTCCGCCACATCGCCGGCAACCACAACCGCATCCGTTGGCAGCAACCCCGGCAAGTCCGCGATGGCCACCGCCGCCGGCGCGGCGAGCGCGATGCCGGCGGCGGTGAACGCCTGCGCGTAAACATCGCCGCGCTTGGTGTCGAGCACCGCCAGCCGGGTGACATCTGCCGCGTCGCCGGTCTCGGCCGGCACAACCGCTTCAGCGAGCGCTGCCAACGTGGAAACGCCGATTGCCGGCAGGCGAGCGGCCAGCGCCAGCCCCCGCGCCGCGGCCAGCCCGACCCGGAGGCCGGTGAAGGCCCCCGGTCCGACGGTCACAGCGATCAGGTCCACATCCCGCCGGTCCGTCGCCGCAGCCGCCAGCACCCGGCCGACCATCGGCAGCAGGGCTTCGGCGTGGCCGCGTGCCATCGCAACCTGCTCGGCGGCGAGATTCCGGACACCCCGCCGGATCGCCACCGAACAGGCGGCTGCGGCGGTGTCGATGGCAAGGACAGTCGGCGCAGCGTCGCGGACCATCACCGCCCGGCCCGACGGTCGCCGGCCGCCCCCTCAGAGGATCCGGCACACGTCGTCGAAAGCGGGCCGGGGCGAGCGCGGGAACAGGCTGGACGGATCGCCGTAACCGAGGTTGCAGAGGAAGTTGGAGCGAATCGAGGTTCCGGCAAAGAACGCTTTGTCCACCATCGCGTTATCAAAGCCGGACATGGGCCCGCAGTCGAGGCCCAGCGCACGGGCGGCCAGAATGAAATAGGCCCCCTGGAGGGACCCGTTGCGAAACGCCGTCGATTCGATCAGCGCATCGTTGCCGACGAACCAGGAGCGGGCATCGGTGTGCGGGAACAACTCCGGCAGCTTTTCATGAAACTCCAGATCGTAGCCGATGATCGCCGTCGCCGGGGCGGCCATCGTCTTGTCGACGTTGCCGGCAATCAGGCAGGGCTTGAGGCGCTCTTTCGCCTCCGCCGAGATCACAAACAGCATCCGGGCCGGCTGACAATTGGCGCTCGTCGGACCCATTCTTGTCAAATCCCAGATCGCCCGGAGCAGGGTTTCATCCACTGGCCGGCCGTCCCAGGCCGTGTGGGTTCGCGCCTCGCGAAACAGGACGTCGAGGGCGCGGTCATCGACCGTCGCGTCCATAACATCTCCTTTTCTGGCCAGGAAGCTGCGGGAGGTTTGCTAGTCCTCGCGATACGGCAGGGCCGGATGCGGTACCGCCAGTGCCCGGGACGCCGGACGTCGGGCGGATGCCGCCCGGATCAGTAATCGACCTGGCGGACTTCCTGCACTTCCGGAACGTAGTATCGCAGCATGTTCTCGATGCCATGCTTCAGGGTTGCGGTCGAACTGGGGCAACCGGAGCATGCCCCCTGCATATGCAGGAAGACCACGCCGTCCTCGAACCCGCGGAAGATGATGTCGCCACCGTCCTGGGCCACCGCCGGTCGCACCCGGGTGTCGAGCAGCTCGCGGATCTGGCTGGCGATTTCACTTTCCTCCCCGGCGTCGACGGCCTCCTCGGGGCCGGTCAGGGTCTCGGTGCCGGAGGTGAAGTGATCCATGATCGCTGCCAGGACGATCGGCTTGACCACATCCCATTCGACGGCCGCGGACTTTGTCACGCTGATGAAGTCGCTGCCAAGAAACACCCCGTCCACGCCCTCGACATCGAACAGCCGCACCGCCAGCGGCGACCGACCGGCCTCCTCGACACTGGCAAAATGTGCGGTGCCGCGGGGCATGACCGTGCGGCCGGGCAGAAACTTCAGGGTCGCCGGGTTGGGCGTCGGCTCGGTCTGAATGAACATGGCCTCATCTCTCGTCTTCACTGCCCTCAGGGGCCGGTCGGAAATTGTTGACCGGATCAGTCAGGAAAATGGGGCAGATCGGCGCAGGGATCAAGGCGCCACCGGCTGCCGCCACCGGCTAACGGGGGAGGAAGCCGAACACCTGGCGGACCTCATCGAGGACCGGTTCGGCCAGCGCCCGCGCCCGTTCGGCGCCGCGGCGGAGGATCGCGTCGATCCGGTCGGGCTCGGCGAGAAGACTGTTCATCTCGACGGCGATCGGCGCAAGGCTCGCCACGGCCCGCTCTGCCAGCTCGCCCTTGAACCGGGCGAACGGCGCGCCGGCAAACCGGGTGAGCACGGCTGCCGGATCTTCGTCGCCGAGAGCCGCATAGATGTTGAGCAGATTTTCCGCTTCGGGACGGCTTTCCAGCTCCCCGGTGCTGGCCGGGAGCGGTTCCGGGTCGGTCTTCGCTTTGCGGATCTTGAGGGCGATGGTCTCGGCATCGTCGGTCAGGTTGATCCGCGAGTAATCAGAGGCTTCGGACTTGCTCATTTTCTTGGTTCCGTCGCGCAGCGACATCACCCGGGTCGCATGGCCCAGGATCAGCGGCTCGACGATCGGAAAGGTCTCGACCCCGAAATCGGTGTTGAATTTCTGGGCGATATCGCGGGCCAGCTCAAGGTGCTGCTTCTGGTCCTCGCCGACGGGAACGTGGGTGGCCTTGTAAAGCAGGATGTCGGCGGCCATCAGGTTCGGGTAGGCAAACAGTCCGACGGAAGCGTTCTCCTTGTGCTTGCCGGCCTTCTCCTTGAACTGGGTCATCCGGTTGAGCCAGCCCATCCGGGCGACGCAGTTGAAAAGCCAAGCGAGCTCGGTGTGGCCGGAGACATGGCTCTGCACGAACAGGATGTGGCGTTCCGGATCGATGCCGGCGGCGATCACCGCCGCCGCCGTCTCCCGGGTCGAGGCGGTCAGGGCCGCCGGCTCCTGCCAGACGGTGACGGCGTGGAGGTCGACGACGCAGAACAGGCACTCGTACGCCTCCTGCAGGCGCACCCAGTTGCGGATCGCGCCCAGATAGTTACCGAGGTGAAGATGGCCGGTCGGCTGGATGCCGGAAAAAATACGGGTCATGAACGCTGAAGGGTGGCGATCAACGGTGGGAACACTCGCCTGCCTTATCGCCGCTGGCCCGGATGCGGTCAAGCGGGGCGCCGCCGCAAAGCCTGCAGGTCACGCCAGTGGGCCGCCCCGGCCAGCTGGGCGGTGACGGCGAAGGCGGCGAGACCGCCTGCCACCAGGACCGCCAGCGCCAGCCAGCGCTCCGCCTCCCCCCCGGCCAACCACGGAGCGAGCCAGGTCTGGAGAGCGAGCAGTGCCGCGGCCATGACCGCACTCGCCAGCACCATCCGTGGCAGCCGCCGGGCGAGCCTCGCGTCCGGCCGCAACTGGCCGCGGCGAAAGAGAATGACGGCGAGCCCGCCGGCGTTGATCCACGCCGAGGCGGCCATCGCCACGGCAATGCCGACATGCAGCAGCGGGCCGATCAGCGCCAGCGCGATTGCGACGTTAAAGACAATCGCCACCGCCGAGACGACGACGGGAGTGGTGGTGTCCTCCCGGGCGAAAAAGCCGGGAGCGAGCGCCTTGACCAGCATGTACGCCGGCAGGCCCCAGGCCATCGCCGACAGCGCCGCCGCCGTTGCCGCGGTCTCGGCGGCATCGAAGGCACCGCGTTCGAACAGGACCCTGACAATCGGGTCCGCAGCGACGATCAGCGCCGCCGCCGCCGGCAGGGTCAGCAGCAGCGCAAACTCCAGCGCCCGGTTCTGACTGGCCAGCGCCGCCGCCGCCTGGCCGGCGCGCACCTGCCGGGACAGCAGCGGCAGCAGCGCCGTGCCGACCGCCACCCCGACCACTCCCAGGGGCAGCTGATTGACCCGGTCGGCATAGAACAGGAACGAAATCGAGCCGGTCGGCAGGAAGGAGGCGATCACCGTGTCGACGAGCAGGCTGATCTGGTAGATGCCGGCGCCGACCGCGACCGGCACCGCCCGCCGGAGCAACGTCCGGACCTGCGGCGACAGCCGTGGACGCAGGAAGGCTGGCGCGATGCCGGCGCGCCGGCAATGCCAGATCAGCCACACCACCTGAACGACCCCGGCCACAGCGACCCCCCACGACAGGGCATGTCCGGCCGTGGGAAACATCGGCGTGGCAACGACGATCGCCGCGATCAGGCAGAGGTTGAGGAGAATCGGCGTGGCCGCTGCCGCGGCGAACCGGCCGTGGGAGTTGAGGACACCGGCAAACAGCGAGACCAGGGAAATGAACAGCAGGTAGGGGAAGGTGATCCGCGCAAACAGCACGGTCAGGTCGTACTTTTCAGGGTCGTCGACGAAGCCAGGGGCAAACAGCCGCATCGCCAGCGGCATCGTCGCTTCCATCACCAGAACCAGCACGAGCAGCGTCCAGAACGACGCGGCCAGCGCCTCGCCGGCGAACCGGCGCGCCTGCTCGGGGCCGTCGGTCTCCACCTGCCCGGCGTAGATCGGCACGAACGCGGCGGTGAACGCCCCCTCCGCGAACAGCCGCCGGAACAGATTGGGAAACTTGAAGGCAACGAAGAACGCGTCGGCCACCGGCCCGGCGCCGAGCGTCGCCGCAACCAGGATGTCGCGTACGAATCCGAAGAAGCGGCTGACCATCGTCAGCCCGCCAACGGTAACGATGGCGCGCAGGAGGATCATGGCGGGGCGGGTCCGGTGACGCGAAAGCGTCAGCTTACTCGGCGGCGACCCGTCCTGTCTCGGCGCTCGGTTGCTGGACGGCCGGCGGTGGCTCGGGGGCCGCCACGGCCTCGCGCAGCCGGGCCTCGATCCGCCGGACCTTGGCGCCGTCCTCGATCTTCAGACCGAAGATGTCCTTGACGTAGAAGACATCGACCACCCGCTCGCCATACGTGGAGATGTGTGCCGAGGAGATCTGCAGGCCGAGCCCGGTGAGCGTGGAGGCAACGTCGTGGAGGAAGCCTTTGCGGTCGCGACCATTGACCTCGATGACCGTATGCGTGCGGCTGGCACGGTTGTCGATGATGACCTTGGGCGGCACCGTGAACACATCGGTGCGGCTCGGCAGGGCGCGGGCAGCGCTGATTTCCAGCTCCCTGGACGGCCGGATGTTGCCGTACACCGCGGCCTCGATCCGCTTCTGCAGGCGTTCGAGGCGTTGGGGCTCGGCAAAGGGATCACCGTGGCCGTCCTGAACATGAAAGGTGTCGAGTGCCATGCCATTGGCGAGGGTGACCGCCTTGGCATCAACGATCGACGCGCCGGTCAGCGCCATTGCGCCGGCGAGGCGTCCGAACAGGCCGGGATGGTCGGGCGCATAGACGATCAGCTCGGTGGCCCCGCGCTCCGGACGCTCGCGGGCCTGTACCACCATGTCGGCACCCTCGCTCTCCATGGCCCGCATCAGCGCAAAGTGAAAGGCCTGGGTTTCCGCATCAAAGGCGAGCCAGTAATCGCTGTAGCCACGGGCGATCAGCCGCTCCAGCTCCTCAGGGTCCCAGTCGGCGAGCCGCTCGCGCAACCGGTCCTTCGCCACTTCCACGCGCACCGCGCGGCGCTGGGCCGGCTGGCCGCCGGCCATCTCCATCTCTTCGAGCGCCCGGTAATAGAGCTCGCTCAGCAGGTTCTCCTTCCATGTATTCCAGATACCGGGCCCGACCGCGTCCACGTCCACATTGGTGAGGACAAGAAGCATGCGCAGGCGCTCCGGTGACTGGACCACCTGGACGAAGTCGCTCACCGTCTTGGCATCGTCGATGTCGCGCTTGAAGGCGGTGCGGCTCATCAGCAGGTGCCACCGCACCAGCCAGGAGACGGTCATCGTCTCCCACTCGCCGAGGCCGAGCCGCGGGCAAAGGGTCAAAGCGATGTCCGCACCGATATCCGAGTGGTCGCCGCCGCGGCCCTTGCCGATGTCGTGGAGCAACACCGCCATATAAAGCGCCCGCCGCGCCTGGATTTCGCGGATGACTTCGGTGGCGGTGGGATGGCGGCTTTTTTCCTGTCCGGTTTCCACCTGATGGAGGATGCCGATGCAGCGGATGGTGTGCTCGTCGACGGTGTGGACGTGGTACATGTCGTATTGCATTTGCGCCACGACCCGTCCGAACTCGGTAATGAACCGGCCGAACACCCCGGCCTCGTTGAGGCGGCGCAATGTCGTCTCAGGGTCGTTGGGACTGGTCAGCATCTCCACGAACACCCGGTTGGCCTCCGGATCGGCACGCACCGTGCCATCGATCCGCCGCAGGCTCTGGTGGACTTTGCGCAGGGCCCGCGGATGGACGTCGAGGCCGTGACGCTGGGCTTCGTGAAACAGCCGCAACATGTTCACGGGGTCCTTCTCGAAGGTGTCCTCGGCCGACATGGTGAGGCGGTCGCCATCGAGCCGGAAGCCGTTAGACCGGCGGCGCAATCGTGAGATCGACGGCAGCTTGAACAGCTTACGGACTTTTTTGTGGTCTTCCTCAAGCACCGCGCACAGCACCCGGGTCAGGTCGCCGACGGTCTTGGTGATCAGGAAGTAATGCTTCATGAACCGCTCGACGCCTCGCAGACCGCCATCGTCGCGGTAGTTGAGGCGGCGGGCGATCGCCTCCTGAACGTCGAAGGTCAGGCGCTCCTCCGGCCGACCGGTGACGTAGTGGAGATGGCACCGCACCGTCCACAGGAACCGCAGTGTCTGCCGGAAGTGGCGGGCGTCGCCGGCGTTGAATACGCCACGGGTCACCAGGTCGTCCATTTCCTTGACCTGGTAGAGGTACTTGGCGATCCAGAAGAGGGTCTGGAGATCACGAAGGCCCCCTTTGCCTTCCTTGATGTGCGGTTCGAGCACATAGCGGGAATCGCCCATCCGCTCATGCCGGGCATCGCGTTCGGCCAGCTTTTGCTCGACAAACGACCGCTCGCTGCCGGCAACCACCTCGCGGAAGAACCGGCCCTCGAATTCGGTGTGGAGCGGGCGGCTTCCCCACAGCCAGCGGGATTCAAGCATGCACGTGCGGATCGTCAGGTCCTTGCGGGCCTGCCTCAGGCACTCGTCCACCGTCCGGGTGGCGTGGCCGACCTTGAGGCCCAGGTCCCACAGCATGTACAGGCAGAACTCGACGAGCCGTTCCTGGTCGGGCGTGTTCTCCGGCGGCAGGATGAACAGGATGTCGATGTCCGAGAACGGCGAAAGCTCGGCCCGCCCATAGCCTCCGGTCGCGACAACCGACATTTCATGGGCCGGGGACGGCCGCGCTTCCGGATAGACGTGCCGGACGCCGAATTCGTAGATCTGCCGGATGATCTGGTCGACGAGGTAGGCATCGGCGCGGACAACCTGGGAACCGTCGATCCGCTCCTCCTCGAAGCGGCGGCGGACCTCGCCGACCCCCCGGTAGAGCGCCGCCTTGAAGATCTGCACGTAAAGGCCGCGCTTGGCCGAATCGTAGCCGGTCCAGGCCACCTGCTCCTCAAGCTCGCCGGCAAGCCGGCGACGGTCGATGATCGCCCGCGGTCGATCGACGTTCAGCATCCGATTCCTTCGTGTCGTCCCACCAACGTGGCCGCTCTGTGCCACCGCACCAGCGTTCCGCCACCACGCTGACAGGTGCTGGCCCCATCCTCGCCGCTTTGAAGTGGCGGGTTACAGCATGGATTTCCACTTGTAAATCAACTCAAGGGCCGCGCGCGGAGTCAATGAATCCACATCCAGTGCGGACACTTCCGTTTCGATGGCCGATGGCACCGGCTCGCGGACCTCGCCGGCCGGCGGTGCCGGGCGCGGGGCGGCGGCGGCGAAGAGGGGTAAATCCTCGGCCAGCCGGGTCACCGCTGACGACGAATCGCCCGCTTCCAGGGTCGCCAGCACCGCCTCGGCGCGGCGGACCACCGGCCCCGGCAGGCCGGCCAGACGTCCCACATGGATGCCGTAGGAGCGGTCGGCCGCCCCAGGGGTCACCTCGTGCAGGAAGACCACCTCGCCCTGCCACTCCTTGACCCGCATGGTA
>CAYVUM010000035.1:0-31795 GCA_964454795.1 uncultured Rhodospirillaceae bacterium
GGCTCTATATCGGCTATGTCGGCTTCACCATGGCGTTCTCTTTCGCGGCCGCGGCCTTGATCGAAGGGCGCATCGACGCCGCCTGGGCGCGTTGGGTCCGGCCCTGGACCTTGCTGGCCTGGATCGGCCTGACCGGCGGAATCGCACTGGGCTCCTGGTGGGCCTATTACGAGCTGGGCTGGGGCGGCTGGTGGTACTGGGACCCGGTCGAGAATGCCTCGTTCATGCCCTGGCTGGCCGGAACGGCACTGCTCCATTCGGCGATCGTGGTCGAGAAGCGCGACGCCCTGAAGGGCTGGACGGTGTTTCTGGCCCTGGTCGTGTTCTCGCTCAGCCTGCTTGGCACCTTCCTGGTCCGCTCCGGGGTCCTGACCTCCGTCCATGCTTTTGCCGTCGACCCGGAGCGGGGCGTCTTTATCCTCGGCTTGCTGATCCTGGTCATCGGCGGCTCGCTCGCGCTGTTCGCGTGGCGGGGGCCGTCGCTCACCGGCGGCGGGGTGTTCCAGCCCGTCTCCCGCGAGGGCGGTCTGCTGCTCAACAACCTGCTGCTGAGCGCCGCAACCGCCACTGTGCTGCTCGGCACCCTTTTTCCGTTGCTCTATGAGGCCGCGACCGGCGGCAAGCTGTCCGTCGGCCCGCCGTTCTTCAACGCCGTGTTCCTGCCGCTGATGGCGCCGATGGTCGTCGCGATGGCGATCGGTGCCCTGTTGCCGTGGAAGCGGGGCGATCTTGCGGCGGCGCTGAGCCGGCTGTGGATCGCCGGGATCGCGGCGGCGCTGGCGGCGCTCTGGGCGTGGACCTGGTATGCCGGAACGTCCTTTGTGGGCCCGCTCGGCATGGCCCTGGCCGGCTGGTTGCTGGTGGGCACGCTGGTTGAGGTGGCCGGGCGGATCCGCCTGTTCGAGATGGCGCCGGCGGAGAGCCTGCGGCGGCTGATCCGCCTCCCCCGCGCTGCCGTCGGCATGACCCTTGCCCACGCCGGCCTCGCCGTCGCCATCGCCGGGATGACCGGCGCTGCCGTCTGGAAAACCGAGAGCGTCCAGGTCATGGCGCCTGGCGAGGCGGTGACTGTCGGCGGCTACACTTTCACCTTCGCTGGCGCCGGTCCGGTGCTCGGCCCCAATTACCGGGCGACCCGTGGGACGTTCCAGGTCCGCGACCGCGACGGCGATCCGGTGGCGATCCTGCTCACCGAAAAGCGCCGCTATCCCGTCGAGCAGCGGGAGACCACGGAAGCCGGCATCCACCCCACGTTCTGGGGCGATCTCTACGCCGTGATCGGCGAGGCCAAAGGCGACGGGGCGTACGTTACCCGCATCTACTTCAACCCTCTGGTCGGTTGGATCTGGAGCGGTGTGGCGATCATGGTCGTGGGCGGCCTGGTCAGCCTTTCCGACCGGCGTCTGCGGGTCGGTGCCCCGGCGAAGCGGCGAATCGCCGCCGCTGTTCCCCAAGCCAGCGCCCGACCTTCCTGAAGAAACGCCGCACATCGGGCCCGGCCAACCCAGGTTCGGACGTCCTTGCCACCCTGACCTGGGCCACCCTGACCTGGGCCACCCTGACCTGGGCCACCCTGACCTGGGGACGGCGTTCTGCGGCGGCTGAGGCGAACCGCCGGTGGCGCCGGCCCGGCGGCGAAATCGGTCTTGCGGACCGCAGGGTGTGGCGTATTCTGAAAGCGGGCTCTTGGAGCGTTTCCGGGTCCCCGCTGCCGACAACCTCAGGAGACCGACAATGTTGTCAAAAAGTTTGCGGCGGCCGGCTCTAGTCTTCGCGCTTGGTTCACTGATCCTGGGTGCGGACCTGGCTTTGGCCGATACCGGGAAACTTGCGCGGATCGTCTGGCCGAAGACGTACCTGCTGGCGACCGGAACTGCGGCGGGGACCTATTATCCAGTGGGACTGGCACTGGCCGCACTGATCGATACGCAGTTGCGGACCCGTGAAGAATTCACGATGGCGGCGATCAACACGGCCGGTTCCTTCGAAAATCTCAAGAAAATTCGGGATGGAGAGGTGCAGTTTGCACTTGCGCAAGGTTTTCTCGCGATCCACGCCGCTGCGGGAACCGGCCCTTTCGGTCCCGACTCTGACAGCCCCGGAAAAGTCGATAGCCTTCGCGCCGTAGCACAATTGTGGCCTGATGTTGAGCATATTTTGCTCGATGACCGGTTCGTCAAAAGCGGGACGGTTGATGATCTGCGGGCGGCCTTCGGTGAGCGGGCGGCCTTTGGCAGAGAGCAGTCAGGTGCCCTCCGGACCACCCAGGAAATTCTTGGCGCGCTCGGGTTCCGCGTGGCCGACGACTTCCGTCTCGTTGACACTCCTTATCAGGAAAGCGCCGAACTTTTTGAACACGGTGATGTCGCCGTGATCAGCGCGCCCGGCGGCGTTCCTGTACCGGCGATCGGCCGGGCGATTGCCACATCGGCCTATGGCGCTACCCTTCTCGAGTTTACGGATGAGCACTTGGCCCGGGTGAATTCGGCCATCGGCGCGGTCGATGGACCAAGCCTCCGCGAAGACGCTGCCCCTCAAGACCTGTTCTTCCGATATGTCATCGCTGCGGATACCTACCCTGGTCAAAGGGAGAGCGTAGAGACCCTTGCGCAGCCGAACCTGCTCGTGGTTCGTGCCGATGTGAGCGAAGTCCATGTCTGCTGGATTACCAGGACGATCTTCGATAATCTTCAGTTTCTTTATGATACTCACCCGGCGGCCCGGGAGATCGATCCCGACAAAGCGATCCCGTCAATTCCGGTGAAGCTGCATCCCGGTGCCGCGCTCTACTTCGAAGGGAAGGAGTGTCCGGCGCTGGCAACCGAAGCCGGCGGTCTGCCGGGCGACCGGGCGTTGAACGCTCCGGCTGCGGAGGCGATCGGGTTCCTGCGGTGACGGAGACTGTCCCGCCGGGTCGGGGTCAGGCAGGAGGCGGTCCCCGGCTGATACGGGTCATCAGGACGCCACGCCTCTTGTTCGCGTTGTTGGGCTGGAAATCTGACGCGAAAGTGCGAGATGGCGTGCCGGCGCAAATCTGCGCGCGCGACGGCTGATGTCTCAATCCGGGCCGCTTGCCAGCGTGGAGGCAACTTCCCAGCCGAGGGTGCTGGCCACCTCCCGGCAGGTCTGGCCGTATCGTTCGCCCATGCGCACGTATTCCAGCGACCCGGACCGCCCCTCGAAGTCCGTGTAGAAGCCGGTCAGGCGAATGTATTGGCCTTCCTCGACGCCGATCTCAGCCGTGTTGAAGTCCAGAGACGCAATGCCATTGCCGACGCGTCGCCCCATAAAGTCTTCGATGATCCAATCGTAGAACATACCTTTTTTGTCTATTTTGAGACGACGCGATTCAAATTTGACCCTGAAGAATTGGCCATTGCGCAATCCTTCAAAAACACCAGTAATTTTTGGATCAATGAATCCTTCATCGTCCAGAACGGTTACGGAGCCGTATCCGTCCCAGTATTTTGAAGGGTCCGTCACGTCCGGGGGCAAATCCGGAACGATCGCCGGTCTGCCTTCGTCCGCCTGTGTTGTTTTTCGGTAGAAATAGCAATATTGACCAATAATTTTTGTGCGTCGGTCAACCGATTCAGCGAAATGGTCAATAAATTGCCCGAGGTGCTGCGAGTCGATATTCAAAATTTTCATGAATTCGACGAAGCTGGAAACCAAAGAAAGCACGGCATCAGCTTGTTTAGGGGTCAAATCATTCTTTTTGAACGATGCCGCCGTTTCCGCGACATAATCCATGTCGTCGATTGAAAGATCGTGCTTCTGAATAATGGACTGCAGGCTATCGATCTGCCCTTTTCTGTACTCGGACCATTGCCACATCAGCACAAAAACGCAAATAACAAAAAAAGCAGCCGGGCCGCCGACCTCGATCGCGACTTTACCTCCGGGTCCCAGATCCTGAGACTGGATCCATTTGGCCACATTGCCCTTGCTAAGGGCGAGATAGATAATCAGGGTCGGGATGAGTGGGATCAGGAAGAGCAGGACGACTTCCAGGAATGCGCTGCTGACCATGCTCCCTCCTTGGCCGCCGCGACAGAGTCATCGCTGCAAGCACCGAATCACGAAACCGGGCCGCGACGCCCGCACCACCTCCGTCGTGACTGTTCCGCCATTTCCCTCACCTTATTGGGTTGTTTATACCACCCGAAGGCAGCGGAGCGCAATATTTTTGTCATGTTCTCCCCCAATCGGCATTCCCGCCTGGCGTTCCCGGCCGGGGCGATGATGCCGCCCGTTGCGTCTCCGTCCGATGGGAAGGCAAAGGCGGTAACGACAGGTCTTCCACGGGCGGCAGGGAGCGATTATTTTTCAGGGGCGATGATCAGCGTGGATGAAAGTCTCCCGTCCGACCCGCCTGCCGGCGGCCCTGCCGTGGCACGGTTCCCGCGCAACGCAGCCTCGCGGCTGGTTTACCTGGCGCCGCTGCTGCTGTTCCTGGTGCTGGCGGGGGCGTTCTGGATCGGCCTTGGCCGCGACCCGCATTCGGTGCCCTCGGCGCTGATCGACCAGCCGGTGCCAGCCTTCGCTCTTGCCCCGATCCAGGGGCGCGCCACCGGTTTGAGCCGTGAGGATCTGAAAGGCCAAGTCAGCCTGCTCAATGTGTTCGGGTCCTGGTGTGCGGCGTGCCGGATCGAGCATCCGCTGTTGATGCGGCTTGCCGATGAACGGGTGATTCCGATCTACGGCGTTGACTGGCGGGAACCCGACCGGGCGGCCGGTCCAGCCTGGCTCGCCCGCCACGGCGATCCCTATACGCGGATCGGCGATGATCCGGACAGCAAGGCAGCGATCGCCCTCGGCGTCACCGGGGCGCCCGAGACGTTCGTCATCGATGCCGAGGGTATGATCCGCTACAAGCACATCGGCCCGATCACCGCCGATGTATGGACCTCAACGCTTTGGCCGATCGTCGAACGTTTGCGCGCCGAGTGATGGCGGCGCCCGGACTGGGCGCGGTGCTGATCGCGGCCCTGGTGACGGGCGGAACAGCGATGGCCGTGCAGCCGGACGAAGTCCTCGCCGACCCGGCCCTCGAAGCCCGCGCCCGCGAGATCAGCCGCGAGTTGCGCTGCCTCGTCTGCCAGAACCAGTCGATCGACGATTCCGATGCCGAACTGGCCCGCGACCTCCGGCTGCTGGTCCGCGAGCGGCTCATGACCGGCGACAGCGATCAGGCCGTCCTCGATTACGTCACTTCCCGCTACGGCGATTTTGTCCTGCTCGAACCACCGTTCCGACCGGATACCTATGCCCTCTGGCTCGGTCCGGCGGTCATCGTCGGCGCCGGCGCGGTGGCGCTGGCAGCGGTGCTGCGCCGGCGGCGGCGTGCTGCCGCGGAAGCCCTGGCGCCGCTGTCGGCCGAGGAAGAACGGCGGATCGCCGATTTGCTCGCGGACGAACAGCGGTGATCGGACTGTGGGTCGCGGTGGCGGCAGCATGCCTTGCCGTGGCGGCGGCCCTTGCCTGGCCCCTGCTGCGTCGTGGTCGTCCGCACCTCGCCGAACGCTCCGCCTACGATCTTGCCGTGTGGGGCGATCAGCTCGCCGAGATCGACCGGGATGAAGAGCGCGGCCTGATCGATGCGGCCCAGGCCGAGGCGGCGCGGATCGAGGTCAAGCGGCGGATCCTGGCGGGAACGGCGGGAGAGCAGGTCCGCAGCAGCCGTCTTGCCCCGGACCGTTCACCGGTGCTGGCAACCCTCATGGCGGTCGCGGTGCCGGCCGTCGCCGTAGCGGCCTATCTCGCTATCGGCGCACCGCGACTGCCCGATCAGCCGCTTGCCGCCCGGTCCGACCGGTCGGGGGCCAGCGCCGCGGACCGCCCGGCTGAGGCCGCTGCCCTGGGGCTCGACGCTGCGATCGCCGGCCTGAAGCAGCGCCTTGCGGTGGATCCGCGCAATCTCGAAGCGTGGCTAATGCTGGCCCGCGCCCAGCTGGCGATGGAGAATTATCCCGAGGCGGCGAGCGCATTGCGCCAGGCGTGGGATCTGAGCGGGCGAACGGCCGCGATCGGTGCCCGATACGGTGAAGCCCTGGTCAGGGCTGGCGCGGGAGACGTCACCGGCGAGGCCAGGGCGGCGTTTGCTGCGGTCCTGGCCGCCGATCCGCGCAATCCCCGGGCGCGCTACTATCTGGCATTGGCCCGGGCGCAGGATGGCGACATCGCCGGCGCCCTGCAGGGCTGGGTCGATCTGGTCGCGCTCGCACCAGAGGGGGCGCCCTGGTTGCCGCAGGTCCGGGAGCAGATCGATCGCGCCGCCGCCGATCTCGGTATCGACCCTGCGGCCCTGAACCCGTCTTTGGACCTGCCAGCGGCGTTACCTTCAGACGGCACCGGCCTCCCGGTACCGACCCGTGAACAGGCGGAAGCAGCCGGGGCCCTGCCGCCCGAGCAGCGGGCCGCGTTCATCCAGGCGATGGTCGGCCGTCTCGAAGCCCGCCTGGAGGACGATCCCGGCGATCGCGACGGCTGGCTCCGCCTCGCCCGCGCCTGGGACGTTCTGGGCGAACCGGACAAGGCCGAGGCGGCCCGGGCGCGGGCCGCTGCCCTCGATCCTTGAGACATTTCGAGGCGGGCCGCCTGCCGCTTCGCCACCGCCGTTAAGGCTTTGAAAATGGGACCGGCTCCACACCCTTGTGGACCGGATCGCGGATCAGGGCACCGACGGCGATGCCGGTCGGCCTCCGGGCCGCGCCGGGCTTTCCACTCGCCAACCCCGGAGTGTTCCGTTATGCAACACACGGCATCGGGAGCGGGCGCTGCCCGCTGGACGTCGGTCGGACCGGCGGCCTCTCCCCGGCCTCACCCAAGCAAGAAAGACCCGAGGGCGGCGTGAACGCTTCGACCACCGGCATCGGCACGAAAATCGCCTTCGGTGCCGGCTGGATGCTGCTCGCCCGCTTCGGCGTGCGGAGCATCGGCTTCATCTCCACGATTATTCTGGCCCGCATCCTGGTACCGGAGGATTTCGGTCTGGTCGCCTTGGCGATGGTTGTGGTCGCCGGTCTGGAAGCGATGAGTGAGCTCAGCTTCCACGTCTATCTGATCTCTCACCAGGATACCGAGCGACGACATTACGATACCGTCTGGACGCTGTCGATCCTCCGCGGTGTTCTGATCGCGTCCTTATTGTGGGTAAGTGCGCCTTATGCAGCGGATTTTTTCGAAGATCAGAGGATATCAGCGATTGTCCAGGTGATTGCGTTAGCGCCTTTGCTGCGAGGGTTTGAGAATGTTGGAATCGTAGATTTTCAGAAAGAGTTTCAATTCAGCCGTGATTTTTCTTTAACGATCAGAATGAAAATGATTTCATTTGTCGTGACGATTCTGATGGCATTGCTCCTTGAGAATTATTGGGCATTGGTTGCCGGGATTGTTGTGGGTCGAGCCGGAGGACTGATCCTCAGCTTCTTAATGCACCCCTTTCGGCCCCGCTGGTCGCTCGCAGCCGTTCGCGAAATCTTCGGTTATTCCAGTTGGTTGCTGGCGACCAGCATGATCATGTTCTTGCGCAACCGCAGTGATCATCTCATTCTCGCCAAGCTGCTCGGCGCCGGCCCGCTCGGTGTTTACACGGTCGCTTTCGATATCGCCGAGCTGGCGGGAACAGAGGTGCTCGCCCCGATCCGCCGCGCCTTTCTGCCGGGATTTTCCCGGCTGGCGGAGGATCGCCTCGGCTTGACGCGGCTGTACGTGGACAGCACAGCCATTGTCGCCTTGCTGATGTGCCCGGTGGCGATCGGCCTCGGGCTTACCGCCGACCCGCTTGTCCGCGTCCTGCTCGGATCGAACTGGCTGGATGCGATCCCGCTGATCGAAATCTTTTCCCTTTATGCATTTGTGAACATCTGGGAAACGAACACAACCCCGGTCTTTCTCGCCCTCAAGCGTCCCTCGGTGATTACATGGATCGGCGTCGGCACCACAGCAGTGCTGCTGCCACTGCTTTGGCTGGGCGCTTCGACCTGGGGGACGGCAGGTGCTGCCGTCGCGATGGTCGGGGTTGTGATCGTCAACCTCGTGGCGCGGGTGGCGCTTCTCGCCGTCTGGCTGAAGCTGCCAGCCTCCCTGTTCGTGGCCCGCACCTGGCGAATCCTCGCCGCGCTCGCGGTGATGGTCGCCGCGGTTCTGGCGGTTCAATCGTCGCTGCCGCCGGCCACCGACGTGCTATCGGCATTCCTGAACCTCCTCATTCAGGTTGGGGTGGGCGCGGCCGCGTACACGGGCAGCGTCGGCGCGTTCTGGTGGATCAGCGGCCAGCCGGATGGTGCCGAAGCCCAGATCATCAGCTTCTGCCGCCAGTCGCTGCGTGGATGGGGACGGCCGGCGCCGGAAGGTCAGCATCCGTGAGCCGCGGCGATGGGCGAACACAAACCAGTACACGTCGAAACGCCGGCGCCAGTCGTCCTGTCCCAGCGCAGCGCTAAAGAACATACCGCGACGTTGTCCGCGGAGTTGGAGACGCGTATGCCTCCTCTGAAGATTTTGACCGTGACCGGATGGATCCCGACCACAGAAGCAGGCGGGGTCGGGACGGTGATCCGGATTCTCTATAAGTACCTGTCCGCGGAACACACCGTCCACATTCTCGCCAACGACTGGGACTCAGTGCGGCTTCGCTGCATCGAGGCGTCCGGAATGACCTTGAACCTGCGCCGACATCGGACGCCATTTTCGAAACAGAAGCCTGTTGCGGGTTTCCTTGGTTGGCTTCGCGATTTACCACTGACCCTGTGGGATCTGAAACGGTTTATAAAAGAGCAGGAGATCGAAGTCATCCATTTGCATTATGCTGCCAGTTATCAGTTCTATTTTCGCATTTTGAGGTGGCTGGGCGGGCCGCCGTATCTGGTCACGCTTCACCGTGGCGATACTGTCAACTTCTCCCAACAGAACCGGGTCGATCGGATGCTGATTCGCGCGATGTTGCGCGGCGCCGGAGCCAACGTTGCGGTCTCCGGCTGGCTTGCCGGCCAGGCGGCCGAGGCCTTCAACGGCTGCGGGGAGATCGGCGTGGTCCGCAACGGCCTGGATTTGGGGGAAGTGGATGCGGAGCTGAACCGTGCCGACGCGGCGGAATCTGGCTTCGAGGTGCCGGAGCGGTTCTTGCTGTGCGTCGCCAACGTCACCCACTACAAGGGCATCGACGTTGCCATCCGGGCCTGGCCGACAGTGCGCGGGGTGGCGCCTGATCTTCACCTCATCGTCGCCGGCGAACCGCGTGAGGCCTGGGACTCCTGCCAGGCGTTGCTGGATGAGTTTGCCTGCCGCGACCGTGTGCATCTGGTCGGACCACTGCGGCGCCGGCAGGTCCTCAAGCTCATGGACCGCTCGCTCGGGCTCGTGGCTCCGTCGCGAAGCGAGGGACTGCCCATGGTCCTCCTGGAGACCGGCGCCCTTGGCCGCCCCATCGTCTGCTCAGAGATCGGGCCGTTCCTGGAGGTGGTGACGGACGGTGAAACCGGCCTTGTCGTTCCCGTCGAAAACGCCGATGCCCTGGCCGCCGCGGTCATCCGCCTTGCCGGCGATCCGGCCCTGGGCGCACGCCTGGGGCGGGCCCTGCAGGAGCGGGTCCGGCGGGATTTCTCAGCAGACACGATGGTTCAGCAGTACGTGCGTCTGTATCGGCAGCTGGTCACAGGCAGCTGACGCGCGAAAATCCGGTCGCGGCCCGGAACACCGGAGCGCTTCTGCCCTACATCACCAGGGAAGGACACTGTTCTTGCGGAAAGGGCCTGGACCTGTCTTGCCCGGCCGCATTTCGCACCACCAGTCCGGGAGAGCCGACCGATGGGTAGCGACACTGACCTGAACGACCGGATTGTCGACGTCGCCGTCGATCTCGCCGCGCGGGACGGCTGGGACAATGTCCACCTCCGCGACGTGGCCGCGGCGGTGGGCATCGGCCTCGATGACCTGGCGGCGCGCTTCCACGATCGCGACGCCATCGCCAATGCCTGGTTTGCCCGGGCCCGGGCAGCAATGCTGGCGCCGGTCGATGCGGGTTTCTTCACCCGGCCGGCGCGCGAGCGGCTGTATATCCTGTTGACCCGCTGGCTGGACACCCTCGCCCCGCGCCGGCAGGTCTCCGTGGAGATGCTGAAGGTCAAACTCTGGCCGTTCCATCCCCACCACTGGGTGCCGCTGGTGTTCGACCTGTCGCGAACCGTGCTGTGGTGGCGGGATGCCGCCGGCCTGACGGCGCCGCCGCCGCGGCGGGAGGTGGAGGAGGTGGGGCTCACCTGGCTGTTTCTCGCCACTCTGGTGGTGTGGGCGACAGACCCGACCGTCGGCCAGCGGCGGACCCGCCGCTTCCTTGCTGCCCGGCTGGCGGACGCGGACTGTGTGATGGCCGGCCTGCCTTTGCCCCCGGCCCGGCGCAAGGACCGGCCGCGGGCGACCTCTAGAGCAGATCCCGATCTGATTGAATCGCTTTGCGATCCAATCTGATCGGGTGAATCTGCTCTGATTCAACAGGGTAGAGCGGATTCACGCCTCCCAATAGCATCGCGGAGCGATCCTATTGGGAGGCGACCCGCTCTAAGCGTTTTCCTGGCTGTTCGCGCCGGCGAAATTGCGGAGGTCGGCGAACACGTCGTCATCGGTGATCACCCGCGGTACCTTGTTCTGACCGCCAAGCCGGCCATGGGCCTTCATCCAGTCGGCAAAGGTCCCCGGTGCGACAGGGCGGACCACGGGCGCGCGCATGCCATAGTCGCCGGAGCGGTGGACCCGGTAGTCATCATTCCGTTTGCACAGGTCTTCGTCGATGGCGCGGGTGAACCGGTCCACGTTGTCCGGGTCCGGAACGCCGTCGGCGAACTCAACGATGTAGAGATGGCCGCCCCGTTCGCTGTCAGCGTGCGGAAAAACCGGACCGACGGACCAGTCGGTCACATTGCGGTCGATGGCCTCGGCGGCAGTCGCGACAGCGGCTTCGATCTCCTCACCGATCAGATGTTCGCCGAACGCCGATAGCATGTATGAGGTGCGTCCGGTGATCAGGAGACGCGGCGGATCGCGGTCGATCAGCCGGACCGTGTCACCCAGGACATAGGCCCAGAGGCCGGCGTTCGATGAGACGACGAGCGCGTAATTGACGTCCGTATCCGCGTTGGCGATCCAGTGGCGCGTCGGCGCGGCGGACTCCAACTCTTCGACCGGAACGAATTCGTAGAACAGGCCATTGTCGAGGATCATCCGCAGGCCCTCTCCGTCGCCGCGGTCGGCGACGGCGATGAACCCCTCACTGGCCGGGTAGACTTCGCGCGTCTCAGCACCGCTGCCGGCAAGCTTTTCCGCGAACAGATCACGGTAGGGGGCGAAATTCACCCCGCCATGGACAACCAGTTCCAGGTTCGGGAACACCTCGGCCAGCGGCGCACCGCCGCTTTCCCCGGTCATTTGCTCGAACAGGATCAGCATCCAGCTCGGCACCCCGGTGATACAGCGGATATCGACACCGCGGGCAGCAGTTGCGAAAGCGGCGATTTTTTCCTCCCAGTCGCTGATCGCCTCCAGCTTGCGCGGTGGAAACGTGAACGGCCGGGCCCACCAGGGAATGGCGCTGGCGGCAATGCCGCTGAGATCGCCACTCCACACCCCGGGGGCTTCCTCCTCCAGCGCCGTGGAGCCACCGAGCATGAAGGTCTTGCCGCCAAAGACGTGGCTCTGCGGGCGGTTGAGCAGGTGTTGGACGATCACGTCGAGGGCGGCCCGGCGGTTGGCGGCGGTCATCTCGCCGCTGACCGGCAGGTTCTTGGTCACCCCGGTGGTCGTGCCGGAGGTGAACGCAAAGTAGGGGATCCGGCCGGGCCAGCTCACATTCTCCAGCACCGGGAAGGCTGGCTGCCAGTACTCGTCCCAGAAGGCCTCGTAACGCCGCAGCGGCACGGCTTGCTGGAAAGCCGCGACCGAGGAGAGCCGGGCAAAGCCATGGTCGCCGCCGAAGCGGGTGGAGGCAGCCCGGGTCAGCAGGTCGAGAAGGACGCGTTGCTGGACCTCCGCCGGCCGCTCACCGGACAGGATGCGCTGGCGGCGGCGGGCATACAGGCGAAAGAGCGGTGTGGCGTCGAGGATCGCAGTCATGGCCTGGTCGTCGAGGTCCGGCCGTAACCGGCCGTGATGAGCACCCTGAGGATGTGCTGAGTGATGCTGCGGACCGCAAGGCCGCCCGGATGTCAGCTTGCTGACACGCCCCTGCCCCGTGTGTCCGCCACAAACGGGGTGTCGTTGAATTTGACACATGGCAGGGTTGCTGCGGTCACCCTGAGTTAACCCTTCAAGCTCTTGATAAAACGACTGAAATTTGACCTCGCGCGATGGCGGGGGTGTCGGCATTTTTTACAACTTTGGCGATTAGACCGTCGCCGGATCTGGCTAAGTCCTTGGAACATCGAGAAATGAAAAATCTGGCACAGAGCGTGCATCAAACGCGGACAGGCGATCGGTTGCACTGGGGTGAGCTCACCCCGTTGTGGTCCGAGGGGCCGCCACCGCAGTGCCTGCGGCCGGCCAGCCTGTTCAGACGATTTCTCTCTCTCTCTCTCTCTCTCCCCTAACCCCATCACCTCGCGGCTCTTCGGAGCCGCTTTTTTTTGTGAGCGGACCGATAACTGCCCCTTAAGGGTCTTGACGACCAGCAACAGGCTGATCGGCGTTCAGCACCGTGGTCCGGCCGAAGTCGGCCCGAACCGTCTCCAGTTTCAGGGGCATGCGGATGTACCGGCCCTCGAGCCACAGCGGCACCTGATCCAGGAACGTCGAGCTGTTGATCCAGCCGTCCTGGCCGCCGAGCAGCACGAACCAGTTGCCGTCCGGATCGGTCATGTCGGAGACGTGCCGGGCCTGGGAGCCGTAGCGGACCCGATGCTCGTCCATGGTCGTGCTGTGGGCGGTTTTCATCAAGGTGTCCGAGCTGCCGCCGATCGGATAGTCCCCGAATTGGAAGCGGCCACCGATCACCGGCAGAAACGCCAGCGGATGACGCAGCTCCAGGCGGTGCAGATCGCCCCACTGCACCCGGGGATCGTAGCCGTCGGCGGCCTCTGCGAGAGCCGAGCCCAACTGCTGCGTCAGGGTGGCATCGTCCGTGGCCCGGATGTCCTCGATGAGAAGGGCCTTGGCGCGGCCGAGATTGGCAAAGCTCTGCCAGTCCTCCGTACCATACAGCCCCTTGTAGAACGAGGTCGTGAACACCGCCCGAAACCGCTCGAATGCCACGGCATCCGTGGATTCGACCGTATAGAAGCCGTCCCAGGCGCGCATCGCGGCGAGAAGGTCGCGTTCGCTGCCGCTCGCCGCAGTGGCCACGCCCAGACCGTCCATCCGGTTGACCAACAGGTCGCGCAGTTTCACGGCGGATTGCATGTATACGTCCCGTTGCAGGGCCTTGACGTCATCGAGACCGACCCGGCCTTTGGCGCCGACCACCGCGGCCATCCGCTCGACCCGGTCATCGGGGGAGTAGAACCAGCCGACAACGGGTCCTTTGCGGGTCGGGCGGTTGTTGGCCGATGCCAGCACCCCTTCCGGCGGATTGTAACTGGCGGGGAGTTCGGTCGCGTTCAGCAGAGTGGCGAAATTCGCCTCGGTCGTGGACGGGCTCAGGATCAGTTCATCGGGCGGGCCGTCGCGCTGCGGCACCTGGACCGCCATCACCTGGCCGATATTGCCGTCCACGTCGGCGTAGAGCATGTTTTGGCCGGAGACGGCGAAGGTCGTGAAAGCGCGCCGGAAGGCGTCGAAATCGCCGGCCCGGGCGACCTCCAGCATCGCAGTGATCTCGTCGGAGGCGTCATGGCCGAGCCAGCGAAGCGCAAACGGCGGCGCGCCGCTCACCTTGTCCGCCAACTGCGGGGCGTCGGACAACAGCGGCCCCCACGGGGTCTCGCGGATGGTGATCTCCCGGTCGAGCCACCAGCGCACGCCGATGGTCTCGCTACGTTCGCGCATCTGACCCGGCTCCAGGCTCGATGCGTCAACCAGATCGCTGGAGGCGGCCCGCATGTTGGTTCCGCCCCAGGCGATCCGCTCGTTGCGGCCGATCGCGAAGAACGGCAGTCCGGGTACCATCAGGCCGACGGCCTGCAGTGTCGGGGTCTTGATCCCGGCGAGCAGCCAGAGATTGGGCAGGTTGATGCCAAGGTGCGGATCGTTGGCGAGGATCGCTCCGCCAGTCGTCGAGCGCGATGGAGCAATGGCCAGGGTATTGGAACCGGAGCGGCTCGACCCGGCGAGCAGCTCTGCAAGGCCACGGACGTCGCCGGGCGGGAAACTCGGGGTGGAATCGCCGCCGTCGTTGGTCAGCCGCTCCCAGATCTGCGGCCAGTCCTGCCGCCCGCGCAGTTCCAGAACCGAGAACCAGACCAGCCAGTTGACATCGGTGCCGGCCAGGCGGCCGAAGGTCAGGACATCCTCAGCCGTCCACGGCTCCCGCTCCAGCCCGAGAATCTCGTATTCGACCGGCAGCCGCTTAACGGTCGCCTGATAGTGATTGATCCCGGCGATGAACCGGTCGAGCCAAGCGCGCGAGTCCGGAGGCATGGCCGCCAGCACGTCCGGCGTTCCCCGGCCGAATCCCAGGATGCGCAGGGATTCGTCGATATCGGTGGCGAGCGGTCCGCCCATTTCGGCAATCCGGCCCTGAGCGATCCGCTTGTAGACGGCCATCTGTCCGAGCCGGAGGTGGGCATGGACGAGGCCGAGCGCAAAGGCGGCATCCGCGTCGGTTTCGGCGACGATGTAGGGAACCTGATGTTCATTCCAGTGAATGGTCACCGGCGCCGAGAGTGGCAGATCGCGGGCCGGCAACGCCTTCAGCCGGTCGTCCACGCCGCTCGGCGACGGCAGCGAGGTCAGCAGCGCACAGCCACCGACAAGGCTGCTGACACACAGGGCCGCGAGGGCGCGCAGTCCGAGTTTCATGATCAGGCCCTTCGATGGTGGGTTTGACGGAACCGGCAATTCCGCGGATATGGGAGGCTTACGCGCCGCGGGCGAGATCGGACCGCGCGCCTCGCCATTTTGCTCACGGCCCTGCCCGGGACCCCGGAGGCGGCGGTCCCGGGTCATCGCACTCGGTTTCAATGGCGAAAATCAGCACAACCCGCTCGGCGAGCTCAAGGGCCGTGGTCAGGCCGTCGATCGCCACGGCGTTGGCCCCGGCCTTTTGCAGGGGGCGCACCGAGTCGGCATCGGGCACCCGCACGAAGATTTTCAGCCGGGGACAAGCAGCGCGGGCCATCTCGGTGATTTCCTCGGCGATGTCGGCGTCGGGCACGGCGACCACCAATGCCTGGGCGCGGTCGACGCGGGCGGCGCGCAAGACGTCAAGCCGGGTGGCATTGCCGTAGAACACGGGCAGCGACCGGGCGCGGCTGGCGGCGACCCGGCGCGGGCTCAGATCGAGCACGACCAGCGGAATCCGCTGTGTGGCGAGATGGCGGGCGACCGCCATTCCCACCTGTCCGAACCCGGCGATGACCACATGACCCGCAAGATCGCCCCCTTCCTTGTCCAGCTTGCCGAGGGCCGACGGCGCGGCTTCGCGGGCGCCGGCGGACAGCCGGACCAGCGCGCCGCCAGCCGCGGTGACCACCATCGACAGCCCGACGGCAACCGTGAGGATCTGCGCCTCGGTGTCGGGCAGAACGCCGGCGGCGGCGGCAAAGCCGAACAGCACGAACGCGAACTCGCTGCCCTGGGACAGCAGGCCCGCCAGCGCCAACGCCCGTTCCCGCGGCACCCGGAGCGCCAGGGCCAGGCCGGCGATGATCACCGCCTTGACCGCGATCAGCGTCACGACGGTGAACACGACCGCGGCGGCATTGTTCCCGGCGACCGACAGGTCGATGGACATGCCGACGGCCATGAAGAACAGGCCAAGGAACAGGCCGCGGAACGGCTGGATGTCGGCGGCGACCTGATGGCGGAACTCGGTGTCGGCGACCATCAGCCCAGCGAGAAAGGCACCGAGCGCCATGGACAGGCCGGCGTTTTCGGTCGCCCAGCCGACCCCGAGAACGAGGAGCAGGGTGGCGCCGGTGAACACTTCCGGCTGGCCGGCGCCGGCCGCGAGGCGAAAGACCGGGCGCAGCAGCAGCCGTTCGCCGAGGACGATCAGCGCCACAACCATCAGCGATTTCAACGCGGCTTCACCCAGTGCGAGTCCGAGATGACTGTCGCCGCGCGCGGCCACCGACACATAGACCAGCATCGGCCCCACCAGCGCGTCCTGCACAAGCAGAATGGCGAGCGCGGAGCGGCCGAGCGGGCGGGTCATCGCGGTGCGCTCGCCCAAGACCTGCAGCGCCACCGCGGTGGACGAAAAACTGAGCGCACCACCGACCAGAAACGCCTGGATCAGCGTCAATCCGAGGCCCCAGGCGATCGTCGTGACGACCACCGCGGTCACCACCACCTGGCTGCCCGCGAGGATGAACGAGCGCAGCCGGAACAGCCGCAGGCGCTCCACCTTCAATTCGAGCCCGACGGCGAACAGCAGGAACACGACCCCGAACTCGCCGATGCGGAGCGCCGCGTCCACGTTGGTAATCAGGCCGAGGACGTCGGGCCCGACGACGAGGCCGGCGGCGAGATAGGCGAGCACCGAGCCGATCCGCAGCCACTGCGCCAGGGGCACGAACAGCAGAAGCGCCGCAAGCAGGATCAGAACATCGCCGAGGAAACCGCTGTCGTGCATCGTCCCGGAATTCGGACCCGCCGACCGCTTCCGGCGGAACATCATCCTGCGCGCAAACCGGGCCGTCAGTCCAGGTGGAGGGCCAGCGTCTTCAGGTAGGCGGTCTCGGGAAGGAACGGGTGGACCGGATGATCGGCGCCGGCGCCGAAGGCGCGGATGATCCGCCCGGTGCGACCGGCGCGGTCGAGCCCGGCGGCGACCTCGGCGGTAAAGCGGTCGGGTTCGATGTTGTGAGAGCAGGAGGCGATGAACAGAAATCCCCCGGGTTCCACCAGGGCGGCGGCCAGCCGGGCCAGCTTGCGATAGCCGCGCAGCGCGCTGCCCACGTCCTTTTTGGCCTTGGCGAAGGGGGGTGGGTCGGCGACCACCACCCGGAACCGCGCCCGCTCCTCGCCGAGGCTCTCCAGCGCGGCGAAGGCTTCGGTGTTGCGGAAGGTGCAGCGCCCGGCGAGCCCGGCGTGCGCCGCCGACCGTTCGGCCAGGGCCAGGGCCGGCGCCGAGGAGTCGATCGCCAGCACCTCTGTCGCACCGGCCGCCGCCGCCGCAAGCGCGAAGCCGCCGGAGTGGGCATAAACATCGAGCATGGCGCCGCCGCGGGCGAGCGGGGCCATAAAGCTCCGGTTCGGCCGCTGGTCGAAGTACCAGCCGGTCTTCTGCCCGGCGATGACATCAGCGAAGTAGGTGAGTTCGCCCTCCTGCACCGCCACCGCATCCGCGGGCAGATCGCCCTTGAGGGCGCTCACCCCCATCTCCAGCCCCTCCAGGGAGCGCGCCGCGGTATCGTTGCGGGCGACGATCCGCGCCGGTGCCAGCACGGTGTCGAGCGCTGCGGTCAGATCATCGAGCAGCCGGTCCATGCCCGCGGTGTTGGCCTGGACCACCAGGCTGTCGGCGAACCGGTCGACCACCAGGCCGGGAAGGCCGTCGGCCTCGGCGTGGACCAGCCGGTAAAAGGCCCCCTCGAACAACGCGGCGCGCAGCGCCAGCGCCCGGTTGAGCCGCCGCTCCAGGAACGCCCGGTCGATCGCGGTGCGGCTGTCGCTGGCGAGCAGGCGGAAGGCGATCAGGGTGTGGGGATTGAAGGTTCCGACCCCCACCGGCTTGCCGTCCACCCGGTGCAGGGCGACGATGCTGCCGGGCGGCAGGGCCTTTGCTTCGGCGTCCATCCGGATCTCGTTGGAGAACGCCCAGAGATGTCCCCGGCCAATCCGCCGGTCGCCGCCGGCGGTGAGGAATACCCGGGGGCGGTCTGCGCCGGTTGCGGCCGGTTCGCCCGCAGTCATCCAACGGGCTCATCAGCGCAAGGGGCCGGGTTCGCGGCCGGGCAGCCCCCCGAGTGGTTGGCGTAGGTCGCCCAGGTGGGATGGTACTCTGCAGCCTGATCGCCCCAGGTGGTCCAGCCGCGACGGGAGCCGCGGGCGAACAGCTCCAGGTATGGACCCCACGAGCAGGCCTCGATGATGGGGTAAATTTCGTCGGGCTTCCGCGAGTGTTCGCGTTTACGCGTGCTCACCAGGTTGACTTGGCGACGGCCGGGGGCGAGGGTGCGCGCATGGCTGCCGCGAATGCCGAACAGCAGGATTTCGGTGACGTTGCGGAAGTAAAAGCCGACCCCGCGTCCGTCCGGCCCGCCGTCCTTGCGGACTTTGTGCCAGATGATGTTGGCCTTGTAGGCAAATCCCCACGCCGTCATCACGGCGAGGCCCTCCGGAAGCAGGGCGTTCGGGACCCACAAATAGAGATGGGCCGGCTCGCTGCAAACCTCGGTCACGGGAAGGGCCATGATGTCTGCGAGGCCGAGGGTGCGATAGCGGCTGAGCCGGCGGTGTTCCGGTGCGACCTTCCCCGTCTGGTTCTGGAAGCGCCAGGGCGGATCAGCAAGGATGCAGCCGAACTGCCCACCGCCAAGCGCGTCACGAAACGGGTCTGCCGCCGGCTGCGATCCGCCATCATTCATTCCTGATCCCTTCCGCTCCCGCGCCGCATGTCGACGGGGATCATAGCCCCGATCCGGCCAGCCGTCCGGCAATGCGGGGGCCGGTCGCTCGCCGTGTTCCGTTCCTCGCCAGGGAAAAACGAACAGAAAACCAACAGAAAAAAAATAAAAAAAGAACTTAATGGCACAGGGAGACATCCGCGGCGATCCTGCCGGCGGTTCCGGAAGCCACGGCGCCGCAAAACCCGCGTGCCTCGATTCGGGCAATCCCCTAGAGTTGGCGGTGTAACCGGCGACCGGCGGGGACCCGCCGGCATCAAAGCCGACCGGGAGGTGACAACGATGGCTCCAGACACGATGCCCCAGAGCGACACGGCAATGGGCGAACTGCTCGATCGGATTGTGGAGACGGCCGAGCGGCGGCTCGGCGAGGCGGCCACCCGGGTCGAGCCGTTCCTGCGCCGCTATTTCGCCCACGTCCCCCCCGACGACATCCGTTCCGAGACCCCGGATACGCTGTTCGGCGCCGCCTACAGCCACTGGCGGCTGGCTGCCCGGAGGGATCCCGAGACGCCGCTGGTCCGGGTCTACAATCCCCGCCTGGACGAGCACGGCTGGCGCTGCGAGCACACGGTGGTCGAGGTGGTCACCCGCAACTCGCCGTTCCTGGTCGCGTCGGTGCGCGCCGAACTGAACCGCCATGATCTCGCGGTCCACCTGATCATCCACCCGGTCTACAAGGTGGCCCGCGCTGCCGACGGCACGGTCAGGTCGATCGCGGCCGCATCTGTTGATCTGGGCGACGAGGCCTTCGAGGAATCGTTCATGCATTTTCAGGTGACGCACCAGTCCGGTGACCGCCTGGAAGCGATTGCGGCCGCCGTCCGCGACGTCCTGAGCGCCGTGCACTCTTGCGTCGCCGACTGGCCGGCGATGCGCGATCAGCTCGACACCGTCATCGACATCTTCGAGGCGGAGGCCGGCGGCCGGCCCGCCGACCGGGTCGCCGAGACCCGGGCGTTCCTCCGCTGGCTCGGCGATAACCGCTTCACGTTCCTCGGCTATCGCGCTTACACGCTCGATCTGGACAAGGGGGCGGATGTCGCCGTTTCTGTGGTTCCCGGCTCCGGTCTCGGACTGCTGCGGGAGGACTCCGCCTTTGTGTTTGACGAGGCGAGCCGCAGCGAGGTGCTGCCGCGGGCCGTCCGCCTTTACGTGAGCCGTCCCGAACTGCTGACGATCACCAAGGCCGACCGGCAGTCCCCGGTTCACCGCCCCGTTCTGCTCGACGTGATCGGCGTCAAACGCTTCGATGCCGACGGCCGGGTCGTCGGCCATTACCAGTTCGTCGGCCTGTTTACCTCGGCCGCCTATACGGAACGCGCCATCGACATCCCGATTCTCCGCCAGCACCTGCGGACGGTGATCGACCGCGCCGGCTTCGAGCGCGGCGGCCACGATGGCAAGGCGCTGATGAACATCCTGGAAACCTTTCCCCGCGACGAGCTGTTCCAGGTGGATGTCGATCAACTGTACGAGACCGCCCTCGGGGTGCTCCATCTCCAGGACCGCCAGAGGGTGGCGCTGTTCCTCCGCCGGGATCCCTACGAACGGTTCGTGACCGCGCTCGTCTATGTTCCTGTTGACCGCTACAACACGCGGCTGCGCAGCCAGATCAACGACATTCTCGCCCGGGCGTTCGACGGGTCGGTCATGTCGCACCAGTCGGAGGTGGGCACGGCGCCGCTCGCCCGGCTTTACTCCGTGGTTCGCACTCCCCACGCGGCTGCCACCCGAGTCGATGCCGACGAGCTCGAAGCCCGGATCATCGAGGCCACCCGGTCGTGGTCCGACAAGCTCCTTGCCAACCTGGTCCACAGCTTCGGGGAGGAGGAGGGCTACCGTCTCTTCACCCGCTATGCCACGGCGTTTCCATCGGGATATTGCGAGTCGTTCATCGCCGGCGAGGCGGTGGCCGACATCGAGCAGATCGAGGCGGCCCTGGTCGCCGGAGAGATCCAGACGCTCCTTTACCGGCCGTTCGCCGCCCCCGACCACCGGTTCCGGTTCAAGGTCTACCTGCCGGGCCCGGGGATGATCCTCTCGCAGGTGGTTCCGATGCTCGAGCATCTCGGCCTGCAGGTGATCGACGAGGTGCCCTATCCGGTGATGGTCTCAGCGGATGAAGCGCCGCGCGTGACCATCCACGATTTCGGTGTCGAGGCGAGCAGCGGTCGCGCCGTCGATCTCGGCGCGATCCGGGCCGAATTCAGTACCGCCTTCGCCGACGTCTGGCGCGGCGACACGGAAAGCGACCCCTTCAACGGCCTGGTGCTGGATGGCGGCCTGGCCTGTCGCGAAGTGGTGATCCTCCGCGCATACGCCAAGTATCTTCGGCAGGTGCGGATCGCCTACTCCCAGGCCTACCTGCAGCAGACCCTGCGCAACAATCCGAAAATCGCCGCCGCCATTGTCCGGCTGTTCCGCACCCGCTTCGATCCGGGTTTCACTGGTCATCGCGCTGATTGGGCGGAACAGGTCCGCAGCGAGATCACCCAGGCGCTCGACACCGTGGAAAGCGCCGATCAGGACCGCATCCTCCGGCGGTTCGTCAACGTCATCGATGCCACCCTGCGCACCAACTTCTTCCAGGCCGGCGCCGACGGCCGGCCGAAAACCTACGTCGCGTTCAAGATCGACAGCAGCCTCGCGGACGATCTGCCGCTGCCCCGGCCGATGGTGGAAATCTGGGTGTATTCTCCCCGGGTCGAGGGCATCCATCTGCGTGGCGGCAAGGTTGCCCGCGGCGGTCTGCGGTGGTCGGACCGGCCCGAGGACTTCCGCACCGAGGTCCTGGGACTGATGAAGGCGCAGCAGGTCAAGAACGCGGTGATCGTCCCGGTCGGCTCCAAAGGCGGCTTCGTGGTCAAGCGGCCGCCCGCCGGCGGCGACCGCGAAGCCCTGCTCGCCGAGGGCATCGCCTGTTATCAGACGTTCATCCGCGGTTTGCTCGATCTGACCGACAACCGGGTCGGCGACCGCATCGCCCCGCCGCCGCAGGTGGTCCGCCACGATGACGATGATCCCTACCTTGTCGTGGCGGCCGACAAGGGGACGGCGACGTTCTCAGACATCGCCAACGGCGTTTCCGCCGAGTACGGCTTCTGGCTCGGTGACGCTTTCGCCTCCGGCGGCGGCAACGGCTACGACCATAAGAAGATGGGGATCACCGCCAAGGGGGCGTGGGAATCGGTGAAGCGCCATTTCCGCGAGCTCGGCCACGACACCCAGAGCCAGCCGTTCACGGTCATCGGGGTCGGCGACATGTCCGGCGACGTGTTCGGCAACGGCATGCTGCTGTCCGATCAGATCCGCCTGATCGGCGCCTTCAACCATTTGCACA
The DNA here is from genome assembly GCA_964454795.1 of uncultured Rhodospirillaceae bacterium. Lineage (GTDB taxonomy): Bacteria > Pseudomonadota > Alphaproteobacteria > Rhodospirillales > Defluviicoccaceae > CAYVUM01. The sequence goes on from CAYVUM010000035.1 coordinate 22,063, forward strand.
TCTTCGTTGATCCCGATCCCGACCCGGCGGCGAGCTTCGCGGAACGGCAGCGGCTGTTCGAGCTGCCCCGCTCGGCGTGGACCGACTACGACCGCGCGGTGATGTCCAGGGGCGGGATGGTCTATGACCGCCGCGCCAAGACCCTGGCCCTGACCCCGGAGATCCGCGCCCGGTTCGACATCGCCGCCGAGCGGCTCACCCCCACCGAACTGATCCGCGCCTTGCTCACCGCCGAGGCCGACCTGCTCTGGTTCGGCGGAATTGGCACCTACGTCAAAGCCGGCTCCGAGAGCGATGCGGACATCGGCGACCGCGCCAACGACGCCCTGCGGGTCGAAGCCGGGGCCCTGCGTTGCAAGGTGATCAGCGAGGGCGCCAACCTCGGCGTCACCCAGCTCGGCCGGATCGCATTTGCCGGGGGCGGCGGGCGCATCAACACCGACTTCATCGACAATTCCGCCGGGGTCGACTGTTCCGACCACGAGGTCAACATCAAGATTCTGATCGATCCGGTGGTCGCCGACGGCGATATGACCGGCAAGCAGCGTAAGATCCTCCTCGACTCAATGACCGACGAAGTCGCCGAGCTGGTGTTGCGCGACAACTACCTGCAAACCCAGGCGATCACCCTCATCGAAGCGGGCAGCGCCGAGACGATGGATGCCCAGGTGCGGCTGATGCGCCTTCTCGAGCGCCGCGCCCGGCTCAACCGCGAGGTGGAGTTCCTGCCCGACGACGAGGCCCTCGCCGAACGGATCGCCGCCGGCCGCGGCTTTACCCGCCCGGAGATCGCCGTCCTGTTTGCCTATTCCAAGATCTGGCTCTACGACCACGTGCTCGGCTCTGACCTGCCCGATGACCGCCATCTTGCCGTTGACCTGGTCCGCTATTTCCCGACACCGCTCCAGGAGCAGTTCAAAGACCGGATCGCTGCCCACCGCCTGCGCCGCGAGCTGATCGCCACCACGATCACCAACAGCCTGGTCAACCGGATGGGTGGCACCTTCGTCACCGACATCGTCGACAAGACCGCGATGTCGCCCATCGACGTGGCACGGGCGTACATCATCGCCCGTGACGTGTTCGCCGTGCGCGATCTCTGGGCGGAGATCGAAGCTGTGGACAACCGGGTGGCCGCCGAGACCCAGACGGTCCTGCATCGCGAGGTCCAGCGGCTGGTCGAGCGGGGGACGTTGTGGTTCCTCCGCCATGGCGGGGCACCCCTCGACATCGGCGTCAATGTGGAAGCGTTTCGCCAGCCGGTTGCCGGGCTGGTCGGGTCGATCGTTGAGGTGGTGCCAGATGAAATGCGGGACCGGATCGACTTCCGGGCCAACCGTTATGGGGAGCAGGGGGTCCCGGAAGACCTGGCCCGGCGGATCGCCTATCTGGTGGCCCTTGCCCCGGCCGGGGATATCGTCCGGGTGGCGACGGCGCGGGGGGTTTCGGTCGGCGACGTGGCGCGGCTGCACTTCGCCGCCGGCGAGGCGTTCGATTTCGGCTGGCTGCGCTATCAGGCCGAAAAATTCCCGGCGACCACCCATTGGCAGACCCTCGCCGTCGCCGCGCTGATCGAGGAACTGTTCGTCCACCAGCACGATCTGACGGTGCGGATCATCGAGGAGGAGGGCATCGACATGGGCGACCCGGTCGCCGACTGGTCGCGGGTGCATGCGGCGGCAGTGGAGCGCACCCGCTCGCTGATTGCCGAGATGAAGGCGCAGTCGGGCCCGGTGGACCTTTCGATGTTGACCGTGGCGAACCGCGCACTCGGCAGCCTGGCAAAGGGCTAGTGATTCGATGCTGACGGATGAGTCCCATCCGTCAGATGAATCGAGCCACAAGATCAATCGTTGAGTGGATCGACCGATCATCCGCTTGGTAACCAAGCGAATGATCCGATCCACCCGGCGGCCGCGGGGCCGGATTGCTTCGCTTCCGCGCGCCACGATCGGGTGTGGGCCACAGGGTGGCTACCGGCGGCATCCTTGTCACGGCAAGGGACGAAGCGGCGAAGCAATCCGGGCCGCCAGCGCGGCAGACCTTGCCCCGCCGTGCGCATGCGGGCGATAACCGGGCCGGTGGCCGAAACCGACGGAGGAGCGCGTCTTGGCCGAAGCCTATGACCTCTTGCTGCAGGGCGGCGTCTGCGTCACCCCGGCGGCGACGGCGACCGCCGATATCGGCGTTCGGGATGGCCGCATCGCCGCCATCGGCGACCTTGCCGGCGTGCCCGCCGCCGACGCGCTCGACTGCCGCGGCCTGCACATCCTGCCCGGGGTCATCGACAGCCAGGTCCACTTCCGCGAGCCGGGCCTGGAGCACAAGGAGGACCTTGCCACCGGCACGGCCGCCGCCGCCCTCGGCGGGGTCACCGCGGTGTTTGAGATGCCCAACACCAAGCCGGCCACTACCACTGCCGAGGCACTCGCCGACAAATGCCGGCGGGCCAAAGGCCGGGCCTGGGTGGACATGGCGTTCTTCATCGGCGCGACCCCCGAGAATGCCGAGCACCTCGGCAGCCTCGAACGCCTGCCCGGCTGTGCCGGCGTCAAGGTGTTCATGGGCAGTTCCACCGGCGACCTCCTCGTCGCTGAGGATGCCGATCTCGCCCGGGTGCTGGCCTCGGGCGAGCGCCGCATCGCTGTGCACGCCGAGGACGAACGCCGCCTGAAGGAGCGGTTCGCGATCGTCGAGGGCGGCGCAAAGCCGGAGCAGCACCCCGAATGGCGGGACGTGGAAACGGCGCTCACCGCAACGCGGCGACTGATCGCCCTGGCCGAAGGGGCGAAGCGTCGGGTTCACATCCTCCACGTCACCACCGCCGACGAGATGACCTTTCTCGCCGGCCATCACGCACTCGCCACCGTCGAGGTGACCCCCCAGCATCTGACCCTCGCCGCCCCCGACTGTTACCGCGAGCTCGACGCCTTTGCGCAGATGAATCCGCCAATCCGCGAGGCCGGCCACCGCGAGGCCCTGTGGGCGGCCGTCGCCGATGGCCTGGTGGACTGCATTGGTTCCGACCATGCCCCCCATACCCGGGAGGAGAAGAAGCAGCCCTACCCGCACAGCCCGTCGGGCATGCCCGGGGTTCAGACCCTGGTGCCGGTGATGCTCAACCACGTGGCCACCGGCCGGCTGACCCTGGAGCGGCTGGTCGACCTGCTCGCCGCTGGTCCGGCCCGGGTTTACAACGTCGCCGGCCGCGGCCGGATCGCCGTCGGCTACCGCGCCGATTTCACCATCGTCGACCTGAACCAGCGGCAGATGATCACCCACCGCTGGATTGTCAGCCGCTGCGGCTGGACGCCGTACGACGGCCTCACCGTCCGCGGCTGGCCGGTCATGACCGTGCTCGGCGGCCGTGTGGTCATGCGCGAGGGCCAGCTTCTCGGCGATCCCACCGGCACAGCGGTACAGTTCCTGGAATGCCTGTGAACGTGGACAAGGTGCCGCCGGGACATCTCCGCTCGGTCGTCACGTGGCTGGAGATGACGGCGCTGCCCGCCGTGTCCGGCACCGGGTGCGATCCGGCGCCGTGGTCCGGCCTGCGGGTCGAGCTCGTGGAGAGAATGGGCCTTGCCGACTATCGGGCGCTCTACCGGGCCGTCGGCGAGCCCTGGCTGTGGTGGGAGCGGCTGGCGATGTCTGACCGCGAGCTCGCTGCCGGGCTGGCCGCGCCTGGGCTGGAAATTCGCCGCCTTCGCGATGGCGACGGCACGGTTATCGGCTACTCGGAGTTGGATCGCGCCGATCCGGACGATGTGCAGATCGTCTACTTCGGGCTCGTGCCCGAAGCGATCGGGCAGGGCCTTGGCCGCTACCTGATGGCGGCGACCCTGGCTGCGGCGTGGAGCGGCAATCGCGGACGGGTGTGGCTGCATACCTGCAGCGAGGACCACCCCGGCGCCCTTGGTTTCTATCAGCAAATGGGCTTCAGGCCCTATCGCAGTGAGGCCCGGGTCATCACCGACCCTCGCGCCACTGGCGCCCTGCCCCCTGACGTCGCACCGCATGTTCCGGTCATTCGCTAAGCCTGCCCTCACCAGCGGAGCGAACGGCAGGCGCGAAAAACCCCTTCCAGCCCGGAACGACTTGGGTTAGCAATGCCCGGGCTGGGTGCGCATCCGGCGGCCCTGTCGGGCCTGTCCTTCGCAACAGCCGCCCCCCTGCCGTAACCACCACGGACCCCATGAAGGCCCTCTCGATCGTCGCAGCATTCTTCACCGTTATCTTGATCGCCGCATTTCTGGTGCCCCCGAGCCTGTACACCTCGGTCGGCGGCGATCCGGCGACCGGTGGGCTGGATCTGGCCACCTACCGGGACTATCTGCCGCTCGCGGCGCTCGTCGCGGCCGTAATCACGCTGCTGGCGCTGGTCCTGCACAGAGAGCGCAAACCGCAGCCGGCGCCGCGTGCCGAGGCCGTGCAGCCGGCACCGCCGCCACCGGCGGGCAGCCGGGCGGAGGCGGAGGTCATTACCCTGCTCGCCACTCTGCAGCAGAAGGGACGGCTGATCGACTTTCTGATGGATGACATCACGGCTTACAACGATGCGCAGGTGGCCGCCGCTGCCCGGGTCGTCCACGAAGGCTGCAGAGCGGCACTGAATGAGCATGTGGAGATCACGCCGATCCGCAGCGAGGCGGAAGGCTCGTCTGTCACCGTTCCGCCCGGGTACGCCGCCGACGAGTACCGCCTCGTCGGCAAGATCGCCGGCCAGGCGCCCTTCACCGGCACACTGGTGCACCGCGGCTGGCGCACCGATGCCGTCAAGCTGCCGCGCATCCTGCCGGCTGCCGGCGACCGCCTGCCGACGATTGCCCCGGCCGAGATCGAGCTGCGCTGATTGGCCCGCTGGTCCGCGATGACCCGCCAATTCAGTCTCGGCATCGACCTCGGGACCAGCAACAGCGCCATCGCCTGCACGGACCTGGAGACCGATGAGACCCGGGTGGTCGAGGTCACCCAGGTGGTCGGCCCCAGCCAGATCGGCGAGAAGCCGACCCTGCCGTCGGCGCTTTACCTGCCCCACCCGGACGAGTTTCCCGCCGGCTCCATGCCGCTGCCCTGGGGTGGCGATGCCACCGAAACCGGGATCATCGGCCATTTCGCCCGCGATCACGGAGCCCAGGTTCCCGACCGGCTGGTCGCCTCGGCCAAGTCCTGGCTGTCCAATCCGCACATCGATCCCAAGGAAAAGACCCTGCCCTGGAAGGCCGAGATCGGGCAGGACAAGCTGTCGGCGTTCGAATGTTCGCGACGGTATCTGGAGCACCTCAAGCATGGATTTCTCCATGCCGAGCAGGTCGCGGGCCGCGAGCTGAGCCTTGATGCCGGCGAGATCGTTCTGACTGTTCCGGCGTCGTTCGACGACGTGGCCCGCAACCTCACCGCCGAGGCGGCTGAGGCGGCCGGGCTTGGGGTGGTGACCCTTCTCGAAGAGCCGCAGGCGGCCTTCTATGCCTGGACCGATCACGCCGGCAAGGACTGGCGGCGGCTGGTCGGGCCCGGCGATATCGTTCTCGTTTGCGACGTCGGCGGCGGCACCGCCGACTTCAGCCTGATCGCCGTTGACGAGCGGGACGGCGACTTGGCGCTGGAGCGGATTGCCGTCGGCGAGCACATCCTGCTTGGCGGCGACAACATGGACTTAGCGCTTGCCTACACCCTTCAGGCAAAGCTGGAGGCCGAGGGCAAGGCGATTGACACGCTGCAGTTCCTGGCCCTTGTCCACGGCGCCGCCCGGGCCAAGATCGCCTTGTTCGAAGACGAAACCCTGGCGGAAGCTCCCGTGGCGGTGCCGTCCCGCGGCTCGGGCCTGTTTGCGGGCTCGGTGTCCACGGCCCTGGACCGCAGCACCCTCGAGGCGGTGATCCTTGATGGCTTCTTCCCGCTGACCAGCGCCGACGACCTGCCCCGCGAGACCCGCGCTGCGGCGCTGCAGGAGTTCGGGCTGCCCTACGCTGCGGACCCGGTGGTCAGCAAGCACCTCGCCCGGTTCCTCGCACGCAGCCTGCAGAACGTCCGGGGCAGCGAGGCGCTCTTCGCGCTGGTTGAGAGCCAGGTGGGCGACGCTCCGCTGCTGATGCCGACCGCGGTGCTGTTCAACGGCGGCGTGTTCAAGGCGGCACCCATCCGCAGCCGCGTCCTCGCGCTGCTCGCCGGCTGGAACGATGGCAAGCCGGTTCGCGAATTGGCCGGATTCCAGCCGGACCTGGCCGTGGCCAAGGGCGCCTCGTTCTACGGCCGCACCCGTGCCACGGGCAAAGGCGTGCGGATCAAGGCCGGCACGGCGCGGTCCTACTACCTCGGCCTGGAGGTTTCGATGCCGGCCGTGCCGGGCTTCAAGCCGCCGGTCAAGGGCCTGTGCGTGGTCCCCCAGGGGATGGAGGAAGGCACGGCGCTCGAGATCGAGAACCAGGAGTTCGGGCTGATCACCGGCCAAGCGGCGGAATTCCGCTTCTTCTCCTCTGAGGTGCGCAGCGGCGATGCCCCCGGCGATGTGGTCGGCAACGCCGAGAAGGAACTGACCGAGACCAGCCTGCTGGAGATCGAGCTGCCGGCCGTGGACGGCTTTCCGCCCGGCGAGGCGGTTCCGGTGCGAATCAACGCGGTCGTCACCGAGGTCGGGACACTGGAGCTGTGGATGAAGCACACCCGCTCCGACCATCGCTGGAAGGTCGAATTCCAGGTCCGCACCGAATAGCGCCGGCAGCCGCTCCCGGATGGCGCAGCCACGCTTCAGCATTGGCATCGACCTTGGCACCACCAACTGCGCCATGGCGTTTGCGCCGCTGCAGGGTGACGGCGCCTCCGAGGTTTTCGCGATCCCCCAATGGGAGACGCTGACCAGCGTCACCGAGGCGCCGACCCTGCCGTCGTTCCTCTACCGCCCGGAGCCGGCGGCGGCTGAGCAGCTTCGCGGCGCGGGCAGCGGCGGCGCCGACTGGGTGGTCGGCCGGCTGGCGCGGGCGCGGGCCGGCGAGCTTCCTGGCCGGGTTGCCGGCTCGGCCAAATCCTGGCTCTGCCATCACGCCATCGACCGCACCCGGCCGATCCTGCCCTGGGGCTCCCGGGATCTGGACGAGAGCGGGAAGATCTCACCGGTCCGTGCCTCGGCATTGCTTCTGAATGCGCTGCTCAACGCCTGGAACCGCCGGTTCGCGGCGGCCGGGGCCGACTTCCGCTTCGAAGCCCAGGCGGTCACGGTCACTGTGCCCGCCTCCTTCGATGCCGCCGCCCAGCAGCTCACCCTCGACGCCGCCCGCGAGGCCGGCTTCCCGCAGGACGTGCGTCTGCTGGAAGAGCCGCAGGCGGCGTTCTATCGCTGGCTGGAGCGCCATCCGGACCCGGCCGGGCGCTGGGCGGCGCTGCCCGAGCGTGGCGGCGGGCCGCACCATGTGCTGATCGTCGATATCGGCGGCGGCACCTCCGACTTCAGCCTGTTTGCCCTCGACCGCAGCGCCGAGGCGGCCGGTGGCGCGGCCGCGGCGACGATCCGCCGGTTGGCCGTCAGCGAGCACATCCTGCTCGGCGGCGATAACATCGACCTCACCCTGGCCCACACCGCCGAGCCGCGGCTGGGCGCCGGCGAGGAAGGGTTGTCGCCGGGGCAATGGGACTTTCTGGTGGCCCGCTGCCGCGACCTGAAGGAGCAGGCGTTGTCATTCGCCGGGCCAGCGGACGAGGCGTTTACGGTGGCGGTTCCCGGCCGCGGGGCGAGCCTGATGGCCGGCGCGCTGTCCGCGCGAATCACGCGCGGCGAGATCGCCGCCATCATCCTTGACGGGTTCTTTCCCGCCTGCGCCGCCGATGCCGTGCCGCGGCGGCTGCAGAGCGGCCTGAAGGAGCTGGGCCTGCCCTACGCCGCCGACAGCGCGGTGACCCGGCACCTCGCCGGCTTCCTTCGCGACCGGCCGCCCGTCGATGCGGTGCTGTTCAACGGCGGCACCCTGTATCCCGCAGCAGTGCGGACGCGGCTGGTGGAGCAGCTCACCGTCTGGCAGGACGGTGCGGCGCCGCTGGTCTTGGAGAACGCCGAGCCGCACCTGGCCGTCGCCCGCGGTGCCGCCCGGTTTGGCCAGGCCCGGCATCAGCGCGCCGAGCGGATCGAGGCCGGCGCGGCCCGGGCGGTGTTCCTGGAGATCGGCCGCGAGGCGGTGGCGAGCGGCGAAGGTGAGCCGTCGCTGGTCTGTATCCTGCCGCGCGGCGCCGCCCCGGGGCGCCGCTTCGAGGTCGCCGATCTGGACTTGCGGCTGCGGGTCAACCGGCCGGTGCGGTTCCAGCCCTGGTCATCGACCCGCCACGGCCGCAGCCGGGCCGGCGACCTGCTCGCCCTCAAGCCGGAGGCGTTCCATCCGCTGCCGCCTCTGGAGACCACGGTCACCCTGGTAGAGATCGGGGATGAAGGCGAGGAAGCGGCCACGGTGCCGGTGAACCTGGCGGCCGAGCTCACCGAGCTCGGGCTGATTCAGGTGGCCTGCCGCAGCGCCGACCCGGAGATCGACCGGGAATGGCCGCTTTCGTTCAACCTGCGGGCGGCGGAGCGGGCGGCGGCGGCCGGTGAAGCGACGGCGACCACCGAAACGGAACCGAATGTTTCGCCGGCGGTTCTGGACACGGCGGCCGCCGCGCTGGAGGCGGCATTCCGCCGCGGTCCCGGCAAGCGCGAAAGTCTGTCGGCGGCGCGGCTGCTGAAGAGCCTGGAGACCACCCTCGGCAAGCCCCGCGGGGACTGGAACTGGGTGGTGGTGCGCTCGCTTTGGCCGACCCTTGAGGCCTGCATGGACTGCCGCGCCACCTCCGTTGACCACGAGGAAGCGTGGCTGATCCTCGCCGGCTTTCTGCTTCGTCCCGGATTCGGCGCGCCGCGGGACGCGGAGCGGATCGACAGCCTCTGGCGGCTGCGCCGGCGCGGCCTGTGTTTTCCCGGCAAGCGCATCAGGCTGCAGGACTGGATCCTGTGGCGGAGGGTCGCCGGCGGCCTGGACCGCGAGCGGCAGGAGCGAATTCTGGCCAGCGAAATCGACACCCTCCGCCGCCAGAAGGCCCCGCCCGCCGAACTGATCCGGCTCGCCGGTTCGCTGGAGCGGATCGGCCCCGAGTTCAAGGCCGAGCTGATCGACCGGTTTCTCGCTGCGGCGACGGACCTGGCCAGGGAGAAAAAGCACAGCGCGCCCTATCTCGCAGCCCTCGGCCTGCTGCTCAACCGCGCACCGCTCTCCGCCGGGCCGGAGACGGTGGTGGCGCCGGAGCGGGTGGAGCAGGCCTTCGAGGCGTTCGAGCGCTTCGACTGGACCCACCCGGAACTGGTCGAGCTGCAGACCCTGTTCCTCCGGGCCGCGCGGGTGGTTGATGACCGCAGCCTTGACGTGACCGAGAAGGTCCGCCGGCGGATCGCCGACAAGCTGGAGAAATCAGGGGTGGCGGCCCAGAAGACCGCCAAGATCCGGGCCTACATCGCCGTCGACCGCAGCGACCGCGCCGGCCTCTACGGCGAAGCCCTGCCCCCTGGGCTGGTCTTAAGCGGCGGCTAGAGCGGGTCGCCTCCCAATAGGATCGCTCCGCGATGCTATTGGGAGGCGTGAATCTGGAGGCTTCTGTGAGGTCGCGCGGCACGGGAGGCCAGGTTAGGCGAGAGCGCGACCTCATTGAAGCCTCCAGATTCAATCTGATCGGGATCTGCTCTAGTGGTTCGATGCTGACGGATGAGTCCCATCCGTCAGCT
>CAYVUM010000036.1:0-31308 GCA_964454795.1 uncultured Rhodospirillaceae bacterium
CCCAAGCCTACCTCGCCCAAGCCGGAAAATGAAAAAGCCGATGGACGCGCTGCCGACCTCAACCATGGGAATCACGGTCAAGCTCTACGCCAGCCTTGGCCGCTGGCTGCCGCCGGGCGCCCAGGCCAATACCGCGAGCCTCGCGGTCCCCCGGGACAGCACCCCCGCCGCCGTGCTTGCCAGCCTGGGCGTGCCGCGGGAACACTGCCACCTGGTGCTCGTCAACGGCGTCTATGTCGCGCCCGGTGCGCGCGACAGCCATCGCCTCCGCGAGGCCGATGCGCTGGCCGTCTGGCCGCCGATTGCCGGCGGGACAGCAGGACTCTGCCGCTGACGGCACGGTCATCGTCCCGCGGTCAGGCTCTCGCTGATCTCCCACAGCTGCCGCGCCGCCGCGGTGTCGTACGAGGCAGTCGAGGAGGCAATCGGCCGACACTGATAGAAGTATCGCCCGGAGATGGCGGCGACCTCGCTGGCGCTGGCGAGATAAATGCCGGTGCGGGCACCGGCGTTCGGGTCAATGGCGAACAGGCAGGCGGCTTTCCAGAGCAGCGGCGCAACAAAGCCGTGGCGGGTGCCGATGCCGGTGGCAACGAAACCCGGATGGAGGGCATTGATGGTGATGCCGCGGCCGGCCAGCCGGCTGGCCAGTTCGTAGGTGAAATAGAGGTTGCAAAGCTTGGAGCGCTTGTACGCCAGAAACGGCCGATACCGACGCTCCCCCTGGAGATTATCGAAGTCGAGACGCACGCCCCTGTGCGCTCCTGACGCGACGTTGACGATCCGCGCCGGCTCCCCGTCCCCGCCGGCAGCCGCTTCGAGCAGCGGCTGGAGCAGCCGGCTGAGCAGAAAGTAGGCGAGATGGTTGACCGCGAAGGTCATCTCGATGCCGTCGGCGCTGAGCCGGCGACGGCCGAACATCGCTCCGGCATTGTTGACCAGCACGTCGACGCGGGAGCAGCGCCCGGCGATCTCTGCGGCGAGGCGGTGAATGTCCGACCGGCTGGACAGATCGCCGGCCATGAACTCGCCGCGTCCGCCCTCGCCGGCGATCGTCGCGGCCACGGCCTCACCGCGCTCCGGGTTTCGCCCGACGATGATGACCCTGGCGCCTTGGCGACCGAGCGCCCGGGCCGTAACCGCACCGATTCCGCCGGTACCACCCGTCACGACCACAATTTTGCCGGCCATTGGCGCCGCATTCGCCGTCATCACCGCTTACCTCTTCCCCTGCAACCGGATCGCGGACGGTATATAAGGGGTCGTGTCTGCTCGGACAGCCAAATGGTTGGCGATGCGGCGCAGACCCGGATGGACAGAAGGAACCGGTGTGATGGTTGCGGTATTCGCGCCCTGCATGGTGCTGGTCCTGATTGTGGGCCTCGTGTGCTCTGCAGCGGCAGCGTCCATGCTCGAGGCAATCGAAGCCCTGCCCCCCGGCCAGTGGCTGGAGCTGACCGCAAGCGCCGACACTCAGATTCCCGACACCCGGCTCGACCGGGTCTTTCCCGCAAGGGATGGCCACCCGGCCTGGGGCGTGATCGGCCCCGTTGCCGTGGTCAAGGCCTGGGGAGGCGCTGCCTACGATACCCGGCGCCGCCAGTTGATCCTCACCGGCGGCGGTCACACCGATTACGGCGGCAATGAGGTCTACGCCTTCGATCTCGATACGCTGACCTGGCGGCGGCTCACTGAACCGAGCCGGATGGTCAAAAGCGGCGAGCACCAGTTCGTGACCGTCGACGATACGCCGGTTTCGCGTCACACCTACGACGGGATTGAATACCTGCCCGGACCGGACCGGGTCTTTCTCTACGGCGGTTCCGAGTGGAAGAGCGGCGGTGCCTTTGACCGGCGGGCATGGCTGTTCGACCCGGCTTCGGCGACGTGGAGCGCCGGAAGCACGGCGCCCCTCACCGGTTTTGCTGCGGTTGCCGTCCACCCGGGGTCCGGACTCGTCTATGTCCGCCTGGGGAAGGCCCTGCTCAGCTATGACCCCGCGGCAGATCTCTGGACTTCGCTGGTCAATGACAACTGGTCGGCACCGATCAGCGCGGCGGTGATCGAGCCGCGGACTAACCGGTTGTTCGTGGCTTCGGATTCGGACCTGTGGTTCGTGGATCTGGAACAACCCCGGTTTCTCGCCCAGCGATACTGTTATTCACCCACCTCGAACTGTTTTTCCAAGGCCAACAGCCAGGGTGATGCGTCCATCATTCGGGAAAGACCCGGCCTCGCTGTGGATCCAGTCTCAGGGTTGATCCTCGCCTGGAGTGGTGGACCGGATGTCTACACCGTCGACCCCGAGACCTTCGTCTGGACACGAATCGCCGTACAGCAGCAGGGGCCGGTACCGAGCCGCTGGGAGGTCTCCGGCGGCCGCCGGCTCAAGTCCGGCGGCATTTACGGGCGCTGGCGCTATGTCCCCCACTGGGATGCGTTTATCGGCGTGAGCGATACGGACGACAATGTCTGGGTCTACCGCCTCGATCGCCGCGGCCTCCGCTGACGTGGCCGCGCAGGCGCAGCGGACGACTTCACGGTTCCGATTGACTCGCGGAAAAGTTTAGCAGATAACCCCCGGGTTGGGGCAGACATTCAACGACAGGTTTTGGTGATCACGATGGCCGCAGGGACGGATGACCTGACGGAGACGGGGCTCCTCGTTGCGCTTTCCCTTGGGGAACCGATCACAGGGACGGATGACGCGGAGGAATTGCGCGGCACCGACGGGATCGACACCATCTTCGGTCTCGGCGGCGACGACAGCCTCGGCGGTCTCGCAAGCCCGGATTCGATCCTGGGGGGCGATGGCGATGACTTCATCGACGGCGGCAAGGGCAACGACCGCCTGTTCGGCGAGGCCGGCGGCGACCGGCTGCAGGGTGCCGATGGCGGCGATCGGATCCGCGGCGGTGACGGCAGCGACAACCTTTATGGCGGCCGCATCGGCAGTGCCGAGGCCTTCGCCGGCGACGGCGACGACAGCCTGTTCGGCGACGGCGGCAGCGACTTCATCGCCGGCCAGAGCGGCGATGACCTGATTGACGGCGGCAGCGGCCTCGACACCCTCCTCGGCGGTGACGGCAACGACACGATTCGCGGCGGCGACGACGCGGACTTCATCGAGGGGGGTGCGGGGCCTGATCTGATCCGCGGCGGCGGCGGGTCGAACTTCATCGACGGCGGGACCGGCAGCGATACGATCATTGCCGGCGATGACGGCGACAGCCTTTTCGGATTTGCGGGTGGCGACAGCATCTACGGTGGCGAGGGCGCGGACACGGTCGAGGGCGAGGACGGCAACGACGTCCTTCTTTTGGGCAGCGGCGCCGACCGCGGCTTTGGTGGCGCCGGCAATGACAGCCTCGCCGGCGGCAATGGCACCGACACCCTTTTCGGCAACGATGGCGATGACTGGCTGCTCGGCGAGGATCACGGCGACATGCTGGCCGGCGGCAACGGCAACGACGTGCTCGACGGCGGCCTCGGGCTCGACGATCTGGATGGCGGGGCCGGCGACGACCGGCTGTACGGTGGCCAAGGCCGCGATCAGCTCCGCGGCGGCGCCGGAGACGATCTGCTGCGCGGCGGCACCGGCGATGACACGCTGACCGGCGGTGCGGGCGGCGACACCCTGGTCGGCGGCAGCGGCGCGGACACGTTCCTTTTTGCGGCCGGCGATGGCGGTGACACCCTGTACCTGTTCGAGACAGCGGTCGACCGCATCGGCCTCGCCGGCGGATTGACCTTTGCGGACCTCACGCTTGCCGGAGACACCGACGCAGCGATTACCATCACGGCCACGCAGGAGTTGCTCGTCACCCTGAGGGGGGTGAGTGGCGCCGATCTTGGTTCGGAGATTTTCGTCCTGGTTTGACCGGAACCGGGCGGCCGGTCGCCGGCACGCTCAGGCGCGCCGCCAGGTTGTGCCGCCGGGAGCGTCCTCAAGGATAACGCCCTGTGCGGCGAGTTCATCCCGGATGCGGTCGGCGGCGGCGAAATCCCGGGCCTTGCGAGCGACCTTGCGGCGTTCGATCAGATCGTCGATTGCCGTATCGGAAAGCGCCTCAGCCCCGGCCGGTTGCCAGCGGAACCAGCTCTCCGGATCGGCTTCGAGCAGCCCCAGCACCGCACCGGCGGCAACCAGCCGTCCCTTTGCGGCACGGACCTCGGAGGCGCTCGCCGACTTGTTGAGGGCAGTGGCAAGCTCGGAGAGGCCGGCGAGGGCCAGCGGCGTGTTCAGATCATCGCAGAGCGGACGCAGAACACCCTCAGGGATGCCGGTCCCGGGATCGACGGCCACATCCGCCGCCGGGCGGAGCGCACCGTAAAGGCGGTCGAGGGTCTGGCGAGCCTGGCGCAGCCCCTCCCGGGTGAAGTCGAGGGGCTGGCGATAGTGAGTCTGCAGCAGAACCAGGCGGATCGCCTCGCCGGGGAACTCCTGGAGCAGGTCGTGCACGGTGTAGAAGTTGCCGAGGCTTTTCGACATCTTCTCGCCTTCCACCATCAGGAAGCCGTTGTGCATCCAGACCCGGGCGAACGAGGACTCCGGACGGGCGCAGACGCTCTGTGCAATCTCGTTCTCGTGGTGGGGAAAGACCAGGTCCTGGCCGCCGCCATGGATGTCGAAGGTTGCGCCGAGATAGGCCGTACTCATCGCCGAGCACTCGATATGCCAGCCGGGCCGGCCCCGTCCCCAGGGCGACTCCCAGCCCGGCTGGTCGCCCGCCGACGGCTTCCAGAGAACGAAGTCGGCGGGATCGCGCTTGTAGGGCGCCACCTCCACCCGCGCGCCGGCCCGCATCTCCTCCCGGTTCCGGCCCGACAGCGCGCCATAGCCGGGGAAAGAGCCCACATCGAACAGCACGTGGCCCTCGGCCTCGTAGGCATGGCCGCGCTCGATCAGGACGGCGATCATTGCGATCATCCGGTCGATGTGCCGGGTCGCCCTCGGCTCGATGTCCGGGGGCAGCGCCCCGAGGGCGGCCATGTCGCGATGGTAGGCGTCGGTCGTCCGCGTCGTGATCGCCTCGATGGGCTCGCCGGTTTCCTGATGGGCCGTGATGATCTTGTCATCCACGTCGGTGATGTTGCGGACGTACGTCACCCGTTCGTACAGGCGGCGGAGCAGCCGGGCGAGCACATCGAAGACCACCACCGGCCGGGCATTGCCGATGTGGGCGTAGTCGTAGACCGTAGGGCCGCAGACATAGAGCCCGACCTGCCCCGGAACCGCCGGCTCAAACGGCTCTTTGCGGCGGGTCGCGGTATTGTACAGCTGCAGGGTGGTCACGGTGCCGGTTCCCCCTTCCCGGTCTCCGGTTTCCCGGTCAGCCGGGCTAGGGCCCGGCGGCGGCCGATGAGCGGTAGCAGAGCATCGAGGCCCGGTCCATGCTCCAGCCCGGTGAGCGCCAGGCGCAGTGGCCGGAACAGCGCCTTGCCCTTGCGTCCCGTCTCGTGGCGGACGGCCTCCGTCCAGGCGGGCCAGGTCTGGTGATCCCAGGGCTCCGGCGGCAGCAGTCCGGCGGCCGTGGAAAGAAAGTCGGGCTCCTCGATCACCGGCTCGATGGCATCGAAACACACCGCATGCCATCGCACCGCATCGCCGAGCCGGTCGAGGTTGGCGCGGACCGCCTCCCAGAAGGCTGCGTCGGCCCGCTCGAGGCCGAGATCGGCCAGCCGTCCGGCCACCGCCTCGTAATCGAGCCGGTGGAGGTAGGCGTCATTTGCGTGGCGCAGCTGGTCAGGGTCGAATTTGGCTGTGGCCCGACCGTACCGGCCAAGGTCGAACTCGTCGATCAGCGCCCCCATCCCTGCCTCGGGCGGCATCGCACCGCCGGCGCCCAGGCCGGTCAAGTAGGCGGCGAGCACCGGCGCTTCCACCCCCTCCGCGCGGAGGTCGGCGAGCGAGCGGGAGCCAAGCCGTTTCGACAATCCCTCACCGCTGAAATCAGCAATCAGCGGCAGATGGCCAAAGGCGGGGGGCGGCGCGCCCAGGGCCGCGAACATCTGGAGCTGCACGGCGGTATTGACCACGTGATCCTCACCGCGCAGCACGTGGCTGACCGCCATGTCGATGTCGTCCACGACCGAGGGCAGCATGTAGAGGAAGGTTCCGTCTTCGCGGCGGACCACCGGATCGCTGATCGATGCGGGTGCGATGGTCTGAGCGCCGCGGACCAGGTCCGCCCAGGCGATGGTGTCCCGGTCGAGCCCGAACCGCCAATGGGGCCGGCGCCCCCCGGCCTCCAGAGCGGCGCGGTCGTCGGCAGACAGCGCCAGCGCGCCCCGGTCGTAGACGGGCGGGAGTCCCCGCGCCCGCTGCCGGCGACGCTTGTACGCCAGCTCCTCAGGCGTCTCGTAGCAGGGGTAGAGACGGCCGGAGGCCAGGAGAACATCAAAGGCGGCCTGGTAGCGGTCCAGCCGTGCGGACTGCCGCTCGACCCCGTCCCAGTCGAGCCCGAGCCAGCCGAGATCGTGTTCGATCGCCGCAGCATACTCCGGCTTGCAGCGCTCAACGTCGGTATCGTCGAAGCGGAGGATGAAGCGGCCGGCGCGCTTGCGGGCGAAGAGCCAGTTGAACAGGGCCGTGCGGGCATTGCCGACGTGCAGCAGACCGGTCGGGCTCGGCGCAAACCGCAGGGTCGGCGACGGAGAATTCATCGCCGCGGGCTCAGATCAGCCGGGTGAAGCCGTTGGTGATCGGATAGCGGCGGTCGCGCCCGAACGCCCGGTAGGTCACCTTCACCCCGGGCGGCGCCTGCCGGCGCTTGTATTCGGCCCGGTCGAGCATCCGCCAGATCTCCCGCACGACCTCAGCGTTGAAGCCGCGGGCGACCACGTCCTCGACTGAGCACTCCTCCTCGATCAGTCCCTGAAGCACGGCGTCGAGCACATCGTAGGGGGGCAGCGTGTCCTGGTCGGTCTGGTCGGCCTTGAGCTCGGCGCTCGGCGGCTTGCTGATCACCCGCTCCGGGATCACCCGCCCTGCGGGTCCGCGCGCACCGGGTGGATGGGTCTGATTGCGCCAGCGGGCCAAGGCAAACACGGTGGTCTTGTAGATGTCCTTCAAGCCCGAATAGCCGCCGCACATGTCGCCATAGAGTGTTGCATACCCCACCGACATCTCCGACTTGTTGCCGGTGGTCAGCAGCATGTCGCCAAACTTGTTGGACAGCGCCATTAATGTCAGGCCACGGGCCCGCGACTGGATGTTCTCCTCAGCGATGCCCGGCTCGCGCCCGGCGAAGGCCTCGGCCAGCATCCGGTCAAACGCCGCCATCGCCGGCTCGATGGAGATAGTCTCAAGGCGGGTTCCGAGCAGGCGGGCGACCTCCGCCGCGTCCTCCAGGCTGTCGGGAGAGGTGAACGGCGAGGGCAGCATCACGCAGCGAACCCGCTCCGGACCGAGGGCGTCGGCGGCGACCACGGCCGACAGGGCGCTGTCGATGCCGCCGGAAAGACCGAGGACAACCCCCGGAAATCCGTTCTTTTGCACATAATCGCGCAGGCCGGTAACGATTGCCTGATAGATGCCGTCCAGGCCCGCGGCCCGCGGCACCACCGCACCGGCAGCGCACGTCCAGCGCTGTCCCAGATCGCCCGCCGCGTTGCCGGTCGTCCACCGGGTCGGGAACACCCCCGTCTCCCAGGACGGAGCCTGCACCCGCAGTTCGCCGTCGCTGCCGAGCACGAACGAGGCACCGTCGAAGACCAGTTCGTCCTGACCACCGCAGAGATTGACGTACATCAGGGGCAGGCCGGTCTCAGCGACCCGTTCCGCGGCGTAGCGGCGGCGTACCCCCCACTTGTCCGTCTCGAACGGTGAGCCGTTGGTGACCACCAGCAGCCCGGCGCCGCCGGCAGCCAGATGGCCGGCCACAACCGGCTGCCACATGTCCTCGCAGACCATAATGCCCAGGCGAGCGCCCCGGAAGGCCACCGGTTCGGGCAGCGTTCCGGCTGCAAACACCCGCTTTTCGTCAAACACCCCGTAATTGGGAAGCAAGTGCTTGCAGCGCACGGCGGCAATTGTGCCGCCGTCGAGCAGCAGCGCGGCATTGTAGAGTTGGTCGTCGACGACCCAAGGCGCGCCGATCAGGATCGCCGGCCCGCCGTCGGCGGTCTCCCGCGCCAGGCGCTCCACTTCGCTGCGGATGCGTTGCTGAAATCCCCGGCGCAGCACCAGGTCCTCCGGGGGGTAGCCGGCCATGACCAGCTCGCCGAAAACCACCAGGTCCGCATCGCCGGCACTGGCCCGGGTTGCCCGGACCCGTTCGCCGTTGCCGACGACATCGCCGACCAGCGGATTGACCTGGGCCATGGCGATGACCAGTCCGTCGCTCACCGTCGTCTCCCAAGCCGGACAGGCATCGCAGACGGGATCACCCGCCCCAGCGCCGCTTCAACAGGAACTCCCGCCCGACCTTCACCGACGGAATGCCGTCATAGGCGACGACGTCGGCCGTGGCGTACGTCTCCTTCCAGCTCTCTGGCAAGAACGAGCCGGTGCCGATGGCATCGATCGGCGCATCGATGTCGGCCATGACCTTGCACTTCTCAACACTGAACCCCGACGAGACGACGATCTTGACCCGGTGGAACCCGGCTTCGTCAAGCTTCTCGCGCACGTGATAGATGGCTGCCGCCGAGACCCCGGTGCCGGTGAGGTAGCGCAGCTCAGCCTCGTTGCGGTAACGGCGCACGGCGATCGGCGCGTGCTGTTCGAGGACTGCATAGGAGGCCTGCGGGTCCAGGCCCTCGACGAACCGGCCGCCGTGGGTGTCGAGGCGGATGCCGAGGCGTCCCTCGGCGGCAAGGTCGCGGAACCGGTGGCAGACCGCCAGAGAGTCGGAAACTTCACGGCCGTAGTAGTCGACGAGAACGATCAGCTCGTCGTCCGGATAGGCCTCGTGGAACATCTCCGCCGCCCGCACGGTCGAGCCAGCGTAGCCGATCAGCGCGTGCGGCATGGTGCCAAGTCCGCGATCGTGCCCGAAATAGTGTGCCGTGGCGTCACTGGCATTCCCGACGAAGCCGACGGCACCGCTGGCCTTCTGCGCGGCGCGGGAGCCGACGGCAGCGGCATAGGCCATCATTTCAGCCATCTCGAGCCCGGCGCAGTGGCGGGCATCGAAGGCGAGGAACGCCACCTTCGGCAGATCGTTGCACATTGTGAAGACGTTGTAGGCCGCCACGCAGGCCGCACCCAGTTTCTGGAGATAAAGGGTTTCCAGATCCACCAGATGATAAAATGACCCGGTGAGGTAGAGCAGCGGCTCGCCGGCCCCGACCCAGTCGCCTTCATTGTAATTGACATCGATCTGAAAGGTGGCCTGCCGGGCTTCAGCCATGGCGCGCAGCCACTCGACCGTCAGCCGCGGGGTGAAGATCACCGGCCGGCGCATGAACAGCGCGTAGGTAACGGTCATGTCGCCGAACCGGCCGACGATCTCCTTGGTGCGGTTGAAGTAGCTGTCGGTCCAGCGGGTCACATCGTCAGCGTGCGGGTGGGGCGCGCCCCTGGCCTCGCCATGCCCTGGCCGGTCGCCACCCGTCACCGGGTGAGGCGATCCGGAGGTCTCGGCCCGGAGGCCGGGCGGCAGCTCGCCGGCGGCGGGGTCTGCGCCCATGTCGGGGCCCGTGTCGGCGCCCGTGTCCGGGTTACGACGCGGCAGCAAAGCGACGACGGTCCCGCTCGCGACTGCGTCGATCCTTCAGGTTTTCGGCGAGGAGGAAAGCGAGCTCGAGCGCCTGACTGGCGTTGAGCCTGGGGTCGCAGTGTGTGTGATAGCGGGCGCTCAGATTGGCTTCGGTGATCGCCTGGGCGCCGCCGACGCATTCGGTCACATTCTGTCCGGTCATCTCAAAATGCACGCCGCCCGGGTAGGTGCCCTCGTGATGATGCACATCGAAGAAGGCCCGGACTTCCTCAAGAATGGCGTTGAAGTGCCGGGTCTTAAAGCCGCTGCTGCTCTTTACGGTGTTGGCGTGCATCGGATCGCAAACCCAGACGACCGCGCGGCTTTCCCGCTCGACGGCGCGGATCAGCGCCGGCAGCTGCTCGCGCACGATGGCCGCGCCCATCCGGACGATCAGCGTCAGGCGCCCGGGTTTGTTGTCGGGGTTGACGATGTCGATCAGGCGGATCAGCTCGTCCGGTGAGGACTTCGGACCGATCTTGACCCCGATCGGATTCTCGATCCCGCGAAGGAATTCCACGTGGCCGCCGTCCAACTGCCGGGTGCGGTCCCCAATCCAGAGGAAATGGGCCGCGGTGTCGTACCAGTCGCCGGTGATGCTGTCGACCCGGGTCATCGCCTGCTCGTAGGGCAGGTGCAGCGCCTCATGGGCGGTGAAGAAGTCGGTTTCCCGGAACTGCGGGGTGTTCTCCGAGTTCAGCCCGCAGGCGTTCATGAACGCCAGCGCCTCATCGATGCGCTCAGCGAAGTCGCGGTAGCGATGGCCCTGCGGGCTGTCGGCGACGAAGCCGAGCGTCCAGGTATGGACCTGGCGCAAGTCGGCATAGCCACCCTGAGCGAAGGCGCGGAGCAGGTTGAGAGTGGCCGCCGACTGGTTATAGCAGCGCAGCAGCCGGCCGGGATCGGGGACCCGCGCTGCCTCGGTGAACTCGATGCCGTTGATCATGTCGCCCCGGTAGCTGGGCAGGGTCTCCCCGTCGATCGTCTCGGTGTCCGCCGAGCGCGGCTTGGCGAACTGGCCGGCCATCCGCCCGACCTTGATCACCTGGACACCGCCGCCGAAGGTCAGCACCACGGCCATCTGAAGCAGCACCCGGAAGGTGTCACGGATGTTGTTGGGGTGGAATTCAGCAAAACTTTCAGCGCAGTCGCCACCGAGCAGCAGGAAGGCGCGACCGTCGGAGGCGCGGGCAAGGCCGTCGCGCAACCGCCGAGCCTCGCCAGCAAACACCAGCGGCGGATAATGGCGCAATTCATCCTCGACGGCGTGCAGCGCCGCCTCGTCCGGATAGCTCGCCATTTGCTCCACGGGCCTGGAGCGCCAGCTTGCGGGGTCCCAGGGCTTGGGAAGCAGCACCGGCTTGGCGTCGGTCATCGGGTCACCTGCGAATCGATCGGTCCATTCCCCTGCACGCTATACGCCCGGCGGTCGGGATTATCAACTGCCGGCCGGGTCGGCGCGCCGGGCCGGCTCAGTCGGCGCCGACCGGACACTCCATCGAGCGCTTCTCGCGCATGGTGACGAACTCTTCCGCTGCGGTCGGATGGATGCCGACGGTGGCATCGAACTGGGCCTTGGTGGCCCCGCATTTCAGCGCGATGCCGAGGCCCTGGGCGATCTCCGGCGCGTCGGGCCCGACCATGTGGCAGCCGAGCACCCGGTCGGTCTTCTGATCGACGATCAGCTTCATCATTGCCCGTTCGTCGCGGCCGGTGAGCGTGTGCTTCATCGGCTTGAACCGGGAGAGATAGACATCGATCTCGCCGCGCCGCGCCGCCTCGTCCTCGATCAGGCCGACGGTGCCGACCGGCGGCTGGCTGAACACGGCTGTCGGGATGTTGGTATAGTCCATCTCCCTCGGATTGTTGCGGAAGTGGGTCTCGACGAAGCAGACCCCCTCGGCGATCGCCACCGGGGTCAGGTTGACCCGGTCGGTGCAGTCGCCGATCGCGAAGATGCTGTCGACCGAGCTCTGGTTCCAGCTGTCCACCTCGACCGCGCCGGTCCGGGCGAGCCTGACCCCCGCCTCTTCCAGGCCGAGACCGCGGGTGTTGGGCAGCCGGCCGGTCGCGTACATCACCAGGTCCGTCGCCAGCATCTCGCCGTCTTCCAGGCACAACGAATAGCTGCCGTCCGGCGCCGCCTCGATGGAGCGGATCATCGTGTCACGGCGGATCCGCACGCCGCGGCGGGTCATCTCCGCCGCCAGGACCTCGCGGACGTCCTCATCGAAGCCGCGGAGGATGTTGGCGGCGCGGATGATCTGGGTCACCTTCACCCCAAGAGCATTGAAAATGCCGGCGAATTCCACGGCGATGTAGCCACCGCCGACGATCGTGATCCGCTCCGGCAACGCGGCGAGCTCGAGGGCCTCGTTGGAGGTAATGACGTGCCCGATCCCGGGGATGTCCGGCATCGCCGGCCAGCCGCCGCAGGCGATCAGGATTTTTTCGGCCGTCAGGGTGCGGCCGTCCACTTCAACCGTGTGGGGATCGGCAAGCCGGGCCGTGCCTTCGACCAGCTCGACATGGTTGTCCCGGAGGATCCGCAGATAGACCTGCTCCAGCCGGTCGAGCTCGCGGTTCTTGTTGGCCACCAGGGTCGGCCAGTCGAACTCCGGCTCGTGCAGCGACCAGCCATAGGCGCGGGCGTCCTCGAAGTCCTCGGCGAAGTGGGCGCCGTAGACGAGCAGCTTCTTCGGCACACAGCCGCGCATCACGCAGGTGCCGCCGACCCGGCTTTTTTCGACGATCGCCGTCCGGGCCCCGAAGCCGCCCGCCAGCCGTGTCGCCCGCACCCCGCCGGAGCCGGCACCGATGGTCACAAGGTCGTAATCGTATCTCGGCATTTGCAGCTTCCTGAAACGTTGGTTAAGCGGTGGAGGAGCGACAGCGGGTTGTTAAATGGACCTGGAAAATGAGGCTGCCGATGACTTTCGGTGCCTGGGCGGACGCATTACGGGAAAATGCCTCAAGGTCAGCGTCAATCAGGCCGGTTTTGGCTTTTCAGTTTTGTGGTGATCCTGCTTATGAAGTGTATACCACAAGGTACTCTCCCGCGATATAAGTCCCTCGACCCGCTCGACAAACAATCCTCGCGCCGCGTCCAAGTCGTCCGCAAAAGAAGAATAGTCTTCTATGCGCGCTCTGAAATAATAACCTTCCTTCCGAAGCAATTCACATGTATTCCGATAATTTATCCAGTTTTCTTGATACTTAAATGTTTTTAATCCACCGGAGAGTATTGCGACAACGACAGACGTAATAGTCGCAAATCTGAAAGCTTCAACAGGCCATCCCAGATGTTCTTCTAGCCGAAGTTCGATTAGAGCGGGCGTCAACGCTGCAAGGATCAACAGGGTCCACTGCAGACGCCTGTATACGCTCTGCTCTGAAATAGATTTTTGATCGTACCATTTGACTTGGTCTTCGTATCTTTCAATCCAATATTTCTCGAAGTCCTCGTCTTTCATCTTTCGTCCCGATACAGCATTCTACATGAGCTCAATGGACACCCTTTGAACCAATGGCTCTTTTTTTGACACCTACCTCGTCAGCGGCTTGTACTTGATGCGGTGGGGCTGGTCGGCCTCGGCACCGAGCCGGCGTTTGCGGTCCGCTTCGTAGTCCTGGAAGTTGCCTTCGAACCAGACGACCTGGCTCATCCCTTCGAACGACAGGATATGGGTGGCGATGCGGTCGAGGAACCAGCGGTCGTGGCTGATCACCACCGCGCAGCCGGCGAAATCCACCAGCGCATCCTCCAGCGCGCGCAGGGTGTCGACGTCGAGATCGTTGGTCGGCTCGTCGAGGAGCAGGACGTTGGCGCCGGATTTCAGCATCTTCGCCAAGTGCACCCGGTTACGCTCGCCGCCGGAGAGGTCGCCGACCCGCTTCTGCTGATCGGCACCACGGAAGTTGAACTGGCCCACATAGGCGCGGCTCTGCATCTTGCGCTTGCCGAGCTCGATCTCGTCGAAGCCGTCGGAGATCTCTTCCCAGACCGTCTTGCCTGCATCCAGGGTGTCGCGCGACTGGTCGACGTAGCCGAGGACGACCGTCTCGCCGAGCCGCAGGCTGCCGGCATCCGGCTGTTCCTGGCCGGTGAGCATCCGGAACAGGGTGGTCTTGCCGGCGCCGTTGGGACCGATGACGCCGACGATGCCACCGGGCGGCAGGCGAAAGCTCAGGTCGTCGATCAGCAGCCGGTCGCCATAGGCCTTGGACAGGCCCTCGGCCTCAATCACCAGCGAGCCGAGCCGTGGCCCCGGGGGAATCACGATCTGGGTCGCGTCCGCAGCTTTCTCCTCTGCCTCGGCAAGCAGGGTCTCATAGGCGTTGATCCGCGCCTTGCTCTTCGCCTGGCGGGCCCGCGGTGACTGGCGGATCCACTCCAGCTCATGGGCCAGGGTCCGCTGCCGGGCGGTTTCCTGCTTCTCCTCCACGGCGAGGCGCTTCTGCTTCTGCTCCAGCCAGGAGGAGTAGTTGCCTTCATAGGGGATGCCGCGGCCGCGATCGAGCTCGAGGATCCAGCCGGTGATGTGGTCGAGAAAGTAGCGGTCGTGGGTGACGCAGAGAACCGTGCCGTCGTAGTTTTCCAGAAACCGCTCGAGCCAGGCGACTGATCCTGCATCCAGATGGTTGGTGGGCTCGTCGAGGAGCAGCATATCCGGATGCTCGAGCAGCAGCCGGCACAGCGCCACCCGGCGCCGCTCTCCCCCCGACAGCAACGTGACATCGGCGTCAGCGGGCGGACAGCGCAGGGCATCCATCGCGATCTCGAGGGTCCGATCCAGTTCCCAGCCGCCCGCGGCATCGATCCGTTCCTGCAACTCGCCCTGCTCGGCAAGCAGGTCGGTCATCTCGTCATCGTCAAGGGGTTCGGCGAACCGGTTGGAAATCTCATTAAAGCGGTCCAGATCGGCTTTGACTGGGGCCAGAGCGTCCATAATGTTACCGATGACGTCCTTGCCGGGATCGAGTCCCGGTTCCTGGGACAGATAGCCAACCCGGACACCGTCGGCGGCCCAGGCCTCGCCCACATAGTCGCTGTCAAGTCCGGCCATGATTTTCATCAACGTCGATTTGCCGGCTCCATTGAGGCCGAGCACGCCAATCTTTGCACCGGGGAAGAATGACAGCGATATGTCCTTGAGAACCTGGCGGCCGCCTGGATAGGTCTTGGATACATTTTTCATCACGTAGATGTACTGGTAGCTCGCCATCCCTCGCCCCTGCCGCCTGCCGCCTGCCGCGGATCTGAGGGAAATCGCCGGGCGCGCTGCCCGGTGGTTCCCCGGCGAACCTGAACACGATCGCGCCGCCGGCTGCAAGGGGCTGCGCGGTGGCGCCGGGCCGGTGCGTCCGGTCCGGTTGCCCTTGCCGGGCGAATTCCGCCACCCCTGGCGAATTTCGGCATCGCGCCGCCAGGTCCACCGCCGCCGGTTGAGCCTCAGCAGCCGGTGGGTAGAAAACCCGTGAAACAGGACCCCTGCCGCGTGCTATAGTGGGCGGCATCGCGTGTACCGGTCCTGCAGAGACCGCGTTCGAGAGCGGCCGCTCCGGCGAGCCGCCGCCATCCCGGCGGGCGCGCGCGAGGGAGGGAACCAATGGCCAAGTCGATCCTTGTCGTGGAAGACGAGCCGAATATTGTGCTGTCGCTTCAGTTTCTCATGAAGCAGGCAGGATTCGACGTTCGGGTTGCCAACGACGGCGAAGCCGCTCTGCAGGCCGTTGCCGAACATGCTCCGGACCTGATCCTTCTGGATCTGATGATCCCGAAGCGCGACGGCTATGACGTGTGTCAGACGATCCGGGCCAATCCGGACTGGCAGTCGATCTACATCATCATGCTCACGGCCAAAGGCCGCGAGGTGGACCGGGAAAAAGGTCTGTCGCTCGGCGCCAACGATTACGTGACCAAACCCTTCTCCACCCGAGACCTGACCGAAAAAGTCAAGGAAATCCTGGGAGGCGCCGGTTGACCTCGGGTCGGTTGCGATGACCTGACGGCCTGATCTCCCATGGGTCCACGTGGCTTCCTGAGCGCCTGCTTTGCGGCACTCGCCGCCGCCACTCTGATCGCCGTCGCCTGCGCCGTCTGGTTGATCGAAGATCGGGTCCCGCCGGGGGCGGGCGAACTGAGTGCGATCATCCTGATGTACGGCGGTGGCATCGCCTTCGTCCTGATCGCCTTCGTCGCCATGCTCTGGGCTTACCTGGACATGTACATCGCCCAGCCGATCGCCACCCTGGTGCGAAGCCTGCAAACCGCCGTCTACGCCAACCCCGACCACCGCATCGAGGTGGAGCGCACCGAGCATCTCGGCGGCCTGGTTGAGCCGGTGGTCGACCTGGTTCACCAGCTCGCCGTCGCCCGCACCAAGGTTGACGCGGCCATCAATGACGCCACCGCCAGGATCGAGGCCCAGAAGCGCCAGCTGGAAACCATGCTTCATGACCTCCACGAAGGTGTCCTGGTCTGCAATCTCAATCACAGCATTCTGATGTACAATAGCCGCGCCCTGGAGCTGCTGCATGTGGGCGGCCAGCTCGGCCTCGACCGCTCACTGTTCAGCTTCACCAACCGCCAGCCGATCCTCCACGCCCTCGGGCGGTTGACCAACCGGCTCGTCGACGGCCGTCACAAGAGTCATCCCGACGGCCTCAGCGCCCCGTTCCTCTGTGCGACGACCGACGGCCGCCACACCCTTGAAGGCCGGCTCGGGCTGATGCTCGACGCCGACGGCGCGCCCACCGCCTACGTCCTCACCTTCGATGACAAAACCACCGAGCTGGCGGCGCTGGGGCTGCGCGACCGGCTGCTCCGCGAGGCCACCGAGGGTCTCCGCGGACCGGTCGGCGCGCTCCGCGCCGCGGCCGAAATTCTGGTCTCCCACCCGGAGATGCCGATCGCCGATCAGGCCTCCTTCAAGCAGGTTTTGCTTAACGAAATCAATGCGTTGAGCAACCGCGTTGAGGAGATGACGACCGAGTACCGCGACGTCATCACCAGCCACTGGCCGACCACTGACATCTATTCCGCCAACCTGTTCAACAACCTGCTCCGGCGGCTGCGCGACGCCCGCCGGGTCGAAGCGGTGATGACCGGAATCCCGCAGTGGCTGCACGGCGACAGCTACACCCTCGTCGAACTGCTCGAACGGCTGATCCACCGGGTCGCTGACCGCCTTGGGGTCGACAGCTTCGACCTGGAAGCGGTGGGCGGCGAGCACCATGCCTATCTGGATGTGATCTGGGCCGGATCACCGATCCCCGCCCAGGAGTTGGAAGGCTGGCTCACCGATGAGTTGCAGGAAAGCTTCGGCCGCCTGACCCTTCGGGAGGTCCTGGAGCACCACAAGACCGACATCTGGAGCCTCCAGCACCGCCCCGGCTATGCCCGGCTGCGCCTGCCGCTGCCGCCGGCCGCGAATGCACCGGACCGTCGGCGGATCCGGCGCCCTCTCGCATCGCGGCCGGAATTCTATGATTTCGAGTTGATGACGCGGCCCGAGGTTCCCGGCGAAATCGGTGACCGGCCGCTCCGCTCGCTGACCTACGTGGTCTTCGACACCGAAACCACCGGGCTGCAGCCGTCGTCGGGCGACGAAATCGTCTCCCTGGCGGGGGTACGGATCGTCAACGGCCGCATCCTGACCGGCGAATCATTCGAGCGGATCGTCGATCCGGGCCGGGTGATCCCGCGCGATTCCGTCAAGTACCATGGCATCACTGACGAGATGGTCCGGGACAAGCCGCCGATCCAGGTGGTACTGCCCCAGTTCCACCGCTTCGTCGGCGACGCCGTGCTCGTCGCCCACAACGCCGCTTTCGACTTGAAGTTCCTGAAACTGAAGGAGAGCGAAGTGGGGCTCAGCTTCGATCAGCCGGTGCTTGACACCCTGTTGCTGTCGGTCTTTCTGCACGAGCATACGCCAAAGCACAGCCTGGACGCGGTCGCCCGCCGGTTCGGGATCGACATTCACGGGCGCCATACGGCCCTTGGCGACGCTCTCGTCACCGCCGGCGTCTTTCTTAAGATGATCGACGTGCTGGAGGCGCGCGGGGTGCGGACCCTGAACGAGGCGATCAACGCCGCCAATAGTATTGTGGAAATTCGCGCCCGGCAGGCGCAGTTCTGATCCGGCGGCAGGAAACCGGGGACGAGACCGACGAAGGCAAACCAGCAATGACCGGCGACGGGCGAAAGGGCGAAACGGTGACGGTGCTGGGTGGGGCCGGTGCGGTCATTTTCAGCCCCGTGGTCCTCGGCCTGTTCGATGCCGGGCTCGAAGTCCGGGTGTTCGGCTTGCCACTCCTGATCTTCTATGTGTTTGCCGCCTGGGCGGCGCTGATTGCCGTCATAGCGGTTCTCAGCCGGGGTATCTCCGACCCGCCTGACCTGCCGGGACCGCAGAAACCGACCGGTTCGTGGCAGGCCAAGGACCCGGACTCCTGATCATGCCCGGCTGGTTGATCATCAGCGCCTCGTTCTTCTATCTCAGCTTGCTGTTCGCGATCGCCTACTACGGCGACCGCCGCTCGGACCTTGGCCGCAGCCTGATCACCAGCCCTTACATCTACGGGCTGTCGATTGCCGTTTACTGCACGGCGTGGACATTCTACGGCAGCGTCGGCCGGGCAGCGACCACCGGGCTCGGCTTTCTACCCGTCTATCTGGGACCGACGCTGGCGTTCGCCGTCGGCTGGATGGCACTGCGCAAGATCATCCGGATCAGCAAGGTCCATCACATCACCTCGATCGCCGACTTCATCTCCTCCCGCTACGGCAAAAGCCATGTGCTCGGCGGCCTGGTCACCGTGATCGCCGTCATCGGCATCATGCCGTACATCTCGCTGCAGTTGAAAGCCGTCTCCACCAGCTTCGAAGTCCTCCTCCACTATCCTGATCCGTTTGCCCTGACCATCCCGCCCGCGCTGTTCGCCGACACCGCATTCTGGGTTGCCGGGCTGATGGCGGCTTTCGCCATCCTGTTCGGCACCCGCCACATCGACGCAACCGAGCACCATGAAGGGATGGTGGCGGCGATCGCCTTCGAATCGGTGGTGAAGCTGGCGGCATTCCTGGTTGTCGGCCTGTTCGTCACCTTCGGAATCTTCGGCGGCTTTGAGGCCCTGTTCGACCGGGTCGCCGCCAGTCCTGAACTCACCCGGCTGGTCACCCTGGCGCCGGCGGCGGAGAGTTGGGTGACCCTGACGATCCTGGCAATGACGACGATCGTCTGCCTGCCGCGACAGTTTCAGATCCTGGTGGTCGAGAACATCGACGAACGCCACCTCAAGACCGCGATCTGGTTCCTGCCGCTTTACCTGCTGCTGATCAATATTTTCGTCCTGCCGATCGCACTCGCCGGCCTGTTGCAGTTCCCCGATGGCCGGGTGGATGCCGACACGTTCGTTTTGGCGCTGCCGCTCAGCAGCGAAGCCCCGGCGATCGCACTGTTCGCGTTCCTGGGCGGACTCTCTGCTGCCACCGGGATGGTCATCGTTGCCACCGTCGCCCTGTCGACGATGATCTGCAATGACCTGATCATGCCGGTGCTGCTGCGGGTGCGCTGGTTCGGCTTGGCGGAGCGGCGCGACCTGTCGGCGCTGCTGTTGACGATCCGGCGGATCGCCATCGCCGTCATCGTCCTGCTCGGTTACCTCTACTACTTCTTGATCGGCGAGAGCTTCGCACTGGTGACCATCGGCCTCGTCTCGTTCGCCGCCGCAGCCCAGTTCGCGCCGGCGATCATCGGCGGGATCTACTGGAAAACCGGGTCCAGAGCCGGCGCGCTTGCCGGGATCAGCAGCGGCTTCGCGATGTGGACCTACACCCTGCTGCTCCCGTCATTTGCCCGTTCCGGCTGGATCGCCGAGACCTTCATCGAGACCGGGCCGTTTGGTCTCGAGTTGCTCAAGCCCTATGCCCTGTTCGGTCTCGACGGCTTCAGCTCCATATCCCATTCCCTGTTCTGGAGCCTTTTGCTCAACATTGGCGCCTACATTCTCGTCTCGCTGTGGAGCAGGCCGAGACCGATCGAGCGGATTCAGGCCACCCTGTTCGTGGACGTGTTCCGGCCCTCCAGCGACGCCGGCCTCGCACCGGCGTGGTATGGCGGGGTTTCCGTCGGCGACCTGCACGCCCTGACCGAGCGGTTCCTCGGCATCGAGCGCACCAGAGAGGCGTTCGCCGAGTTTGCCCGTCGCCGCGGCCGGGCGCTGGAGGCCGCCGCCGACGCCGATGGCGATCTGGTGCAATACGTGGAGCGCCGTCTCGCCGGGGCCATCGGCGCCGCTTCCGCGCGGGCGATGGTTGCCTCAAAGGTCAAGGGCGAGGGTCTGGGGGTTGAGTCGATCATGCAGATCCTCGACGAGACCTCCCAGGTACTCGAATACAGCCGCCAGCTTGAGCAGAAATCCTTCGCCCTCGAGCAGGCCACGAACGAACTCAAGGCCGCCAACCTCCGCTTGACCGAACTGGATCGTCTGAAGGACGACTTCCTCTCGACCGTCACCCATGAACTGCGCACCCCGCTCACCTCGATCCGCTCGTTCTCCGAGATCCTCCACGACACGCCCGATCTGGATGCCAGCGAACGTCAGCACTTCCTGGCGATCGTCATCCGTGAAAGTGAACGGTTGACCCGGCTGATCAATCAGGTGCTCGACCTGACCAAGATCGAGACCGGCAAGATGGACTGGCAGATCAGCGATGTGGACCTCGCCGATGTGGTCGATCACGCGGTCACCTCCCTGCACGGGCTGTTCGAGGAAAAGGGTGTGATGCTGACCGTGCAGAAGCCCCCGGCGCTGCCGACCGTGCGCGGCGACCGCGACCAGCTGATCCAGCTCGCCATCAATCTGCTGTCCAATGCCCAGAAGTTCTGCCCGGCGGGCACCGGCTCGGTCATTGTCGCCATCGCCAGCCAGGATTCCGTCGGGGTCAGGGTCAGCGTCGCCGACAACGGACCCGGCATCCCGCTGGAGGAACAGAAGCGGATCTTCGAGAAGTTTCACCAGGTTCGCGGCGACCGCACCGGCAATCCCGGCGGCTCGGGCCTGGGTCTTGCGATCTGCCGTGGGATCGTCGAGCACATGGGCGGACGCATCTGGGTCGAAAGCGTCGTTGGCCAGGGCGCGACCTTCCACTTCACCGTCCCTTGCGGGCGACCCTGATCCGACCGGTTTCCGGTCATGGCTGTTCGACCTGGAAAACCGGATCGTCCGCATCGCGGTCCCGGTGGTCCCAGGCAAGCCAGGTGTTCCAACCGAGCCGCGGCGTAAAACCGGGGGCACAAGCGAGCCGGCAGGGCGGCACCGCGTCCCGGCGAAGCACGCACTGGACATCGAAGTCGAGCTCGGGCCCGCCATACAACCGGACCAGATCAGCGACCCGGCGGAGCCCGGACTCGCCTGGCAGAAAGCCGGAAAAGCCGGGCAGATCCATCGGCCCGAGCCGGACCCGGAAGGCGCTCGCCGCATCGAAAACCATGGCACCGGCAACCGCGTCCCCGCCGAGCGCGGCGTAGCGGCCGGTCGGCCGGCCCGGGCCGGGAAGAGCCGATTGCTCGCCTTCGGCGAGCGGTATCCAGCGCGGCCGGAACTGCTCGATCCGTACCGGCAGGCCGAAATAGTCGCCGAGGATCGCCTCCAGGGACACCGCTGCAGGCGCCGTGCGGGCAAAGTGCCCGGCGAACTGCAGCACCGTCAGATCGCTGACTGCCAGGCGGCCGCTGAGGCCCGGCGTACCGAGGCCGGTAAACGCCGCGAACATTGCGGAGACCGGATCACGGCTGCCGGGATAGCTCTGCTCGAATGCCACGGTCAGCTGATGGCGGGCCCACGCGCGGTAGAACAGGGCCGCCAGCCGGTGGTTGAAGAGATCGAAAAAGGCGCGGAGGGCGTGGTTGCGGGCGCGCGCCTGGCGCAGCACCAGGTCGGTGTAATGAAACGGCAAAACCCCGCTCGGCCCGGTCAATCCCAGGAACGCGATCATCATCTCATGGTGAGCCGGAGACGGCACCGCCGGCCCGCCGGGCTCCGGCGCTTCGGCTGCGCGCGGAGCGGCGGCCGGGGCGACCAACGCGCTGGCCGGAAAGCTGAGATCGGTCGCGCTCCGGAACCGGACCGGCTCCAGCGACAGCGGCGCATCACTGCCAATCCGGCGCGCCACTTCCCGACGCTCGGTGCCTGCTTCCGGAGCGATCGAACCATCGCCGCCCTGCCGCCGGGCCTGCCATTCGAGAATGCGCACGGCCTGGAAAAAATCGAAGCCGAAGGGCGCGACGATCAGTTCCTCAAGAACGCTCCTCGTCACCGGGACCGCGCTCACACCAGGATCCGGTCGCCGGCGCGCGGCGCCCACGTGCGCAGGCGGTCCTCCTGGCCGGTGATCCGCGCGGTCAGCCGGCAGAACGCGTTGATCGACGCATAGGTGCCGAGAAAGCGTTCGAGAACCGCGGCAAGCAGAAACGGGGACCGCCCGGGAAAGCCGGCACGATCGAACTCGATCTCGATATCAAGGCCGTAGGCGAAGGCCGTGTGCGCGGCAAACGGCACCCGGGCGAGGCCGCGGCGGTGACTGATCCGGCGAACGGCATCGATGCTCCGGCGGGTCGCCTCGCTCTCCCGGACGTCATAGAGACGCAGCATCTCCCGCAGCGCTTCCGCACCGGATCCGTCGCCGCTGCCCGAATCGAGCAGAGAGAGATGGTTGAGCGACAGATGTGACAACAGGCGCCAGCGGGCGCCGTCCCGCTGCGGCATCCGCCGGGTCGGGGTCGGCTGGGTCAGGCAGACGATCCGCTCGATCTCAGCCGCGCCCTCGCTCAGCTGCAAGTCCGGGCGGCCACCGCCGAACGGCAGATTGTTGGGCAGATCGCGGTTCAGGCAGGTGGTCTCCACCGAAACCGTCCAGCCGGCGCGCGCGTTCGGCTCAAACGCGAGGTCGACGAAGTTCAGAAGCACCTCCGTCCCCGGCTTTGTCCCCGAGGAGCGGCGCCGGACCGGCTGCCAGAACGGTCCGGGCAGATCGCGCTCGTTG
Organism: uncultured Rhodospirillaceae bacterium; assembly: GCA_964454795.1. GTDB lineage: Bacteria > Pseudomonadota > Alphaproteobacteria > Rhodospirillales > Defluviicoccaceae > CAYVUM01. The sequence goes on from CAYVUM010000036.1 coordinate 22,756, forward strand.
GCGTGATTGCAGGCGAAGAACGGCCGCAGCGCCACCTGCCGTCCCCGTTCCGAGGCGATCACCCTGTCGACCGAATAGACCTCGTAGGCGTCGACCCGCCGGCGGTCGGGCTGGACCGGGTAGTCGTGGCGGTTCTGGGTCAGCGGAAACGGCTCGGCGGGATGGCGGAAGAGGTTGACCATCGGGGTGCAGCCGAGGGCGAAGGTCTCGGCGTTGACCGCCTTCTCCAGCTCGGGATCAGACTTATCGAGGTAGAAGAACAGGTCCACCGAGCGGCCACCGCGGGCCAGCGCTGCCGCCGGCAGCGGGCCCACATCGACGAACAGGAACTTTTCGGGACACGCGAAATACTCGGTCAGCAGCCGGTAGCCGACGAACGACCGCGGTCCGTAGGGCAGCAGGCCCTCATCGGCCGCGAAGCCGACCGGCGTGACGACCTCGGGCGACAGAATCACCGGCTCGGGGTCCTTGGGCCCGGTCGCCACCGCCACGGACACGGTGTGATTGAACAGCCGCTCATAGAGCGGGAAGGTCAGCGAGCGCTGGCCGGCCAGGAACAACCGCAGATTTCGTGACGGCGCGCGGTCCCAGGCGTCCGCCAGGTCGGTGAGCGCGGCGTTCTGGTCAAGAAGCGTCAGCGAAATCCGCAGGACGGCCTCTGCCGCGCGCGTTCCCTGGGCCACCGCCGGATTGGCCGGCGCCTCCAGGGGCAGGCCGGAGAGGGACGCGGCGGCGACGGTGAGCGGCCACAGGGTCAGCGGAAAGCCGGTGCGATAGCGGAGCGCGGTGCGCTGAACCGGCTCGGTCTCGATCTCGCTGTGTTTCGGGAGGGTGTACGAGCCGTTCATGCTGGCCGCCGGCCGCGCCTGGACGATCGCCATCGACGGCAGCGGGTTGAGGTAATGGGGATAGAGGTGACCGAGCACCGCGTCGGTCAGTTCGGGAAAATCGTCGTCGATGCGGTGGCGGATCCGGGCGCACAGCAGGGCGAACGCCTGAATCAGCCGCTCGACGTGAGGATCGTCGACGGCGTTGGCACTGATCCGCAGGGCGGCCGCTTCGTCGGGATGGAGGGCCGCGAACTCGGCGGCCAGTTCGTGCACGAACTGCAGTTCGCGGTTGTAATACGGAAGCAGATCGTCGTCCACGTCAGCGATCCCCGGTGGTGATGCTGATCCGCCGGGTCGCCGGCTCCAGGTAGGAGTGAAGGACCAGCGGCTCCGGCGACGGGTGGACGTGGACCTCGGCGTCGATGCGGAAGCGCAGAGCGTGGTCGGTGTCCGTGGGATTGCGCTCGATCGTCACCCGCACTTGGCGGAAACGCGGATCGAAGCGGCGGATCACCGCCTCCAGCCGGCTGCGGAACCGCTCCAGCTGCGGCGCCGAGGACAGGTCCACGTCGGTGAGATCGGGAATGCCGTAGTCGAATACCGACCGGTCAAGGGCCTCCAGATCGGCCGGCACCGCCAGGCAGCGTTCATAGCTGTTGAGCAGGTCCTCCAGGTCGCGCCGGAAAGCGTTGCGGATCTGGCTCAAGGTCTGGGTGCGCTGCGGCTGCCGCCGGCCGTCGGTGTCGCTGCCGGTCAGCCGGTCGAGAAGCGAGGGAACCAGGGGCAGGTCGGTGGGAACGCGCGCCACGGCGGCCGGCTCACGCTGTTGCACGGCTGACATCGATTGTCGTCAGGTCGAGAATCGGCACGTCGCGGTCACCGCAAAGGAAGGTTCGCTGGCCGAGCCCGCGGACCGGTGCCTCCCCCTCGCCCACCCACGTCGTCGCCCGGCAGAGCCGCAGCGAGTCGTCCAGGGTGGCACCATCGGGCGGAACGTAGGCACTGGCGAAGAACACCTCGCCCTCCGGACCCTCGGCGACAACCAGCAAGGCCCGCCGCCAGAGCAGGTCGCGCGGCCGCTGCGGTGCCCGGAACTCGATCCGCTGAACCCGCTCGATCGGGATCCAGTAGGCTTGGCCGTTGCTGGTCAGCACCTCGAACACCCCGGCAGTGAGGTCGTCGAGATCACGCAGATCGTCGAAGACGACATCCCCAACCCGTACCGCCACCCGCGGCCGCTGATCCTCCGCGGCCCGGGCCAGCCGCCTGGCTTCGGCCACGTCGCCGGCACGTATCGCTGCGCCCGCCTGCAACAGGGTCTGGACATGCCCGGGAGGCGGTCCGACGAACTCCGGCAGCCGGCCGTCGCGATGGATCTGGTGGCGGGCCAGGTCGGCGCGGATCACCTGGCGGAACAGAGCCACGCCCACCACCGAATCCGGGTCCTGGCGCACCATGGCATCAAGCTGCTTGTCGGCACGCTCCAGGTCGCCGGCGAAGCTCAGCAGCTCGGCCAGCAACCCCCGGCGTTCCGTTGCCAGCGGCCTGGCCTTCACCTCCGCGGTGACCGCAGCAATCGCCCCTTGGAGGTCGCCGGCCTCGAACAGGTCATGGGCGGTCGGGCCCGTCATTCTCTCATGCCTCCGCTGTTGGGCGACCGGCATCAAGGCCGGCCGCGCCGCCGCCGTTACCCGCTGCCCGCCGCCGCCAGCTCGGTGACGAGGCGGAAGTTGGCGACCACGTCGGTCGGCTGGAAATGCGGCCGGAAATACATCTCGCACAGGTACGAGCCGGGTTTCCCCGGCTGTTCGCGCACCCGGACCCGGCCGTCCTGGAGGGGGTAGCGGGCCTTTTCCGACAACGATGCGTCGATGTTGGTGGTGATGTAGTTGAGCAGCCAGTTGGTCAGGTGGCGTTCGCATTCATCGGCAGTGGTGAAGCTGCCCAGCCGGTCGCGCATGATCACTTTGACATAGTGGCTGAAGCGGCTGACGCAGAAGACATACTGGAGCATCGCCGACAGCCGGGCGTTGACCGTGGCCGCCTCGCGGTCGTAGCGCTCGGGCTGCTGCACCGACTGGGCGCTGCGGAAGGCCAGCCACGGGGTGTTGCGGCAGACCGAGACGGGGATCAGCCCGAGCCCGGCCAGTTCCCGCTCCGCCGCCTCTGACAGCCGGACCTCGACCGGGGCCTTGGTGGCGAGGCCGTCGCGATCGGTCGGAAAGCTGTCCACGGGCAAATCCGGGATCAGGCCGCCGTTGAACGCTTCCGGCTCGTCGGCCGGCATCTTGCGGACGCCGCGGATATCAGCAAACCAGCCGTTCTGGCGGAACGCGCGGATCAGCACGGCCCCGAAGGCGTAGACGGCGCTGCCCCAGAGATAGCGGCGGGGATCGGGTCCGGCGACCTGCTCCTCGTAGCGGAAGCCGTCGTTGCGGGTGCCATCATCGCGGTAGGGACGGCGCATCAGCACCCGCGGCAGAACGACCCCCACGAACCGCGCATCGGGAGCGTGCTGGAGTGAGCGCCAGCGGGCGTAATCCACCCCGTGGAACAGCCCCGAGAGGTCGAGCGGCCGGCTGAGCTGGGCAAAGCTTTCGAGGCCCAGGAGCGCCGGGGTACAGCCGACAATGAACGGTGTGAACGCCGCGGCGGCCACCTGCATCACCCCCTGCAGCACCGGGATATCGACGCTCGGATGATCGGTGGTTGGCCGGTGCTGGACCTGGTAATCGCCGAGCAGCACGCCAAACGGCTCGCCGCCGGGCATGCCGAACTCCTGGTTATAAATCTTGTTGAACAGCTGGCTCTGGTCGAACTGCAGGGCCCGTTCCAGGTCCCGGCCCAAATCCCGCCAGCTCCAGGTGATCAGCCTGACAACGACACCGTCGTCCGGGTCAGCCTGTCGGGCCAGATAAGCAATGCCGCGCCAGGAGGCCTCGAGCCTCTGGAAGCGGGGATGGTGCAGGATCGCATCCACCTGCCCGGCGAGCAGCCCGTCGATCCAGGCCACATCGCGGTCGATCGCCGTTTTCAGCGCCCCGCGACCCTCGCGGGCAAGCCCCGCAAGCTCGCGGGCGCCGAACCACTGCACCAGCGCCAGCGCCGCATCCGGCTCGGCGAGGAAGCCGTCGAGGGGACTGGCGAGGCGTTTGCTCCGCAGTTGGGCGAACCGGACAAGCCGATCGCGCACAGGGGCGCCGGCGAGCGCCGCCGCCCGCGGCGAAAACCCTGCGGGACCGTTTGGCCGGGCGTTCCCCGGTGCCGCGCCCTGCCCGTCCCCGACCCGTTCGCCGGTCACGCCCCGTTCAGCCGAGCTTGGGAATCCGCGCGACCATCCGCATCGACGTGGTCAACTCCTCCAGTTGCAGCCATGGCCGGAGATAGGCGACGGCGTTGTAGCTGCCAGGGGCGCCGGGCACTTCCTTGACCACGATCTTGGCATCGGCGAGCGGATACTGGGCTTTCATCTCCTGACCGGCGCCCGGATTGGAGTTGACGTAATTCATGATCCAGCGGTTCAGCCAAGCCTCGCAGTCGCTCGCCTCCATGAACGAGCCGATTTTATCCCGGGCCATCACTTTCAGGTAATGGGCAAAGCGGGAGGTGGCCATCATGTAGGGAAGGCGCGCCGAAATGGCGGCGTTGGCGGTGGCTTCTGGCCGGTCATATTTTTTCGGCTTCTGCGCGGTTTGCGCCCCGAAAAACACGGCATAGTCGGTGTTTTTGTAATGGCACAGCGGCAGAAAACCGCACTTGCCGAGCTCGGCTTCCCGGCGGTCGGTGATGCCGATTTCGGTCGGGCATTTCTGGTCCATGTCGCCATCGTCGCTGACGAACACATCGCTCGGCAGGCTCTCCACCTTGCCGCCGCCTTCGGCACCACGGATCGCCACGCACCAGCCATACTTGGCGAAGGCGGCGGTCAGGGTCGTACCGAGCACGTAGGCAGAATTCATCCAGCAGTAATCATCATGGGGCATGGGCCGCCGGCGGCCCTCGTCGTCAAGCGGTGCTTCCTCGTAGCCGAATTCCTCGATGGGCCTGGTCGCGGCGCCATAGGGCAGTCGGGCCAGAGTCCGCGGCATGGTCAGACAGACGAAGCGCGAATCCTCGCTATCGCGGAACGACCGCCACTTGGCAAATTCAATACTCTCGTAGGTCTTTTCCAGGTCCCGCGGCTTCGAAAGCTCGGAAAAACTCTGCAATCCAAGCAGATTCGGCCCGGCCGCCGTGAGGAACGGCGCAAACGCCGCCGCGGCAGCGTTCGACACCTTGCCGAGGAGGTCAATATCTTCGGGATGCTTGGTAAATTCGTAATCCCCAATCAGCGCGCCATACGGCTCGCCGCCGGGCATGCCGAATTCGGACTCATAGATTTTCTTGAACAGGTTACTCTGATCGAACTCAACCGCCTTGCTCAGGTCGTTGAACAGCTCGCGCTTGGTCATGTTCATGACCTTGACCTTGAGCTGGCTGCCGGTCTCGGAGTTCATAACCAGATGATGCAGGCCGCGCCAGGAGCCTTCCAGCTTCTGGAATTTGTCATGGTGCATGATCGCGGCGAGCTGCCTGGAAATCCGCGCGTCAATCTCGGCGATTGCCCGGTTAAAAGTCACGGTCAGATTGCGGTCAAAGGTGACCGTGCCCTTGAGAGCCTCCTCGACGGCGGTCCTGACCAGTTCCCGGGCTTGGTCAGGTTCGGTAAGCGGGGTCGCGGCAATGACGTCTTCGAGGGTGATTTCCTTGACTTCAGTGGTGGCTGCAGCGGGCTGGGCGCCCGGTTCGCTATCGGCCGGGCTCATCACTTCGTCTCCCCGGGTTTTTCGACGCCGAGCGCGCCCGACAGGCCATCAAGCTCGCCACCCTTGTTCTCCAGCACCTTTTCCAGCATCGATTCCAATTCGGCTGAGCGGTCCACCTTGCTCATCAGGTCGCGGAGCTTGTCCCGGGTCTCACGCAACTTGCTTAGGGGTTCGACCTGCTCGACGATCCGTGCCGGCGCGAAGTCATCCATGGAGTCGAACCTGAGCGACACCGCCAGTTCGCTGTCATCGCCGGCGAGCGTATTCTCGACCCGAAGATTCAGTCCAGGATTCATCCGCCGCATCACATCATTGAAATTGTCGCGATCGATCTGGATGAATTTGCGATCGCCGATCGGCTTGAGCGGTTCGGTGGGGTCGCCCGAGAAATCCCCCATCACCCCGACCACGAACGGCAGTTCCTTTTCGACCACGGCCCCTTCCGTCTCCACGTCGTACTTGATGTGGACCCGGGGCTTCCGTACCCGCTGGAGTTTGTCGTGAACACTCTCGCTCATCGTCCTGGCCCTTTCCAGTGACTGCCAGACCCGTCCCGGCCGACGGCGCCGCCGCAACCAACGGCTTGAAACAGTACGTCAAACCGGGCTCAGGCGCATCCCGAAAACCATCCGGCCGCCCCCCGGAACGGCGGCAGCGGTCAATAGCCATCCCCCTCCGCCGGCGGCGGGACGATCCCAGCGCGGGTCAGCAAATCGCGGCGGGCGCCGTCATCGGGCACCAGTTCCTTCAGCAGCTCGGGGAACGGCAACCGGGCGCGCCGGACCAGGTCCTCGAGGCTGTAGGAGACCGGCGAATGCGGCTCGGTCTGCCGGAAGAACTCCGCCACCCGCAAAAGCGTCGCCAGCGCGTCCTCGCGGTTGCGGATCGCCCCCGCCGGCACCGCAACCGGAACGCCCGGAGCCGCTGCGCTGGCCTCGCCCCCGGCGGCACCGTCATCGGCCGCCGCGCCGGGCGAATCGGCGGTCCCGGCGTCGCGGGCGAACAGCGCCCGCACCGGCGGCAGGTCCTCGGTGAGGTAGCGCAGCGCCGTGCGGACTTCGTCAAGGACATTGCGAACCCGCGAGGTCGGCGGCGCTGCCTCGCCGCACAGACCGCTCATCCGTTCAGCAAGCGCAGTCCATTCGGCGACCGCCGCGTCCAGGTCCTCGATCAGGTCCCTGTAGAGCGGAACCGGCGTGGCCCGGGCGCTGGCCTTGATCTGGTCGAGCAGACCCGGATCGCGGCGCACCTCGGTGGCGTTCTGATACTGCCAGAGCGCAAAGGGTCCCGGGTCATCACCGGCGGTGAGCGGCACCTTGCGCAACGGTTCGATCAGGGTGCCGTCGGCATCCTCGCCGTTCAGGTCGGCAAGCGGCTTGATCCGGGCCTGCAGGCGGTCCTCGCTCTCCTCCTCGGCACGCGGATAGAGATCCTCCCAGAACGCCTCGATCGTCAGGCGAATCAGTTTGAGGCCGTCGCGAAGGCCGGCAAAGCCGTGCTTGCGGACCAGCGCCTCGGTCAGGTGGCCGGCGACCTCCAGGTCCTTGCCCTGGCTCGTCAGGATCGTTTTGCAGCGGTCGATGACCGTCGACCAGGAGGAGGAGGCGTCGGCCGCGAGCACCTCATCGCCATCGAACGCCTCGGCGTCACGTTCCGCCCGACGGGCCTTGCTGCGCTGGTCCCTGAGCTCCTGATAGGCCGGATAGGGCGCGGTGTCCCGGCGCGGGTCCCGCCCGGTCGGCGGATCGCCTGCGAAAGGCTGCAGCAGCCTGTCGAAATCGAGCAGGTCCGGTGACGCCATGGGCTTTCCGAGCCTCGGACAGAAAGACGACGTGGGCGGCGGAGGCCGGTGCGCCCCGGTGCCCGGCCGCAGCCCGCCGCCGTCAACCTCGCGGTCGTAGCACTGCAGTTGCCGCGCGGCAAGGTGGTGAGGTCCCCGGGCGGGCCCGGCCTGCACGGCCTCCAGGCTGGTCCCGGTCGCGGGCCGGCACCGGGGCATCATGGCGAAACCACCTGGCTTGCACCCGGGGGCAGCTATGCTACCCTGACCAGCACTGCGGTTGTTCTCGAAAAGGCGAGCCCACCACGTCCATGGCGTTGCGACTGGCCATCAGCAGCGAGCCGGCGGAGGCGCGCAGTGAGGCAAGAGTGAGGGTCCTCGAGGCGGGTGAACTCACGATCGGCCGGCACGCGGATAACGACTGGGCGTTGCCGAGCCGCCACGTCTCCCGCCATCATTGTATCATCCGCGGGGCCGGCGGCCAGTACTGGCTCACCGACACCAGCAGCAACGGCGTCTACGTGGATGACGACGAACATCCGGTCGGCCGTGATAACACCGTGACCCTGCGCCCGGGCCAGCGGCTGCGCCTCGGCGATTATGAGCTGGTCGTCGAGATTGCCGGCGCCGGGGCCCGGCCGGCGCCCGATTTTACCGCGATCGAAGACCCGGCGCTGCGCGCCGAAGGGCCGGTCGCGCCAGTGCAGGACTTCGCCGGTGCGCCGCTGCCGGGTGAGGAGAGGACGTATTGGGGCGCGGGATCCGAGCCGCCGCAGGAAGGCTTCCGCCGGTTTGATCCGTTCGCGCCGCCGCCCGACGCCGGCTCCCGCTCGCCGGACCTGGAGCGCGCGCATCCGAGCGGAGATCACTTCGAGCCCCCGCAACCGGCCGCGCCGCCACCTGCCGGCCCCCCCGCACCGCCGAGCCCCGACCCGCCGCCGCGGCTTCCCGACAATCTGGCGGACCTGCTTGCCTCGCCGCCCCCGCCGGCGCCGCCCGCCGCGGCTCCGCCGCTGCCGGGCACCTCCGAACCACCTCCCGGCGCCGCTCCGCCACCGCCCGCGGACGTCCCGGCCACCCCCGACCCCCCGGAGCCCCGGGGGGGCTAGGACGCCCGGGCCGAGCCGGCAGGCCCCCC
>CAYVUM010000037.1:0-30634 GCA_964454795.1 uncultured Rhodospirillaceae bacterium
GCCGGATCCTGGGGGGGCGGGGCGGGATCGACGGGGTCGGATCAGGGACCGGGGAGCGGCCAGAGGGACGGTGGCGGGCCGATGAGCCGGGGGGAGGCGCTTGCCATTCTCGGCCTCCGCGAGGACGCTGACCAGGCGGCAATCCGCGACGCCCACCATCGGCTGATCCGCAGCCTCCATCCCGATCGCGGCGGCTCCAACTGGCTGGCCGCCAAGATCAACGAGGCAAGGCGCGTTCTAACCGGCTCCAAGTCTTAGGCTTCGGGGTATTTTTGCCGTATTCACCGACGATTAAGCGGGCCAGGCCGATGGTGGGCCGGCACCCGAGGTTGCAGGCTCCGGCCAGCTATGGCACAAGGACGCCACCTGGATGCCAGCGCGCGGGTCTTGTCGTCAACGCCGCGGTGACGGCGTTGCGGCATGGTCGCGCTCCACGGAATGGATGAGCCATGATCAAACCGGTTCGCAAGGCGGTTTTCCCGGTCGCCGGCCTCGGCACCCGCTTCCTTCCGGCGACCAAGGCCATGCCGAAGGAAATGCTGCCGATCGTCGACAAGCCGCTCATTCAGTATGCCGTGGAAGAGGCGCGGGATGCGGGGATCAGTGAGTTCATCTTCGTGACCGGCCGCGCCAAGACGCCGATCGAGGACCACTTCGATCACAGCGTCGAGTTGCAGCAGACCCTCGAGGCGCGTGGAAACGAGGAGATGCTGCGGTCCATTCGGGAATGGATGCCGCCGCCCGGTCACATCGCCTATACGCGGCAGCAGACGCCCCTTGGGCTTGGCCATGCCGTCTGGTGCGCGCGCAACTTCATCGGCGGCGATGAGCCGTTTGCCGTACTGCTTGCCGATGATTTGATCCTCGGTCCGCGCAGTTGCCTGGCCCAGTTGATCGACCGCTATGAGGAGGTCGGTGGCGGGCATCTCGTGGCGATCGAAGAAGTGCCCGGGGATCAGACCAATAAGTACGGGATCCTGGACGGCATCGAGGAGAATGGCCCGCTCGTCAGGGCGTCGGGACTGGTGGAAAAGCCCGCACCTGCAGATGCACCCTCGCGGCTGGCGATCACCGGCCGCTACGTCCTGGATCCGATCGTTTTCACCGTGCTCGCCCATCAGAACCGTGGCCGGGGTGGCGAGATTCAGCTGACCGACGCCCTGGCCCGGACCATCGGCCTCGTGCCATTCCATGGTCTGCGGTTCGATGGTCGCCGCTTCGATTGTGGCAGTAAGGTCGGCTATCTGGAAGCCAATATCGCCTATGCATTGCAGCGTGAGGACATTGGCGAGAGCGTGCGCGCCATCCTCTCGCAGTATCTGACTGAACTGTCGGGCCCGGGCGCCGTCCCGCGCGAACCGGTCGCCGCTGTCCGTTGACCTCCACCTAATCGAGGGTTGCAAATGCGCATCGCGATGATCGGCACCGGCTACGTCGGCTTGGTGTCAGGCACATGTTTTGCTGATTTCGGTCACACGGTGGTCTGTGTTGACAAGGATGTCCGCAAGATCGAGCGGCTGCACAGCGGCAAGGTTCCCATTTACGAACAGGGTCTCGAAGATCTGGTTGCCCATAACGTCGCGGCCCGACGGCTGAGCTTCTCGACCCGCATCGAAGACGCGGTCCCGGCCGCCGATGCGGTGTTCATCGCCGTCGGCACGCCAGCGCGTCCCGGCGACGGCCACGCAGATCTCACCCACGTCCATGCAGCAGCCCGGGAGGTTGCTGCAAACATCACTGGCTATACCGTCATCGTCAACAAATCGACGGTTCCTGTCGGAACAGGCGCCGAGGTTGAGCGGGTGATGCGCGCCGGCCGCCCCGATGGCGATTTCGACGTGGTCTCCAATCCCGAATTTCTGCGCGAGGGTGCCGCCGTCAAGGACTTCCTCGAGCCCGACCGGGTGGTGGTCGGCACCGACAGCGAGCGGGCGCGGGAGGTCATGGCCCGGGTCTACAAGACACTGGATACAGACGGCCGGACAATCCTGTTTACCAGCCGCGCCACCGCGGAGCTGATCAAGTACGCCGCCAACGCCTTTCTCGCCACCAAGGTCACCTTTATCAACGAGGTCTCCAATCTCTGCGAGCGGGTCGGCGCCGATGTTCTCGACGTTGCCCTCGGCATCGGCCTCGATACCCGGATCGGCAACCGGTTCCTGCAGCCTGGCCCCGGCTTTGGCGGATCGTGCTTTCCCAAGGATACCCGGGCCCTGGCGGCGACCGCCCGGGCCTGCGATGCGCCGGTGACCATTGTCGAAGCCGTGATTGCAGCGAACGAAGATCGCAAGCGGCAGATGGCCGATAAGATCATCGCCGCCTGCGACGGCGCCGAGGGTCGGACAATCGCCATTCTCGGGCTGACCTTCAAGGCCAAGACCGACGACATTCGCGACGCGCCGAGCCTGGTGATCATCCCGGCGTTGCAGCGGGCGGGGGCGCAGGTGCGGGTGTTTGATCCCGAAGGAATGGAGCAGGCGAGAGCGCTGATCAGCGGCGTGACCTGGTGCGCCGACGCCGAAGAGGCGATGACCGGCGCAGATGCGGCGGCGATCATTACCGAATGGCCGGAGTTCGCGGCCCTCGATCCCGCTATGGTCCGCAGGACCTTGAACACGCCGCTACTGATCGATCTCCGCAACCTCTACAATCCGTTGGAAATGGCGGCGGAGGGCATCCGCTATGTGAGCGTCGGCCGGGCCATGGGGGTGCCGGTCGCAGCCCGGGTGGTCGTGAATGGCTGACGGGGTGGCGCTGAATCCGTCGGTGCTGCGCGAGTACGACGTCCGCGGCATCGTCGGCGACACGCTGACGGTTGAAGGCGTCCGGGCCCTCGGCGCGGCGTTCGGCACGCGCCTGCGCTGCGGCGGCGGGCGCACGGTGGCGGTCGGTCGCGACGGCCGGCTCACCTCGCCGGCCCTGGAGGCGGCGCTGGTCGAGGGGCTGGTCTCGGTCGGAACTGCGGTCATCCGCGTCGGCCTCGGCCCGACCCCGATGCTGTACTTCGCCACCAAGCACTTCGCTGCTGACGGTGGGATGATGGTCACCGGTTCCCACAACCCGCCCGAGTACAACGGTATCAAAATGACGATGCTCGGACGGGCGTTCTTCGGCCGGGACATCCGCGAGCTCGGCGCGCTGGCCGCCAGCGGCGACTGGGAACGCGGCCCCGGATCGATCGAGGACCGGCCGGTCGCTGACGTTTACGCCGACCGCCTGGTGGAGGGCATCACGGCTCAGGCGCCGCTGACCGTGGCCTGGGATCCGGGCAACGGCGCGGCGGCCGCCGTGTTGCCGTTGCTGTGCGACCGGCTGCCGGGCCGGCATGTCGTGGTCAACGGCGAGGTCGACGGTCGCTTTCCCAGCCACCACCCGGACCCGACGGTTGAGGAGAACCTCGGGCAGCTGAAAGCGCTGGTTGCCCGGGAGGGCGCCGACCTGGGAATTGCCTTCGACGGTGACGGCGACCGGATCGGTGTGGTCGACAGCCGGGGCCGGGTGCTTTGGGGCGACCAGCTGCTCCTGATCCTGGCGCGGGACGTCCTTGCCGAAGTGCCGGGGGCCACGGTCATCGCCGACGTCAAGACCAGCCAGGTGTTCTTTGATGAAATCACCCGGCTGGGCGGCCGGCCGCTGATGAGCCGCACCGGCCATTCGCTGATCAAGACGCTGATGGCCGAGACCGGCGCGCCGATTGCCGGTGAGATGAGCGGGCACATCTTCTTCGCCCACCGCTACTACGGCTTTGATGATGCCCTCTATGCCGCCGTGCGGCTGCTGGCGGTGCTGGCCCGGTCGGGCGAGCGTCTTGACGCGCTGCGCGACGCCATGCCGCACGTCCTCAACACCCCAGAGCTTCGCATTGAGTGCGCCGACGACCGCAAGTTCACGGTGATTGAGGAAGTGCGTTCCCGCCTCGCCGCCATGAACGGGCTTGCTGTCAACGACGTCGACGGGGTGCGGGTCAGTTCGGACGGCGGCTGGTGGCTGCTGCGGGCGTCCAACACCCAGCCGGTGCTGGTCGGCCGCTGTGAGGCGCCGGATGCGGTGATCCTCGACCGCCAGATCGCCCAGCTGTGCGATCAGCTGCGGGCGAGTGGCATTGAGCCGCCGGTGATCAGCGTCGCTTAGAGGACCCCCTGACGCCGGGCGGTCAGTTGGCCGGGCTCACGCGAAAATCAGCGCGACGATGGCGATGCCGATCGTGTACTTGACCGCGTAATACAGTCGGCGGTTGTAGCGCTTGAGGGCCTTGCCCTGCAGGCGGACCCAGTAGAGGTACTTGAAAATACGGTTGGCCCAGCCGACACCATCCCCCTCCCGATTTCGGGTGGCGGTGGCCGGAGCGAGGGTGCGGGCAAGGAACCTGTTGACCGCCGCCGCCCAGCGGTAGCGCATCGGCCGCTCGATGTCGGCGAACAGTATCACCCGGGTGGACCCGGCCTCGTTCACCGCCCAGTGGATGTAGGTCTCGTCAAACAGGATATCGCCGCCGTCCCGCCAGCTGTAGGCCTGCCCGTCGACATAGATGCGGCAGCGGTCGTCATTGGGAGTGATCAGCCCGAGGTGATAGCGGAGGGAGCCGGCGAAGGGGTCGCGGTGCTGGACAAGCCGGCCGCCGGGAGGCAGAAGCGCGAACATTGCCGCCTTGACCTGCGGGACTCGGTTGAGAATTGCCGTTGTCCGCGGGCATAACTCCTGGGCCGACGGCAGGTCGTCTCCATACCACTTTAGGTAAAACCGCTTCCAGCCGCGGCGGAAAAAGGAATTGAAGCCGAGGTCGTCATAGCGCTCGGCGGCTTTGATTTCCCCCTCTGTCATCAGCGACCGCGCTTCATCCCGGAACACTTCCCAGTTGTCCCGGAGAACCTGCAGTTCAGGGACATCGGCAGTCTCCAGGATCGGTTTGTTGGGCACCGCCGAGAACGCGTACATAAACACGTTGAACGGCGCCAGGAAGGTGGAGTGGTCGGACAGTTGCCGGGCGAAGCGGTGACGCACCGTCCCCCGGAAATGGACGTACAGCGCCGACCCGATGAACAGGTAGAGGATCAGGAACTTCAGGGTGACGGCCTCGGCCAGAATGTTCACGGCGGTCCTCAAGCGCAATTCGCAAGTGCGCTATTCTGGCGTACCGCCGCCCGGCCTGCAACTAAACGCCGAGATGACGAACGTGGATGTCCGGCCGGGCCTCCAGGTCGGCGCTGGCGCCAGCCCAGACGACCTCGCCCTTGACCAGGATGACGCAGCGCTCGCAAAGGGCAAGCAAGGCCGACAGGTCCTTGTCGACCACGATGGTCGCCATCCCGCCCGCCCGAATCTGCCGGATCACCGTCCAGATTTCGCCGCGGATCGCCGGTGCCAGGCCCTCGGTCGCCTCATCGAGGAGCAACAGCTGCGGGTTGGTCAGCAGCGCCCGGCCAATCGCCAGCATCTGCTGTTCGCCGCCGGAGAGCTGGTTGCCGCGGTTGGCGAGACGTTCGGCAAGCCGGGGGAACAGCGTGAGCACCCGGTCGAGCGTCCAGCCCTCGCCGCCGATACCCGGCGCCGGAGGACGGGAAGCCATGATCAGGTTTTCAACCACCGTCAGGGTGGGGAACACGCCCCGGCCTTCGGGAACCAGCGCGACCCCGGCCCGGGCGATTTGATGGGTGACCATGCCGGCCGTCGGGCTCCCGAGCACCCGGATCGTGCCGCCGGTCGCCGGCGCAAGGCCCATGATCGCGCGCAGCGTCGTTGTCTTGCCCATGCCATTGCGGCCGAGCAGCGCCACGCTCTCGCCGGCCCGAACCGACAGGTCGATCCCGCGAAGGATATGGCTGCGGCCGTAATGGACGTGGAGGCCGGCCACCTCCAGCACCGGCGCGGTGACGGTGCCATCGCCCCTCACCGCCCCGCTCCCGGCAGGGGCGTACCCGGCTCCGCGACCCCGAGGTAGGCGGCCTGAACCGCGTCGCTCGCCCGGATCCGCTCTGGCGGGCCGGTTTCCAGAACCTTCCCGGCGACCATCACCGTGAGAGCGTCGGCGGTGGCAAACACGGCGTCCATGTCGTGCTCGATGAGCACCACGGTCCGGTCCGGCGTGAGTCCGCGGATCAGCGCGGCGAGACGGTCGGACTCCTGGCGATCCATCCCCGCCAGAGGCTCGTCCAGCAGCAATATCCGCGGGGCGGCGGCAAGGACCATCGCCAGTTCGACCCGGCGCTGCTCGCCATGGCTGAGGTCCGAGGCCCGGTCGCCGGCCCGTCCGTCGAGCCTGACCAGCGCCAGCGCCGCCGCCGCGGCCTCCCGCACCAGGCGGTCGGCAACAGCGGAGCGGAACAACCGTGGCCCAACGCCGATCCGGGTGCGGGCGCCAAGCCAGACGTTTTCCAGACACGTGAGCTCGGGATAGATCGTTGTCCGCTGGAACGTCCGGCCAAGACCCAGCCGGGCGCGGCGGTGGGCCGGGAGGCCGGTGATCTCGCCGCCGTCGAGCAGGACGCGTCCGCCGCTCGGCGCCAGCTCGCCGGAGAGGAGGTTAATCAGCGTCGTCTTGCCGGCGCCATTGGGCCCGATGATTGCGTGGACCTGACCCGGGGCGATCGTCATCGAGACTTCATCGACCGCCGCGAGGGCGCCGAAGGTCCGGCTGAGATCCCGGGTCTCGAGGACGGCAGGGGCGGTCACTGGTCCGGTCATCCCCGGCTGCGGCGCCCGCTGCCGAGGAGGCCGGCGAGCCCTTTTGGCAGGAGTAACACCAGGGCGACCACGAACACCCCGAGGGCCAGTGCCCAGTGCTCGGTCAGGTCCTGGACCCGGTCGCGAGCGAGGCCGAGAACGAAGGCAGCGAGGACCGGACCGTAAAGGCTGCCGGCGCCGCCGAGGATGACGATGACGAGGGCAAGCCCGGATTGCTGCCAGCCGAGCAGGCCCGGGCTCACATAGCCGCTGTGGCAGGCTTCCAGGAAGCCGGCGAGCCCGGCGAGGGTGCCGGCGATGACAAACGCGGTAAGCCTGTAAAGGTGGAGATCGTAGCCGAGTGCCCGGGTCCGGCGCGGATCGATGCGCAGCGCCGTCAGGACTCGGCCGAACGGCGCCGCCCGGAGCGCGGCGAGCAGCAGATAGGCGGCGACGAGCGAGCCCAGTACGAGCAGATAGAAGCTGTGGGAATCGTCGAGGTCGAACAGCCTCCGCCCGGCGATGACCACGTCGGGCCGGGACCAGACGAACAGGCCATCCGTTCCACCCAGCTCCGCGCTCTCGGCGGCGAAATAGAACCCCATCTGCGCGAACGCCAGGGTGATCATGATGAACGAAGCGCCGGTGGTCCGGATTGCCAGGGCGCCGACCGCAGCGGCAGCGGTCGCGGCGACCGCGAGGCACGCCGGCAAGGCCCACCAGATCGCGATGTTGCCGCTGTCCGGACTGATGACCGCCAGCGTATAGGCCGCGACCCCGAAAAAGGCAGCATGACCGAGACTGACCATGCCGGCGACGCCGACAAGCAGATCGAGGCTGACCGCCAGGATCGCCAGGATCATCAGCCGGATCACCAGCTCGATATCGTAGGGAGTGCCGAACCACGGAAACATGGCGAGCGCAGCAACGACGGCCACGTGCACCGCCACCGCCATCCGGCCGCGCCCCATCCGGATCATGCCGGCCGGCCAAACAGTCCCTGGGGCCGCCAGACCAGAACCGCCGCCATGACCGCGTAGATGACCATCGAGGCGATGTCGGGCACCAGGACTTTGCCGAAGGTGTCGGCGAGTCCCACCAGCAGTGCTGCGACGAATGCACCGCGCACCGAGCCGATGCCACCGATCACCACCACCACGAAGGAGACGATCAGGATCCGCTCCCCCATGCCCGGATAGACGGAGCTGACCGGGGCCGCGACCATGCCTGCGAAGGCGGCGAGGCCAACCCCCAGGGCAAAGACGATGGTGAACAGGCGGCGGACATTGATACCGAGGATCTCCGCCATCTGCCGGTTCGTCGCCCCGGCCCGGATCGCCATGCCGAGCCGGGTGCGGGTGATCAGCAACGAAAGGCCGGCGGCGACGACGAGGCAGACGGCGGAGACGAACAGGCGGTAGACTGGATAGTCCTGCCCTTCGGTCAGCGGCAGCGATCCGGAAAGCCAGCCGGGTGGGGTGACCGCATGGAAATCGCTGCCGAACAGCAGTTGCTGCGCCTCATCGAGAATCAGGATCAGCCCGAAAGTAAGCAGCACCTGATCCAGGTGGTCGCGGTCGTAGAGAAACGCGATCGCGCCGCGTTCGATTACAACTCCGAGGACGACGGCGATCGGCAGGCCGATCAGCAACCCGAGGAACAGATGACCCGTCAGACCCGAAAGCCAGAAGGCGAGATAAGCGCCGACCATGTAGAAGGCGCCATGGGCGAGGTTGACGACCCCCATGATCCCGAACACCAGGGTGAGGCCGCTCGCCACCAGGAACAGCAGAAAGCCGTACTGCACCCCGTTCAGCACCTGAACCAGGATCT
Source organism: uncultured Rhodospirillaceae bacterium (assembly GCA_964454795.1). GTDB lineage: Bacteria > Pseudomonadota > Alphaproteobacteria > Rhodospirillales > Defluviicoccaceae > CAYVUM01. Next base: position 8,494 of record CAYVUM010000037.1, read on the forward strand.
GAACGGGGTCCATGCGGTGTCGGATACCGTTTCGCTGCTGCCGGCGCGGCTCAGACCAGGGTGCAGCCGGTCGCCGGATCGTTCAGCGCCGCCGCCGAGACGCCGAGGATGACGTTCTCGCCGCCGCGCACCTCCCGGGCGTAGAAATCCTGGATCGGATTGTGCGCCGCCGACATCCGCCAGGTGCCGCGCGGGCTGTCCGCGAACTCGGCGGCTTCCAGCGCCCGGATCATGTCATCCATGGCATCGGTATCGCCATCGACCGCTTCCAGGGCGCGGACGATCATCGTTCCGGTATCATAGCCCTGAACGGCAAAGACGTTGGCGGGCCGGCCGGTGGCCTTGCTGAAGGCAGGCTTGAACCGGACGTTGGCGGGGTTGTCCAGGGTCGCCGCCCAGTGCATGGATGTCCTGATGCCGGCCGCGGCATCACCCTGAGCCGGCAGCACCCCTTCGTCGGTGAGAAAGCCGTTGCCGTAGAGCGGGATCCGGTCTTTCAGGCCGGCCGCGGCGTAGTCGCGCACGAACTTCACCGCCCCGCCGCCGGAGAAGAAGCTGAACACTGCATCGGGCTCACGGGCGGCAATCTCCGACAAGTGAGCCTGGAACTCGACGTCCGGGAACGGCACGTAAATCTGTTCAACAACCCGTCCACCCAGGCTCTCGAAGTGATCGCTCGCCGCGGTTGCGTGCTGTTCGCCGGCCGCGTATTTCCAGGTGATCGTGATCATCGTCTTATGGCCGTCATCGGCGATGATCTTGCCGCACGGCCACGAGGTCTGCCAGTTGCTGAACGACGACCGGAAGATGTTGGGGGCGCACCAGTCCCGGGTGATCTGATTGGCGCCGGCGTTGGGGATGATCATCAGCGGCCGGGTCTGACCCTGCAGCACCTTGGCCATGGCCAGCGCCACGCCTGAGTGCACCGGACCGACCAGGATATCCACCTGCTCGCGCTGAACGAGCCGCCGGGTGTTCTGTGGTGCCTTGGGCGGGGCGGCCTCGCTGTCCAGCTGGATGAACTCCAGCGGCCGGCCGGCAACCGTCTCGCCGGCTTCGGCAAGGCGGAGCTTCAGGCCGTCGGTGATCGACTCGCCGAGGGAGGCGTAGGTACCGGTGTATGGCAGCAGGATACCGATCCTGACGGGCGCCGGCTGACCGGTCACATGACGGGTCGGGGCGAAGGTGGCGGCCGCGGCAGTGGCGGCGGTCGCTGCCAGGAATCGGCGGCGGGTCGGCATGACGGGCTTCCTCAGTTCTCGATCCGGAACGGGCCGTTGCGCTGATACTTCGCTGGCCAGACCGTAGGCCAACGCGGGCGCCGCTGTCACCTTGGAAAGTCGCCGCCCCGTCCCGCGGTTACGCCCCGGTCCAGCGCGCCGCGAGATCCTGCTCGATGCCCACCTGATCGAGGACCCGGCCGACGGTGTGGCGAACCAGATCCCCGATCGTTTGCGGCCGGGTGTAGAAGGCGGGCAGCGGCGGCATGATGACGGCCCCGGCCTCTGCCGCCTGGCTGAGCAGCCGGAGGTGGCCGGGATGGAGCGGGGTCTCGCGGAACAGCAGGACCAGCGGCCGCCGTTCCTTCAGGGTCACGTCGGCCGCGCGGACCAGGAGAGTGGTGGTGTAGGCGTTGGCGATGCCCGAGAGACTCTTGACCGAGCAGGGGGCGATGACCATGCCGCGGGTGCGGAACGATCCGCTCGCCGGCGCGGCGGCCAGGTCCCTGTTGCTGTAGGTCGCGTCGGCAAGCGCGCGGAGATCCTCCAGGGCGAGATCGGTCTCGAGGGCGAGGGTGCGCACGCCCATTTCGGAGACGATCAGGTGAGCCGGCACGGCCAGCTGCCGGAGGGCCTTCAGCAGTTCGACGGCGTAGATGATCCCGGTGGCGCCGGTAACGCCGACGAGGAGGGGCAGGCTCATGGGCGGTCCGCTCCGTAACCAGAGCCGCCAGGATGGGCGCAGCTCGCGCCACTGGCAAGGCCACCGCGGCCCCGCCGCACCGACTTGCATCTTCCCATATTCAAGCGTGGACTATCCGAGCGGACTTTAGCGGATGGAGGCATCGGCATGGCGAGCTTCGTTGGCGATATCCCCGAGCCCGAGCCGCTGCGGGCGGCGATCGAGGCGGCGCACACCGCCGATGAGACCGAGATCGTCGAGCGGCTGATTGACGAGGCCGACCTCGGCGCCGCGGCCCGGCGGCGGATCACCGCCACCGCCAGCCGGCTGGTGGAAGCGATTCGCGCTGAGACCGCCTCCCACGGCGGGCTCGACGCGCTGATGCACGAATATGACCTGTCCAACCAGGAAGGCGTGGTGCTGATGTGCCTGGCCGAGGCACTGCTGCGGGTTCCCGATGCGGCGACCGCCGATCAGCTGATCGCCGACAAGATGGGCGGCGCCCAATGGGAAAAGCATCTCGGCCGCTCGGAATCGCTGTTCGTCAACGCCTCCACCTGGGCGCTGATGCTCACCGGCCGGCTGGTGCGGCTGGAGGACGCCACCGTCAGGGACGCCTGGGGGACCCTGCGACGGCTGGTCTCCCGGTCCGGTGAGCCGATCATCCGCCAGGCGATGGTGCGGGCGATGCGGATCATCGGCCGGCAGTTCGTCATGGGTCAGACGATCAGCGAAGCGCTGGAACGGGCCCGGGACGACGAGGCCCGCGGCTACCTCCATTCCTATGACATGCTCGGCGAGGCGGCGCTCACCGCGAAGGACGCCGAAAGCTATTTCCAGGCCTATCTGGCGGCGATCGACGCTGTGGGCCGGGCCAACGCCGGCCGCGGTCCGCTCGATGGGCCGGGGATCTCGATCAAGCTCTCGGCCCTGCATCCGCGGTTCGAGCCGGCGCAGCGCCAGCGGATCCACGACGAGTTGGCGCCGCGGGTGATTGAGCTGGCCCGGCGGGCGGCCGGGGAGGGCATCGGCCTCTGCGTGGATACCGAGGAGGCTGATCGGCTGGAGCCGACCCTGGACCTGATCGCCCGGGTCTGCCGGGAGCCCGGACTCGACGGCTGGAGCGGCTTCGGGCTGGCAGTCCAGGCCTATCAGAAGCGGGCTCTGGCGGTGATCGACTGGCTCGCCGACCTGGCACGAACCACCGGCCGTCGCCTGTCCGTCCGGCTGGTCAAGGGCGCGTACTGGGATGCCGAGATCAAGCACGCCCAGGAACAGGGCCTCGCCGGCTATCCGGTGTTCACCCGCAAGGCGTCGACGGACACCTCCTTCATTGCCTGCGCGCGGCGGCTTCTTGCCGCGCCCGACATGTTCTATCCCCAGTTCGCGACCCACAATGCCCACACGGTGGCGACGGTTCTGGAACTCGCCGGCAACCGCCGCGACTTCGAGTTCCAAAGGCTCCACGGCATGGGCGAGGAGCTGTATGGCGCCCTCCGCGGCGGTGACAGGGAGGCCGGGATCCGCTGCCGGGTCTATGCCCCGGTCGGCAACCACCAGGATCTGCTCGCCTACCTGGTCCGGCGGCTGCTCGAAAACGGCGCCAATTCGTCGTTTGTGAACCGCATCGTCGACGAGCGGCTGCCGGTGGCCGAGATCGTCGCTGACCCCGTTCAGCGCATCGCCGCGGCGTCCGTCAAGCCGCACCCGGGCATTCCTCTGCCGCCGCAGCTGTTCGGCGCCGGGCGGCGGAACTCCCGGGGAATCGACCTCGCCGATCCGGCCGCCCTGCGCAGCCTCCGCAGCGCCATGACCGCGGCCGACCGGTCCTGGCAGGCGGCCCCGCTGATCGCCGGTCGGCTGCTGACCGTGAACGGCGAGCGGGAGGCCCGCTCACCCGCCGACCGCCGGCAGGTGCTGGGTTGCGTGCTCGAGGCCGACTCTGCAGCGGTGGATGCCGCGGTCTCGACTGCGTCGCGCGCCTTCCGCGGCTGGGAGCGCACCCCGGCCGATACCCGCGCTGCCTGCCTGGAGCGGGCTGCCGATGCCATGGAGGCGGCGATGCCGGAGTTGATGACGCTCTGCATCCGCGAGGCTGGCAAGACCCTCCCCGACGCGGTCGCCGAGGTGCGCGAGGCGGTGGACTTCCTGCGCTATTACGCTGTCAGGGCCCGCGCAGAGTTTGCCACGCCCGAGGTGCTGCCGGGGCCGACCGGGGAAAGCAACCGCCTCTCGCTGCGCGGCCGCGGAGTGTTCGTCTGCATCAGCCCCTGGAACTTTCCGCTGGCGATCTTCACCGGCCAGGTGGCAGCGGCACTGGCGGCCGGCAACGCCGTGGTTGCCAAGCCTGCCGAGCAGACCCCGCTGATCGCCGCCCGGGCCGTGGTCCTGCTGCACGAGGCCGGAGTACCGGCCGACGTGGTGAACCTCCTGCCCGGGGATGGGGCGGTCGGCGCCGCGCTTATCGGCGATTCCCGCATCGCCGGGGTGGCGTTTACCGGTTCGGTGGAGGCGGCGCATCGCATTCACCAGACACTCGCCGCACGGCCCGGGCCGATCGTCCCGCTGATCGCCGAGACGGGCGGCCTGAACGTGATGCTGGTCGACTCCACGGCGCTTCCCGAGCAGGTGGTCGAGTGCGTTGTGTCCTCGGCCTTCCGCAGTGCCGGCCAGCGCTGCTCGGCCCTCCGGGTTCTGTTCGTCCAGCGGGACATCGCGCCCAGGGTCGTCGACCTGCTGACCGGCGCCACCGCGGAACTGCGGGTCGGTGATCCCGGCCGGCTCGACACCGATGTGGGCCCGGTCATTGACGACGAGGCGCTGACGATGCTCACCGCCCATGCCGAACGAATGCAGTGCCAAGGCACTGCGCTGGGCGGTGCAAGCCTGACTGCCGACTGCGGGCACGGTACCTTTTTCACACCCCGCGCGTTCCAGATCGACCGCCTGGAGCAGCTGGAGCGGGAGGTGTTCGGTCCGATTCTCCACGTCATTCCCTACGCCGCCAGCCATGTGGACGCGGTCCTCGACGCCGTCGACCGCAGCGGCTATGGCCTGACCCTCGGGGTCCACACCCGGGTCGACGGCTTTGCCCGGGCCGTCGCTGAGCGGGTCCGGGTCGGCAACGTCTATGTCAACCGCAACATCGTCGGCGCCGTGGTCGGGGTGCAGCCGTTCGGCGGCGAAGGCCTGTCCGGGACCGGTCCGAAAGCGGGCGGGCCGCGCTATCTCCACCGCTTCGCCACCGAGCGGGCGCTGACGATCAACACCGCGGCGACCGGCGGCAATGCCGAGCTGATGTCACTCGTCGACGACGACGCCTGACCGGCGCTCCTGCCGATCGGACCGCCCCGCCGTCCGACATTTGCGCGGGACGGCTGCGGCGGTATACCACTGCTCATGCGCTTCGCCCTGCCACTGCTCGCCGCGCTCATCGTTGCCGGCTGCGGGTTCACCGAGCCCTTTGAGTACCGCGCCGACGCCTTCGACCGGGCCAGTCCCACGTTCAACCGGGACCCCGATCCTCTGACTGAAGTGGGTTTCTGCTATAGCGGCTTGCGGACCCCGTTCGAGCAGATCGAAGCCCTGGCCGAGGAGCGGTGCCAGGCGGCCGGACGGCAGGCGCGCTTCCGGGGGTTTGCCTATGACCGCTGTCCGGCGCTGACCCCCGTCCATGCCGGCTTCGACTGTATTCTGCCCTGAATCGCAGCGGCAGTGCTCGGGAGCGAAGATCGCCTAAGGTTGATCGGGGTCGAGGCGGTCATAGATTTCCCGCACCTTCGCCTCGGCGGCATCGGCTTCGTCGCCGCGGCCGGTCTCGCGGATCAGCTGGGCATAATTGCCGAGGGTCTCGGCATATTGGCGTGACTCACCGCCGAGGGTGGCGCGCCAGATTTCCAGGGCCCGCTGGTAAAGGTCTTCCGCCTCACGGTAATCCTGACGGAGGTGGTGCAGCAGCGCCAACCGGTTGAGGATGGCGGCGAGCTGGGGGTGGCCGCTGCCCAGGGTCGTCTCGGCGATCGCAGCGGCGCGGCGGTAGAGCGCTTCCGCCGTGCGAGGCTCGCCGGCAAGGTCCTTGAGCTCGGCAATCCGCTCCAGCACCCGGGCAAGTTGGGGATGCTCGCCGAGCTTTTCCTCCCAGATCACCCGCGCACGCTCGTACAGATCGAGGGCCCGGCCCGGATCCCCGAGCCGGTCGACGGCCTGGGCCAGATAGAACAGGCCCACCCCGACCTCGATGTGATCCGGTTCAAGGAGAGCCTCGCGGATCGCCAGCGAGCGGCTGTGAAACGCCACGGCGACATCGAACCGGCCCATTTTTTCAGCAAGCAGGCCTTCGCTGGACAACAGCGTCGCCACGTCGGCATGAATCGGCCCCACCTGCCGCTCAACGATCGACCGCGCCCGGCGCAGCAGTTCGGCGGCCTCGGCTTCGCGACCGAGGTCGACATAGAGCTCAGCTAAGGTGTTAAGGGTCGGAGCGATCTCGCCATTGTTCGAGCCCAGCCGGATTTCCCGGATCTCCAGGGTTTGTTCGAGCAACGGCCGGGCTTCGTAGATCCGGCCCCGCTCCTGATAAAGCCGGCCGAGGTTCTCGAGGCTGACCGAAAGCTGAAGGTTCTGGGGCCCGAGCGTACGGGCAACGTCGGCAGCGATCCGCCACTGCCGCTCGGCCTCGTCCAGGTCGCCGGCGCGGTAGCGCTGCAGGCCCGCGGCCATCGCCTGCCGCCAGGCCTCCACCGGAGCGACCAGGTCCTGATCGGACAGGGGCTCGAACACCGGCGCCTGCGGTTGGTTTTGTGCACAGACGGGCGCCGCCACCGCGACGAGCATGAGCGCGGCAAGAGACCGCCAGAGGGCGGGGCGGGAGTCCGGTCCGCGATGGCGCACGGTCGGATCCGGTTCTGCGGTTCGGCCGGTCTCAGGCAATCAGGATCGCCCGGAAATCGTTGACGTTGGTGAGCGTCGGCCCGGTGATGACCAGGTCATCGAGGGCGGCGAAAAACGACCGCGACGCGTTGGCGGCGAGCATCGCCCGCGGATCCAGGTTGAGGCTCCGCGCCCGGTCCAGGGTGTCGGGACGGATGATCGCGCCGGCATTGTCGCCGGAGCCGTCGAGTCCGTCCGTGTCACAGGCGATGGCGTAGATGCCGGCGCGACCGCCAAGCGCCAGGGCCAGGGCAATCAGGAACTCGCCATTGCGACCGCCCGGCGCGGTTAGCGGGCGGTTTCCGGACCGGGTGAGAGCACTCTCACCTCCCGAAAGGAGCACCCGCGGCGGCGAGACCGGGTTGCGGTCCTCGGCCGCTTCCAGGGCCAGGCTGGCCTGGGTCGCCGCGATGTCGGCGGCATGCCCGTGGATGGCATCGCCCAGCACCACCGGTGTTACACCCGCCTCCCGGGCAACGCGGGCCGCCGCCTCCAGGGCCATCCGAGGGCTGCTCACCACCACGGTTGAACTGCGATCGAAGCGGGGATCGCCAGGTTTGGGTGTTTCGTTGCGGACGTCGGCGAGATGGGCGTCGATGGCCGGGTCGCGGGGAATCTTGTAGCGGTCAAGAACGGCGCGGGCGTCGGCCAGCGTCGTCGGGTCCGGCACAGTCGGACCGGATCCGACCACGGTCGGATCATCACCGGGCACATCGGAGACGATCAGGGTGAACACCTCGGCCGGCGTTGCCGCAAGGCCGAGATGGCCGCCCTTGATCGCCGAAAGGTGGCGCCGCACGGTGTTGATCTCACCGAGGCTTGCCGCCGAGCGCTGCAACTCCTCAACCACGGCAACCGTCTGCGCGAAGCTGAGGTCTCGTGCCGGCAAGGTCAGCAGGGACGAGCCGCCGCCGGAGATCAGCGCCAGGAGCAGGTCGCCGGGACCGGCACCGGCCGCGAGGGCGAGCAGGCGCTCCGCAGCCTCCCGGGTGGCCGCGCTGGGAAGCGGGGGCACAACCGCGATGACCTCGATGCGCCTTGTCGCCACGGCGTAATCGGCCCGGGTCACCACCAAGCCCTCCAGCGGCGCGTCCCAGTGGTCCTCGACCGCCCGTGCCATCGCCGCCGCCGCCTTGCCGGCCCCGACCACGATCGTGCGGCCGCGGGGACGCGGCGGCAGGTGGCGGAGGACGCCCGAGACCGGGTCGATCGCCGCGAGCGCGCCTTCGAACAGGCGGCGGAGCAGGGCGTCCGGGTCGGTCGTGATCGTCTCCACGGCAAGGCGGTCGGGGCAGCCGCTCCGGTCCTTCTGGCAAACGCGGCCTGCCGGCGACCGGAATGTTGGGTTGTTCTCCCGGATGGTTTACGGTCCGTCCGGTCGCGATGCAACGGCAGGATCGATTATGGAGCTGGAGTTGATAAGCCGGCGGCCGGCGGGCGAGGTGCGCCCGACGCCGCTGTTGTTCGTCCACGGCGCCTTCGGCGGCGCCTGGGTTTGGGATCAGGGATTTCTGCAGGCGTGCGCTGACGCTGGTTGGGAGGCGCATGCCGTCAGCCTGCGCGGCCATGGCCACAGCGACGGCGGCGCCCGGCTGGCGCTCACCCGGCTCGCCGATTACGCTGACGACGTGATTGCGGTGGCGAAGCGCCTGCCCGCGCCGCCGGTGCTGATCGGCCATTCCATGGGCGGCCTGGTAGTCCAGGCCTGCCTGTACCGGTTTCGCGCCCCGGCGGCGGTGCTGCTGGCGTCGGCACCGCCGCACGGTCTGCTCGGCAGCTGGATCAACATGGGCCTCTATCAGCCCCGGCTGCTGTGGCAATTGTGGCTGATGCAGACGTTTGGCCCGGTGGCGCTCGATCTCCAGGTGCTCAAGCGGGGATTGTTCTCCGATTCCGTGTCCGATGATACCGTCCTTGAGATGCTGCCGCGATTCGGGATGGAATCGCCGCTGGCGATTCTCGACATGATGGGACTGGACCTGCCGCCGTCACGCTCCGGCCTTGACCTGCCGGTTTTGGTCATTGGTGCCGAAAACGACGCCTTTGTCTATCCGGGGGCGCTGGCGGAGACCGCCAGGACGTACCGCACCGCGGCCGAGGTGATGCCGGGAATGGCGCATGCGATGATGCTTGACCACGACTGGCCGTCCCTCGCCGAGCGGATGATCGGCTGGCTTGCCCAGACGCTCGGAGACGGCGTCCGCAAGGCCGCCCCGCCGCGATTGGCGGCGGTGTCCGGAGAGGCGCTGAACTGATGGACAACGGGCTCGATCTCGAGGTGATCGGCTGCCGGCCGACCGGGGAGGCGCGGCCGGTGCCGCTGCTGTTCGTTCACGGCGCGTTTTCCTCGGCACGGCAGTGGGCGCCGTTCTTTCTCCCCTACTTCGCCCGGCACGGCTGGGAGGCGAAAGCGCTCAGCGTTCGTGGCCATGGCGAAAGCGGCGGCCGCGACCGGCTCAACGGCGCCCGGCTGGCCGACTACGTCGCCGATGTTCTCGCCGTTGCCGAAACGCTGCCGCGGTTTCCGGTGCTGATCGGCCACTCGATGGGCGGCATGATCGTTCAGAAGCTCCTGGCGACCGGTGCCGCGGTTCCGGCGGCAGTGCTGATGTGCTCGGCGCCGCCCCACGGCGTGCTCGGCAGCACGCTGTCGGCAGCGGTCGCCAATCCGGGGATGCTGCGCGACCTGACCCGGATGCAGCGTCAAGGCCCGGCGGCGGCAAACTTCCGGGCTGCCAAGAAGGCGCTGTTCCGCAACGACACCCCCGATGACTGGGTATTCCGGGTGCTGCCACCGGCCGAGCCGGAACCGGACGGGGTGATGCTCGACATCTCGTTCCGCGATCTGCCGCCGTCGCGCGGCCGGCGCGACGTCCCGGTGCTGGTGATCGGGGCGGAGAAGGACACCTGCATAACCCGCACGGCCGTTCGCGAGACCGCCCGGGCGTTCGGGGTCCAGCCGGTGATCTTTCCGGACTTTGCCCATGCGATGATGCTGGACCCGGAGTGGGAGCAGGTCGCCGAGCACGTCCGGCTGTGGCTCGAAGGCGCGGTGCTGCAGATATGAGCCGGGCGGCGACGGCGATCGCTCGCCGGCAGAGGAGGCTCGGGCTGTCCTTCGCCGCGGGGTTGCTTGTGGCGCTGGTCGCCCTGCCGGCGGCGGCGCAGCTGTCCACCGAGTTCGACGCGATCAGCGCAGCGGCCGAAGAGCCCGATGCGATTGCCTCCATGGTCTTCGGAGAGCGCAGCCTGGATGCGATCGTCGCCCTCGGCGCTAAGGTCCGCTCCGGCAGCGAGCCGCCCTGGACGCTGTTCCGCCGGGCGCAGCAGGCCGAACGCCGGGGCGATGTGGAGGGCGCGGCGAACGCGCTGGGCGCGGTGCTGGCGCTGCCCGACACCGGCTCGGGGGTGGCGCTATGGACCTGGTCCAATCTGCGCCGTCTCGGCTTCGAGCCGGTGGCGGGCCTTGCCGACCAGGTTCAGGGAGTTGTCTACGAGAACCCGTCCGCCACGGGGGTCGAGTATCTCGCTGCGTACGCCGATGGCCGGTGGCGGATCATCAACGGCAGCGGCAATGGCATCTTCTGGGAAGAGACCGGGGATTCCCGGTCCAATGCGATCATCGACGAGATGCTCGCCATTGCGCAGCGCCTCTCCTACTGGGCGCCGAATACGCCGGAGCGCGACCCGGGGGTCCCATCCGCTCCCCGGATAACCCTGCTCACCTGGGCGGGCATGCGGCAGATTGCGCTTTCCGGCCCCCTCAATGCCGAGGGGATGCCAAGCCGGGAGGTTCTGACCGAGCTCACCGGCCATATCCGCCGGCTTCAGGACTTTGCCGCCGAAGCCGCCGGCGCCACGGAGCAGCCCTGAGCCGGATCGCCAGAGCGATCCGGCCGGGCTCGCGCCTTCCCCTCCGACCGCGTCCGCCTCGATTTTCGGCCCCTTCTCCGCTTCGGCCTGTTGCTTTTGCCCGGCGGCGGATACGGATTTTTGAACTTCGGCCTGCGTCACATAGGCAGGAAAGCTCTTAAGGAAATCCCGGGAGACGTCGGCCACGAACGCCATCGTGCCGCAACGGTCTTCCTGCTTGAGCTTGTCCCGGATCCTCGATCTTGCCGTTGGTCTCGGGCTGATGCCAGAGGTCGCCGCCGCCGGCGCTGCGAGGAGCGTCGAGGCCAGGGTCTCGTCGGGTTCCTGCCGGGCAAGGATGATCCGTGCTTCCTGATCGCCGGTGAAAGCGCGTCCTTCAAGCGCCTCCTCTGCCGCTTCGATCCCGGCCTTGGCAGCATGCTTGCCCGCCTTGACCGCTTCGCCGACCGTCTCTTCCGCAGCCTTCAGCGTATCCCCGGCGGACTCCCTCGCCGCTCCGGCGGCGTGGCCGGCTCTATTTCTTCAGCATTCCTTCAGCGTCATCGCCATCAGGTCCCGCTTTTCTCCAGGTACTCTCGTGCCTCTGCTTCGCTTTCAAAGACGTGCGGGGAGACGGTCCGTTTCTCCAGGGCGTTGCCGAGTTTCACCCGCAGGAAAGCGCTGGTGGTGTAACGGGTGACCGTCTCATAGTAATTTTCCTCCATATCGCGGACCATGGCCGCGTAGCGATCCAGAACGTTGTCGTCGATCCGCACCCCGTCGTAGTTGACGATGACCCGGACTCGCTTGCCGATCTGCTGACATCGTGTTTCCACCGCGTCACGGATGGCTTCGACGTCATCGATGGTTTTGACCTTCACACTCTCGAAATTGAGGAACAACAGATTGCGGCTGGCATCATAGCTGATGCGGTCGGAGAGCGGCCGTTCGCCGAGCAGATCGGCCTCCAGCCCCATCGGTTGGTCGGCGAAGATCCGCGCGTTCATGAAGCGCACTGCCCCGATCACCGGCGTGAACTCCATGTGGGCGAGGATATCCCGGTCGATGTCGATACCTGGGGCCACCTCGACCAGCTCCATCCCTGCCGGGGTCCGTTCGAACACCGCCCGTTCGGTGACGTACAGGACCGGCCGGCCGGTCTCGGCGGCCAGTTCGCCGCTGAAGCTCACCTGGCTGACGGCCTTGACGAACTTGCGCGCGCTGCCTTCACGGACGATGCGAAGCTTGCCGTCCTCGATGGCGACTTCCAGTCCATCGGCCGTGAACGTGCCGGCGAAAACGATCCGCCGGGCATTCTGGCTGATGTTGATGAAGCCGCCGGCGCCGGCAAGCCGGTCGCCGAACCGGCTGACGTTGAGGTTGCCGGCAGCGTCGCATTCGGCGAGGCCGAGGCAGGCCATGTCCAGGCCGCCGCCATCATAAAAGTCGAACATCTGGTTCTGATCGATGATCGCGTCCGGATTGAAGGCAGCGCCGAAATTCAGGCCCGATTGCGGCACCCCGCCGATGGTGCCGGGTTCGGTGGTCAGGGTTACGTATTTCAGCACCCCCTCTTCGGCGGCCACCGACGCCACGCCTTCCGGCATGCCGATGCCGAGGTTGACGGTGCCGCCGGCCGGCAGCGCAAACGCGGCGCGGCGGGCGATGATCTTGCGCTCATCGAGCGGCATGGCCGGCAGGGTGGACAGCGGCACCCGCACCTCGCCGGAGAACGCCGGGTTGTACGGCACCGCGTAGGTCTGATGATGATGACCGGGCGTGGCGACGACGACGCAGTCGACCAGAATCCGGGGAACCCTGATCTGCCGGGGGTGGAGCGAGCCGGACTCGGCGAGACGCTCCACCTGGGCAACAGCCACGCCGCCGGAGTTGCGCGCCGCCATCGCCATGGCCAGGACGTCGAGGGTCAGGGCCTCTTTCTCCATGGTGATGTTGCCGGCCGGATCGGCGGTAGTACCGCGCAGGAAGGCGACGTGGACCGGCAACGCCCGATAGAACAAATATTCGCGGCCGGCGAGCGTGATGATCTCAACGATGTCCTCGGTGGTCCGGGCATTGATGCGCCCGCCTTCCAGCCGCGGGTCCACGAATGTCTTCAGGCCGACCCGGGTGACCGTTCCGGGGCGGCCGGCGGCAATGTCACGAAAGAGGTGGGAAATGACCCCCTGGGGCAGGTTGTAGGCCTCGATCTTCTCGGCCAGTGCCAGCTCGGCGATCCGGGGAATCAGGCCCCAGTGGCCGCCGATGACCCGCTTGAGCAGGCCTTCGTGGCCAAGGCGGTTGAGCCCGCGGTCGATCCGGTCGCCCTGACCGGCGGCAAACACCAGGGTCAGGTCGCGCGGGCTGCCCGTGTTCAGAAAGCGCTGCTCCAGAGCGATCAGTAACCCCTCTGGCGCACCGGAGCCGATGAAGCCGGTATTGGCGAGAGTGTCGCCGTCGCGGATCAGCGCGACCGCATCGTCGGCCGAGACCACCTTGTCGCGTTTTGCCATCGTCAACCCCTCCGGACCGCCGCTGCAGCTACTGGGAGTAGGCCTGATGGGGCAGCCAAATGACAATCTGCGGCATCAGATAGACGATCACCAGGCCGGCAAGCTGGATCAGCACAAACGGGACGATCCCCCGGTAAATGTGACTGACGGTGATCTCCGGAGGCGCAACCCCCTTCAGATAGAACAGGGCGAAGCCCACCGGCGGCGACAGGAACGAGGTCTGCAGGCAGACCGCGAACAGCACAGTGAACCAGACCAGCGTCTCGTTTTCGGTCATCCCGAAATCGACGGCGAAGCTCTTCACGACCGGCGCGACCAGGGTCAGGACGATCAGCACGATCTGGATCCAGTCGAGCACGAATCCGAGCAGGAAGACGATGAACATGATGAAGATGATCGTGCCGTGGGGGCCCAGGTCGAGGCCGAGAATCGCTTGTTCGATCAGCTCATCGCCGCCGAGACCGCGGAGGACCAGGGCAAAGGCGCTGGCGCCGACGAAGATGCCGAAGATGAACGCGGTGGTGCTGGTGGTCTGCTGAACCGTTTCCCGGAGGACCGAGACTTTCAGCCGGCGGTTCCAGGCAGCGAGCAGGGTCGCCCCGAACGCACCGACCCCCGAAGCCTCAGTGGGGGTGGCGATGCCAAGAAAGATCGAGCCGAGGACGGCGAGGATCAGCAGCGCCGGAGGCAGGGCCGCGCGCATGACGCCTGCCAGGACGGCGGGGGTCACCGGCTCCAGATCGCGGGGCAGCGGCGCGACCCGCGGGTTCAACGCGGAGATGGCGACAATGTAGGAAATGTAGAGGAGGCCAAGCAGGAGGCCCGGAAACACCGCGCCGAGAAACAGGTCGCCGACGGACATCGCCAACCGGTCAGCCATGATCACCAGCATGATCGAAGGCGGGATCAGGATGCCGAGCGTCCCGGCCGAGCAGATCGTGCCGACCGCCAGTTCTTTCTGGTAATTGTTTCTGAGCATGATCGGCAGGCCAAGCAGGGTCAACAGCACCACCGAGGCGCCGATGATGCCAGTGGACGCCGCAAGCAGGATGCCGATCAGGGTGATCGTAACCGCCAGTCCGCCGCGCATCCGTCCGAAAACCTTGGTGAAACTCTCCATCATCTGCTCAGCGATGCCCGAGCGGTCGAGCATCAGGCCCATGAAGATGAACATGGGCAGCGCGACCAGCACCCAGTTCTGCATGGCGTTCCAAAGATCGTCGACAATCAGCGAAACGTAGGGCCAGTCAATGCCGATAAACGTGTCGAGGTAGGTATCGAAAAAAATAGAAATCGCAGCGAACACGATCGCGATCCCGCCGAGCGTCCAGGCCACGGGAAAGCCGACGAACAGCAGCCCGATGAACGAAACGAACATCAGGATCGCCAGGAATTCATTTATTTCCATGTGATTCTTATCCCTAACGAGTCGCGGATCGTCCGAAGATCAGGCTTGCGGCACGAAGCATTCGGGAGATAGCAGCAATCAAAAGCAGCGCATAGCCGATAAACAGTGCCGACTTAATCGCCCAGCGATACGCCAAGCCTCCCGGCGCGTCGGAAATTTCATCCGTTCGGAACGAATATTCAATCCATTCGGGCGTATAACGAAGAACAACCAGCGTGTAGGGGATCAGAAAGAACAGAATACCAATAAAATCGATCCAGGCTTTGGTCCGGAGCGAAAAGCGCTCATGGAGGATATCGATACGAATATGGCTGTCATTCACGACGCAGTAGGAAAGACCAACAAGCCAACCGATCGCATAAATGTGCCATTGGGCTTCTTCAAGCTCGATCAGGCCTCGGCCAAAGACGTACCGGAGGACAACATTGACAACGATCACCAGGACGAGAACGACCCATAGCCAGGAAACGATATCTCCCACGCCCTTGACGAACCCGTCAAGGACGCGAGAGATCCTCGTTTTTGGAAACTCGGCGCGATGAAGCAGCTTGTCGATGTCGACCCGCACATCCCCACCATTCGGTTGGGGAGACTGGCTCATTCTAGAACTCCGCCTGCGCAAATCATCATACGCTGCCTAATGACACCGATCGGCTTGGATCATTCGGCAGAATTGACCTTTTCCTCGAAATCCCGCGGCAGATAGCCGAAGCTTTTCCACAAGCGATAGTCTTCTCGGAATTCGCGCTGTGAAGCGAGGATTTTAGCGAACATTTCGTCTTTTGCGGCTTCTTCTTCAAGGACTTCCTCAGTCAGCTTGTAAAGCTCGGTGAGGATTTCGTCCGAGAGTTTGCGTGGGGTGACACCCTTCTCGTCGAAGCCGGCAAGTACAGGTCCCTGGTTCGCTTCTGACTTGGAGAGCGCGAAGGTAACACCAGCCATGCAGGCCATGTTGATCATGTTTTTGTTGACGTCTTCCAGCTCGTTCCAAATCTCCTTGTTGACAATCAGATGCATCGTGGTGAAGGTCTGATGCCAGCCAGGAAAATAGTTGTTCTTGGCGACTTGGTGGAAGCCCAACTGCTGGTCGACTTCGGGCAGGGAAAATTCGCTGGCGTCAATGGCACCCTTTTCCAAAGCCTGATAGATTTCCGCGCCGGGAATCAGAGTGACCGAGGCTCCCGCCTTCTGAAGAACCTTACCGCCGATACCGGCAAAGCGGATTTTCAGGCCTTCGATCTGCTCGAGAGAGGTGATCTCTTTTCGGAACCAGCCGGCGGTCTCGGGTCCGATGATTCCGCACAGCACCGGATGGACGTTGTGCGGACTGTAGAGCTCTTCGGCGAGTTGGGATCCACCGCTGTGGTACCACCAGGCGATGTATTCCCAGGGCTCCATCCCGAAGGGCACCGCAGCGAGCAGGGGCAGCGCCGGGATCTTGCCCATGTCGTAGCCGATCCAGGTGTAGCCGGCCTGGACCTTCTTGTCCTTCACCGCCTCCATGATCTGAAGGGCCGGGACGATCTTTCCGGGTTCATAGATTCGGAACTGGATATTGCCATCTGTGGACTTTTCCAGCATGTCGGCGACCCACGGGATGGTGTCGCCAAGGGCCGGCAGCGTCGACGGAAAGCCGACCGGGACCTTCCATCTGACCGACTCGGCGGCGGCAGCACCGCCAGCTTGCAGCGCGGTTGCGACCGCGATCAGTGCGACGGCGCCGGCGAGGCGGCGCGCACAACGGAACATCGACATGGTGACGGTTCTCCCTTGGACTGGTTTTTGGGTTGTGCTCGGCTGTGTTGACCGGCTGGCACCGCCGATGCCGGTCGGACCTGGGGGATCGGCTCAGAAACCGCGTGGACCGGCTCCTTCGCCTGGTTCCCAACCGAAGCAGCGGTCGATCCACCAAGCCGCTGATCTGGTCGTTCGATTGAGCCGACGGACGGGCTTGCTCCGTCGGCATCGAACCACCAGGGATAGACGTGCGCCGGTGCGCACGGGTCGGAGACTGGGACGCCGCCGCCATGGCTGTCCCGCCGCGTCGGCGCGGGGACGGAACGCTGGTTGGGTTGGCCAGCACGTTTCCACCTTGCCTGCTCTGCCGTCTTCCCCCGGACAGGGGTCCGGGACGCGGCTTGCCAGATCCGTCGTCAGCAATAGCTGTCTGCAACGGGCAAAACAACCGGAAAACCGGCTAATCAAACGGTTGTGGGAACCGGCTCTGCGAAAGTGGAACGGGGCGCGCGCCCCGCGCCGAAACCTGTCGTGCTGCCGGCGCCCGTCGTCGCGGCCGGGACCGGCCCGGGCTGCGGCCCGGCCCGGCGATGCCGCCGGCTTCCGGCGGCGGTCCCTTCCGGAGCGGTCAGCCGATTTCGGCCACCGCGTCGATTTCGACGGCAGCCCCCAGCGGCAGCGACGGTGCGCCGACGGCGAAGCGGGCATGGCGGCCGGCCTCCCCGAACACTTCGAACAGAAGATCGGACGCCCCGTTGATCACCTTCGGATGATCGGAGAAAGACGGACCTGAGGCCACGAAGCCACCGACCCTGACGATACGGCGGATTCGGACCAGGTCGCCGCCACAAGCTGCACGGAGCTGGGCAAGCAGATTGATGGCGCACAGCCGGGCGGCCCGGTATCCGGCATCCAGGTCGAGATCGACGCCGACCTGACCGCGAAAGGCGAGTTCGCCGGCCTCTACTGGCAGCTGTCCGGAGACGAAAACCAGATGGCCGGTGATGACATACGGCACGTAGGCACCCACGGCGGCCGGCGGATCCGGCAGATCGATGGCCAGCGCCTTCAGCCGTGCCTCGACGGATCCGCTCATCCTCCGCTCACTCTCCGTTCCGTGCGCCTGCGTGCGAACCTTAGGCCGGGGCCGGCACGCGCGCAACGCGACACTGCGGCGCGGAGGCCGTGGTTGCACCCCGGCAGCAAACCCGGCAAAGTCCGCGGCGTTGACGCCGTGGCCGGCGACCGACGGCGGGGAGGGATCCGATGGCAGAGACGACGGGCGGCACCATCACCGGTTCCGAACCGGCGCTGACTGTGGCCAGCGGCGGCGACCGCGAAGCGGCGTTGCGCGATGCCGTCGCGGCATTCCAGAGCGGTGATCTCGGCCGGACCGCGGCAACGTGCCGGCTGCTGACCAGGGCCGATCGCGAGGACGCCAGGGCGTGGCATCTCCTCGGCTGCGTTTATGGCCGGCAGCGCCGGCCGGCGCGAGCGGCACGCTGCTTTGCGCGGGCTGTTGATCTCGCTCCCGACAACGCGGGTTACCTGGTGAACCTCGCGTCGGCACACCTGGATCTCGGCCGGTTCACGGATGCCATCGCGACACTGACGCAGGCCCTGGATCAGCTCGCTGCAGGCGGCGAGGGGGTTCATCCGCGGGTGCTCCCCGATGCCGTCGCAAAGCTCACCCAGGCGCACGCAAGGCGCGCCGATCAGCTGATGCAGAGCGGCGATCCGAACGCCGCTGTCAGCCACTACGAACAGGCTCTCCGCCGCGGCGGACGCAATCCGGACATTCTGAGCAAGCTCGGCTCGGCCCACGTCCTCCGCGGCGCCTATGGAGACGCGCTGGCGCCTTTCCGGGAGGTCGTCCGGCTGCGACCGGACTCCGTGGACGACGTCGAGAACTACGCCCTCGTGCTCTTCCGGCTCGGCCGCACCCGGGAGGTCATGCAGATTCTCCAGGACCTGATCCGCCGGCTGCCCGCATCGCCGCAGCTGGCGTCGGTGCATTGCAACCTCGGCGTCTTTTACGGCACCCTCGGACACGATGACCGCGCCCTCGAACACTTTCAGAAAGCCATGGCGATCTCGCCGGACGCGCCCGAACCACGCCAGATGGCGTGCCGCGCGCTCCTGACCCTCGGGCGCGCCGACGAGGCCGAAACGCACCTTGAGACCCTCGCCGTAACCGACCCCGGCAGTGCCGCCTGCCTCGCCATCGAAGGTCGGTTGCTGGCGTTCCGGGGCGATTTGCCAGGGGCTTACACCAAGCTGCGCGCGGCTGTGGCCACGCCCGGGGCGCAGTCCGACAGTTGGGCCTACTATGCGGCAATCTGTGCCGATCTCGGGCGCAGCGAGGAGGGCATCTCGGCCCTCACCGAGGCCGTGGCCCGCCAGTTCGATCCGTACGACCGCGCCAAGCTGCAGTACCAGCTTGGCAGGCTTCACGACGATCTCGGCAACGCCGATCTCGCCTTCGCGGCCTACGCTGCGGCCAACCGTTACCGGGCCAGCACCACCCGGTTCGATGCCACCGAACTGCAGGCACGCACCACCGAGATGATCGAGCTGTTCTCGCCCGAGCGCTTCGCAGCTTTGCCGCGATCGAGGCAGACCACGCCGCTCCCGGTGTTCATCGTCGGCATGCCGCGCTCCGGGACCAGCCTCGTGGAACAGATCCTCGACAGCCATCCGCTGGCCGCCGGCGCCGGCGAGCTCCCGCATATCGGCCGGCTGAGCCGCTCGCTTCCAACGACGCTCGGCAGCCAGGCGACCTATCCCCAGTGCCTGATCGATGCGGGCGCGGACGCCCTCGACACCATTGCCGCGGGGCACCTCGACACCCTCCGCTCCCTGACGGCGCCGGCCGCGCGGATCAGCGACAAGATGCCGGAAAACTTCCACCACCTGGGTCTGATCTCGCTGCTGTATCCGCAGGCCACGATCATTCATTGCGTTCGCGACCCGGTGGACACCTGCTTGTCCTGCTTCTTCCAGGATTTCCGCGCAAGCCTGTCCTTCTGCTTCGACCTGGAGCGACTGGCGGCTTACTACCGGGAGTATCGGCGGCTGATGCGCCACTGGTCAGCCGGGCTGGGGCTGCGCATTGTGGATGTCGGTTATGAAGACCTGGTCGCCGATCCCGAGCCGGTGATCCGCCGGCTGATCGACGCGGTCGGGCTGCCGTGGGATGAGCGCTGCCTCAGCTTCCACGAAAACAAACGGGTGGTGCTGACGGCGAGTATGCAACAGGTGCGCCGGCCGGTTTACGCCACGTCCGTCGGACGCTGGAAGCGCTACGAGGCGCACCTGGGGCCTTTGCTGGACGGCCTCGCCGAATTCCTGTGATCGTCCCGTTGCCGCGGGCCGGATGCCGGATCGCCGCAGGTTCGCGGCACGCGGGCGCGGCCAGATGACGGCCGGTGCAGCGCTCCGGGTGCTCTGCGTCACCCCGAACGTGGCGGTCGACCGCACGCTCACCGTGCCCGGCTTTGCCATCGGCGGGGTGTTCCGCGCCGCGGCCAGTTCGGTCGTCTGTGGCGGAAAGGGGGTGAATGTGGCCCGGGTGGCTGCCCGCCTCGGCCACCGGCCGGTCTGTGCCGGCATGCTCGCCGGCCATCTTGGCCGGCTGGCCGCGGATCTGGCGGCCGCGGAGGGGCTCCCGGCGCGCTGGACGTGGATCGCCGGCGAGACCCGGGTATGCCTGATCGTCACCGACGGATCGGGCTCGACGGTCGTCAACGAGCCGGGACCGGCGGTCAGCGACGAAGCCTGGGACGGCCTCGTTCACGACGTTGCGGAGGCGGCGGTGGGTGCGGATCTGGTCTGCATCAGCGGCAGCCTGCCTCCCGGAATCGCCCGCGGCGGCTTCGCCGACCTGATCGCCGCGGCCCGGCGGCCGGGGTCGGCAAGCGGCGCGGCTGCGTTGCCGGTGTGGATCGACACCCATGGTGAGCCCCTGATCGAAGCTGTCGACGCCCGGCCCTTCGCCATCCGGATCAACGGGGACGAGGCCGCCGGCCTGCTCGGCACCCCGGTCAGCGATCCGTCGGCGGCGCTCGCCGCCGCCCGCCAGTTGCGCGCCGAGAACATTGCCGTGGTCTGCATTTCCCTTGGTGCTGCGGGGGCGGTCCTTGTCACCGCCGAGGGGGCGTGGCAGGCGACGCCGCCACTGGTCACCGAGGTCAACCCCACCGGCGCCGGCGATGCGTTTCTGGCCGCCCTGGCGACGGCGTGGCGGCAGGGTCCGTTGGCAGCGCTCCGCCACGCAACCGGCGTTGCTGCGGCGGATTGTCTGCAGCCGCGCGCCGCCGCGTTCAGCGTTGACGACCGGGACCGGCTCGCCGCTGCGACCCGGATCGAGCCCCTCTGGTGATGCGATGCTGACGGATGAGTCCCCTCCGTCAGCTGTATCGAACCACAGGATCAAGAGCTTGGTCGATCGACCGATCGTTCGCTTGGGAACCAGGCGAGGGGTCCGATCCCCTAACCGTTGCCACCGCTCGCCGGCGGCTGGAACAGGCCGAAGGAGGCGCCGGTCGAATCGGCCACAACCGCGATCGTGCCGACGTGCGGGATCTCGAACGGCTCGCGATAGACCCGCCCGCCGGCGGCTTTGACCCCCGCCACTGCGACGGCGATATCGTCGACTGCAACGTAGGCGAGCCAGTGGGAAGGCACGCCGTCGTGTTCAGGCGAGGTCAGCGTAAAGACGCCACCGACCCGTTCACCGTCATGATCGGCAAGCCAGTACGGCGGGCGCCCTTCCGGTGTTACCGGGCCTTCCTGAAAGTGCCAGCCGAGCGCCTTGCCATAAAACGCCTTCGCCGCCTCGGCGTCCCAGGTGTTGAGCTCGTTCCAAGCGATTTTGCCGGTGCCATACATGCCGCCTCTCCCTGCAGGGGTCCATCTCCCGGCAGGCTAGACGCAATGCGTCGCGCTCGCAACGGGCGGGCGCCCGCTCCCAACGTTATTTCCGGATCTCCGCCAGCGACCCCGGCCGTAAGCCGATGCGGCCAGATGAGCGGACAGGAAACAGGCTGCCGCCACCCCGGAAAAGTTCGTAACCCCACGTTATCATTGGTGAAGAAAGGGGATCGATGCGGACAAGGAACCGGACATCGTGGCGGCCGGCTGGGGCGAAACCGTCAGGCTGATGGAGCCGCTGCTCATCACCGGCACCTCGCGCCGCCGCACCGATCTCGCCGATCTGGCCGGTCGAGCTGGCGGCGCGTGCCGCGGCCGTTCGCCGCGGCCTGCCCGGCGTGTGACCAAAGCCCTGCTCGATTGCGAGGTGCTGACGTGCGATAGCCCGCGCGCGCCGCTGCGCGTCAACTTTCCGGCCGCCCTCGGCCCCGCCGGATGCCGGGGCTGTTTCCGGAGCGGTCGAGAGTGCAAGGGGGCACAGCAATCTTCGAATGGCACCTGAAAATGTGCGGGACCTGCCCAAACGATCTTAACAGGCTGCGGAGATGGGCTCGATTTTGATTTCATGGCGTGATTCGAGACGACCTGTACGGGCAGGAGGTATCGATGCGCGGTGTCGAGGTTCGGTCTGGCAGCGTGTTCAGCGATGTCGGTCTGGAGGGGCGGGTGCCGGAGGGGCATCCGCTGCGGTCGAGCCGGACGAACCACACATCCTCCCACCCGCCCCTTCCCAAGTCCCAGACAGGCTCCCGGTGGTTCAATGCTGACGGATGGGACCCATCCGTCAGATGAATCGAACCACACGATCAATCGTTGAGTGGATCGACCGATCATCCGCTTGGGAACCAGGCGAAGGATCCGATCCACC
>CAYVUM010000038.1:0-29844 GCA_964454795.1 uncultured Rhodospirillaceae bacterium
GGCGGCAAGACGCGCGCCGGTCCGGCTTTCTCGCCTTTTGTTGCTTGCCGGTACGGCCGCGGAGTCCGAACAAAAAAACTGCGGTGTTCGGTTCAGACCGGCCGGCGGCGCCGCGCACCCGCCGCGTCATCTCCGCTTCCGCTTCGCGGCTGCATCCCGCCCAACCGGGAAGCCGGCGTCGCTCGGAAAAGCAGGTGGCCATTTCAATAAGATAGATGGTGCCGCCGGAGTGAATTGAACACTCGACCCCACCCTTACCAAGGGTGTGCTCTACCCCTGAGCTACGGCGGCCGGGAGGTTCTCGATCGACGCGGCACCATGCCACGGGTGCCGCCGGGAGGCAAGGCCACCTTGACCGTGCGCCCGAGCCCCGGCACTGTCGCACTCCGATGACCGATCGGACCAACCCGCCTCCGCCAGACTCCTCGCCCCGCGCGCCCGAGCGGGAGGCGCGTCAGCACCGGCTGGCAGCCGCGCTGCGCGCCAATCTTGCCCGGCGCAAGGCGCAAGGTCGCGCGCGGTCGGCCGGCGAGAGCGCGCCATCCCCGGATCGTCCAGCCCGCGGAGAGGGGCCGGACCACCCTCAAGGCCGCCAGCGCTAAGCCGTCGGTTGCACCCACTGCCGGCTGCCCGCTCCGGCCAACAGCAAGATCATCGGGAGTATCCATGGACCGGATTCGCATTCGCGGCGGCTCACCCCTGAAAGGAAGGATCGTTATTGCCGGCGCCAAGAACGCCGCGCTGCCGCTGATGGCGGCGAGCCTGCTGACCGACGAGCGGCTGACGCTGCTCAACCTGCCGCGGCTGGTTGATATCGCGACGATGGCCCATCTGCTCGGCGAACTCGGCGTCGACGTGACCGTTTCCGCGGCGGACGGCCGCAAGTGCGCCGAACTGGCCGCCCGGGACCTGGTCGACGTCACCGCACCCTATGACCTGGTGCGGAAGATGCGGGCCTCGGTGCTGGTCCTCGGGCCGCTGCTCGCCCGCACCGGCCACGCCCGGGTCTCGCTGCCTGGCGGCTGCGCCATCGGCACCCGGCCCATCGACCTGCATCTCAAGGCGCTGTCCCAGCTGGGCGCGACCATCGAGCTCGCCGAAGGCTATGTGGAAGCCAGTGCCCCGGACGGCCTGACCGGCGCGACGATCGTGTTCCCGAGCGTGACCGTGGGCGGCACGGAGAACGTGCTGATGGCCGCTTGCCTTGCCCGCGGCGAAACGGTGCTGGCCAACGCCGCCCGGGAGCCGGAGGTGGCCGATCTCGCCCGCTGCCTGGTGGCGATGGGGGCGGAGATCGACGGGATCGGTTCGGACAAGCTCCGGATCCGCGGCGTCGGCCGTCTGCACGGAACCACCCACGCCGTCGTTCCGGACCGGATCGAGGCGGGCACCTATGCGGTCGCGGCGGTGATCACCGGCGGCGAGATCTTCCTCGATGGGGCCCGGCCTGAGGCGATGGAAGCGGTCGCCGACGTGCTGACCGCGGCCGGCGGCGAACTGCGGGTCAACGGCGCCGGAGTGCGGGTTGCCCGCCGCAACGGTCCGGTGCGCGGGGTCGACGTGATGACCGAGCCGTTCCCCGGCTTTCCCACCGACATGCAGGCGCAGATTATGGCGATGATGACGGTGGCGCACGGCGCGGCGATGGTCACCGAGACGGTGTTCGAGAACCGGTTCATGCACGTCCCGGAGCTGTGCCGGATGGGCGCCGATATCAACGTCCACGGCGCCTCAGCGATCGTCCGCGGCGTGCCGCGGCTGTCCGGCGCGCCGGTCATGGCGACCGATCTCCGGGCCTCGGTCTCGCTGGTCCTGGCCGGGCTTGCCGCTGAGGGCGACACCATCGTCAACCGCGTTTATCATCTCGACCGTGGCTATGAGCGCCTGGAGGAGAAGCTGGCCGGCTGCGGCGCCGAGATCGAGCGCCTGAAGGGCTGACTGCGGAACGGGGGCCGTATACCGCTGGTTGATGACCGTCGGACTGCTAGCCGCAGCGCGGCGAAGGGGCGCAAATCGACCGCCAATGGCGATGGGGAGAGGCCAATGGCGATGGGGAGAGGCCAATGGCGATGGGGAGAGGCCAATGGCGATGGGGAGAGGAATGACGGGCTTGAGCGAGACGCTGGTTCTCGCGGTCCCCAAGGGCCGGATTTTGGACGAGCTGCGGCCGCTGCTGACCGCGATCGGGATCGAACCGGAACCGGCGTTCGACGATCCGGACAGCCGGGCGCTGCGCTTTGCCACCAGCGTCGACGGCCTTGACATCATCCGGGTGCGCAGCTTCGACGTGGCGACGTTCGTGGCCTTCGGGGCTGCGCATCTGGGGGTGGTCGGCTCCGACGTGCTGCTGGAATTCGACTACCCCGACGTCTACGCCCCCGTTGATCTCGGCATCGGCCGTTGCCGGATGGCCGTTGCCGAGCCCGCCGGTCTCAGCGCCGGCGATGACCCGGCGGCGTGGAGCCATGTGCGGGTCGCCACCAAGTATCCGCAGCTGAGCGGCCGGCATTTTGCCGCGCGTGGGGTCCACGCCGAATGCATCCGGCTGTCGGGCGCGGTCGAGCTGGCCCCGGCCCTGGGTCTTTGCGACCGGATCGTCGACCTTGTTTCGTCGGGTTCGACCTTGCGCGCCAATGGTCTGGTCGAGGTGGAGACGATCGCCGAGGTTTCGTCCCGTCTGGCGGTTAACCGCACCGCCTGGAAGACCCGGCCGGCGGAGATCAGCCGTTGGGTCGAGCAGGTCCGGGAGGTGATCGGTGGTCGCGCGGCTTGACACGGCCAGAGCGGATTTCTCCGAGCGGCTTGAGGCGGTCCTGATGGCCCGGCGCGCCGCCGAAGCCGATGTGAGCCGCGTTGTTTCCGCGATCCTCGCCGATATCGCCGAACGCGGCGATACCGCGGTGATCGAGTATACACGCCGGTTCGACCGCCTCGACCTGACCCCGCAGACGCTCCGGATCGACCCGGTGGCAGTCGATGAGGCGGTGGGTGGCTGCGATCCGGAGGTGGTGACGGCGCTTGCGCTCGCGGCGCGGCGGATCGAGGCGTTCCACACGGGCCAGCGGCCCCAGGACCGGAGCTGGACCGATGAGACCGGGGTGCGGCTCGGCTGGCGCTGGACGCCAGTGGAGTCGGCCGGGCTTTACGTACCCGGCGGCACCGCTGCCTATCCCTCGTCGGTGCTGATGAACGCGATCCCGGCGAAGGTCGCCGGGGTCGGGCGGCTGGTGATGGCCGTCCCGGCACCCGGGGGTGCCCTCAACCCGCTGGTCCTCGCCGCAGCCCGGCTCGCCGGGGTTGACGAGATCTTCCGCATCGGTGGCGCCCAGGCGATTGCCGCGCTCGCCTATGGAACGGCCTCCGTCCGTCCGGTCGACGTCATCGTTGGTCCGGGCAATGCGTACGTCGCCGAGGCCAAGCGCCAAGTGTTCGGCACCGTCGGGATCGACATGATCGCCGGTCCCTCGGAGGTGTTGATCGTCGCCGATGCCGGGGCCGATCCGTCGTGGATCGCCATCGACCTTTTGGCCCAGGCCGAGCATGACGCCGCCGCCCAGTCGGTGCTGATCACGGATGATGCCGGCTTCGCCGACGCCGTCGCCGGCGCCGTGGAGGCGCAGCTTTCGACCCTGCCGCGCCGGTCGATCGCTGAGGCCAGCTGGCGGACGCACGGCTGCATCATCGTCGTCGCCGATCTTGGCCACGCGCCGGCGCTGGTCGACCGGTTTGCGCCGGAGCACCTGCAGCTGGCGGTGGCCGATGCCGACGCCCTTGCCGCGCAGGTCCGTCATGCCGGGGCGATCTTTCTCGGCCACCTGACCCCCGAAGCGATCGGAGATTACGTGGCCGGCCCCAATCATGTCCTGCCGACGGATCGCAGCGCCCGGTTTTCCTCCGGCCTTGGTGTGCTCGACTTCATGAAACGGACGACTCTGATCGGCTGCGATACCGGCTCGCTGGCGGCGGTCGGTCCGGCCGCCGTGGCAATCGCCGAGGCTGAAGGCCTCGATGCCCATGCCCGGTCGGTGGCGGTACGCCTGAACCGGCCGCGACGGCGCTGAGCGGTTGTGGACGAATCGGCGGCCCACGGCAACGAGCGGATCGCCCGGGTCGTTCTGGAGGAGCCGGCGCGAGTCCGGTTCAGCCCGCAGGTCGAGAACGAGCGGCGCACGGCCCTCTATGACCTCATTCAGGACAACCGCTTCAGCCTGGTCGGCCAGCCGGCCGGGCCTTACATCCTGCACCTTGGCGTCGAGGGCGAGCGGCTGGTCTTCGACGTCAATGACCGCAACGACCGGCCGCTGACCCGGTTCACCCTCTCGCTCACCGGCTTCCGGCGGATCGTCAAGGACTACTTCCTCGTTTGCGACAGCTACTTCAAAGCGATCCGCGAGGCCACGCCGAGCCGGATCGAGGCGATCGACATGGGCCGCCGCGGCCTTCACAACGAGGGGGCGGAACTCCTGCGCTGTCGCCTGGCCGACCACGCGATCGTCGATCCCGATACCGCGCGGCGGCTCTTTACCCTGATCTGCGTGCTGCACATTCGGCGGTAGGCACAAGACATGGGCGACCTGCCGTCGGCTGTCCTGTTCTCGTGTACCTTCAATGCGGTGCGTTCGCCGATGGCCGAAGCACTGCTCAAGCGCCGCCACGGTCAGCGGATCTTCGTCGACTCCGCCGGGGTGCGCAGGGGCGAACTCGACCCGTTCGTGATCCAGGTGATGGATGAGATCGGCATCGACATCACCACCCACCGCCCGAAAACGTTCGACGACCTGGAGGACGAATCTTTCGACCAGATCATCTCGCTCTCGCCGGAGGCTCAGCACCGTGCCATCGAACTGACCCGGGTGATGGCCTGCGAGACGATCTTCTGGCGAACCTTCGATCCGACGATCGTTGAAGGCTCCCGGGAGGTGCGCCTCGACGCCTACCGCCAGGTCCGCGATCAGCTGGTTCAGCGGATCGCCGAGCATTTCCCGGTCAACACCATCGGTGGCCTTTAAGGGGGGAAAGGGCGCACCCTGGATCGCCCGCAGGGAAGGGGCTTGACCCTATCGGCGGTGCGGTTCATTTAAAGGGAGCCGTCAGGATGGGACAACAGGAGCCGCATGTCGAAGGACGACATCATCGAATTGACCGGTGTGGTCACGGAACTGCTTCCGAACGCCATGTTCCGGGTCAAGCTGGACAATTTCGATCACGAAGTCCTCGCACATACCGCCGGTCGGATGCGCAAGAACCGGATACGGGTGCTGGCCGGCGACCGGGTCCAGGTGGAAATGACCCCCTACGATAATACCAAGGGCCGTATCACCTTCCGGTTCAAGTAGCCGGCGGCAGGGCCATAACGGCTGTCCTGGTGTCCGTCCCCGAGGCTTCGTCTCCATCCAGCGCCTTACCGCTCGTGCTCGCTTCCGCCTCGCCGCGACGCCGCGAACTGCTCGCTCAGCTCGGGATCGTGCCCTGGCGGATCGATCCCGCCGAGGTGGACGAGCGGCCGGTGGGCGCGGAGTTGCCGCGCCAGCTGGCCCTGCGTCTGGCGGTTGACAAGGCCCGGGCCGTGGCCGGACGCCACACCGGTTGCCTGGTGCTCGGCGCCGATACGGTGGTCGCCTGTGGCCGGCGCAGTCTCGCCAAAGCCGGTGACCGGGACGAGGCGCGGGGCTTTCTCGCGCTGCTCTCCGGGCGTCGCCACCGGGTCTACGGCGGTCTGGCCATTGCCTGCCCCGATGGCCGGATCGTCCGCCGGCTGGTGACCAGCATCGTCGAGTTCAAGCGGCTGTCGGAGGCGGAACTCGACGCTTACCTCGCGTCCGGGGAGTGGGTCGGTAAGGCCGGCGGCTATGCCATCCAGGGCCTTGCCGCCGCCTACATTCGCCGGGTCGCCGGCTCGTACAGCAATGTTGTCGGCCTGCCGCTTTACGAAACCGCACAGATGCTCCACGGCGTCGGCTTCCACGGTCCCTGGGTCACGGGCGGGAATGATTGATGAGATTCTGATCGAGGCGGCTCCCGGCGAAACCCGGGCAGCCGTCGTTCGCGACGGCACGCTCCAGCGGTTTGTGCTGGACCGGGGCGAACCGGAGCCGCGGGTCGGCGACATCCTGCTCGGCCGCGTTGACGCCGTTGCCCCGCAAATCGACGCTGCCTTCGTCGACATCGGCGAGGTCCGCCCGGGTGTCCTGAACGCGGCGGACGCACGAGCGCGCCGGCAGCCGACCGGTGCGATCGGCCGCCAAGTGAAGGTCGGCGAGGCGGCTCTTGTCCAGGTTCTCGCGACCGCCCGGGAGGGCAAAGGGGCGAAACTGACCCGTGTTGCCAATCTGACCGGCCGGTTCCTGGTCCACCTGCCCCAGGAAACCGGTGTGCACTGGTCGAAGCGGCTTGGCGGAGACGCCCGCCGGGCCGAAATTGCCGGGGCGCTTGCCGGCCTTGCCGGCGGCTGGATCGTTCGCACCGCCGCAGCGTCGGCCGGGCCCGGGCAGCTGCGCGGCGAGGCGGAACGGCTGGCGGCCGCATGGCAGCAGATCACTGCTGCGGCAGCCGAGGCAAGGCCGCCACGGCGGCTGGCCAGGGGTCCCGATCCGATCGCTGCCCTCATCGACGCGGCGACGGCAGCGACGCCCGTGAGCCGGATCGTCATCGACGGCGGCGGCCGGTTGGCGCCCCTCAAGGCGGCGTTTCCGGACCTCGCCGGGCTGATGACCGCCCACCCCGGACCGGCGATGCTGTTTGCGGCCGCCGGGATCGAGGCGGAGATCGATGCGCTGCTCGAACCGGTGCTGGTGTTGCCGGGCGGGGGCCGGCTGACCTTCACCCCGACCCCGGCGTTGCTCGCCATCGATGTGGATACGGCCGCGGCGAGCGGCGGGCCGCCGGATGCGCTCGCCGAATTGGTCAACCGTGAAGCGATGGCGGCGATCGGCCGACGGATGCGCCTCGCCGAGCTGGCCGGGGCTGCGGTGATCGATCCGGTCCCGCTGCGGCGTCGGGTGGCCCGCGACCGGGTCGCCGGCTGGCTGCGCGAGGCCTTTGCCGATGACGATCGCGAAGTGGCGGTCGCCGGCTACACCGCCCTTGGCAAGATCGAGCTGACCCGGCCGCGACGGGGACCGTCGCTGATCGAGCGGCTGACCGGGCCCTGTTCCTGTTGCGGCGGGACCGCCCGGGCGGTCAGCGCCGAAACGGTGGCGCTGGCGGCGCTGCGGGCGGTCGTCGCCGAGGACCGGGCCCGGCCGGGAGGCCGGTGGCGGCTGGTGGTCCCGGCTGCGGTTGCAACAGCTCTCGATCGGGGTCCGGCGCGGGCGGAAGCGGAACGACGGCTCGGGCGGCCGATCATGCTGGTCGCGGACGAACGGCTGCCCGCCGATCGGTGGCGGCTCGATCCCCTGGAGCCGTCCGGGGAGCGGCGGCATGGCTGACCCGGCAGACCG
This sequence comes from uncultured Rhodospirillaceae bacterium, assembly GCA_964454795.1. Taxonomy (GTDB): domain Bacteria; phylum Pseudomonadota; class Alphaproteobacteria; order Rhodospirillales; family Defluviicoccaceae; genus CAYVUM01. The sequence goes on from CAYVUM010000038.1 coordinate 7,440, forward strand.
GTCGGGCGCGCCGGCAAAGGCCCGGAGCTGTCCGATCTGTGGCAAGCCGGTGGACCCGGCGTGGCGGCCGTTCTGCTCGAAGCGCTGTGCCGATGTGGATCTCGGCCGGTGGCTGAGCGATCGATACCGCATAGCCGGCAGCGGCGATGACGAGCCCGATGACGGGTCGGGCGAAGCGCCCGGCGACTTCGCTGGCGAGAGCGGCGACGGCAGCGGGACAGGGAAAGCCTGACGGGACCCCTCTGGACAACGGCCGCCGGGCCGTCTATACACCCCGGTCTGCGCACCGGTGGGGACTGGTCTGATTGGCCCTTCTCGGGCCCAGGTAGCTCAGTTGGTAGAGCATGCGACTGAAAATCGCAGTGTCGGTGGTTCGATTCCGCCCCTGGGCACCACTTCTCCCGGCGTCGACGCGGTGCCCGGGGCCTGTGGTCTGGGGGGCTCGGCTCCGGGATGGTATCGGCCCGCCGGGTCGCCGCCGGCATGGTCGCGGTCGGCTTGGTGGCCTGACCGCAAAGGGATCGAGTCCGGCCCGACCCCTACGCTTCGCCGTCATCACCGGTGCCCGACTGCTGTCGGCCCCCGGGGCGGTGATCAGTAGCGGGCCTGCTCCTTCCTGATCTCGACCATCCGGTTCGACGCGCTCAGCGCTTCGCCGAGCGTACGGATGTGCTGAGCCTCCAGCAGGTCGATCATCCTGAGGAAAATCCCGGCCGTCACCAGGGCATCGCCGAGAGCGGTGTGCCGGCCCTGGATGGGGATTCCGAAGCGGTCGGCCACCGCGTCGAGGGTGTGCTGAGCGGTGTGGTCGTGCAGGAAAGCCGAGAGCAGGACGGTGTCGAGCACGGGATTGTCGAAGCGCAGTCCGAAGTCGCCTTGCTTGAGCAGCAGGAACTTCATGTCGAAGGCTGCGTTGTGGGCGACCAGCACAGCGTCGCCCACAAAAGCGTGGAATCGCGGCAGCACCTCGCCGATTTCCGGCTTGCCGGCCACCAAGTCGTCGGTCAGCCCGTGAAAGCGGATCGAGCCTTTCGGGATGGGCCGTTTCGGGTCGACCAGTTCGCTGAATGCCTCGCCGGTGAGGATCCGGCCGTTGACGATCCGCACGCCGGCGATCGAGATGATCTCATCGCCGCCAGAAGGCGATAAGCCGGTGGTCTCGGTATCGAACACCACGTAGGTGAGGGTGCGAAGCGGCCGGTCGCCGATGGCGCTGTGGGCCAGATTGACTTGGTTGAGCAGGTCGAAGTCGTAGAACTCCGGGCGCGCCGGGATCTGCCGGTCGGCAAGACCGCGCGGCGGCTTGAGCGCAGGGGGCAGGGGTACGCGGATCCGCGCTCGCTCCGGGCCGGAGACCTCGCTCCAGATCTCGGCGTTGTGATGTTCGAGCACGTCGCGCGCCCGCAGCATCCCCAATCGTTCGTCCGGCGCCGAATCGAGCCAGCTCTCGAGGACCGCAGCAGGGATCACGTCGCCCTGCCAGTGGACGTCGATGTAGACCCGGCGTTCGCCGGCGGTCGCTTCAAGATCGAGGCTGTTGACGCCGGTGCGCTCGGCGACCCGGCGGATGACGTGGTCAAGCAGTTCGACGACGGTGTGGCTGTCGCAGTGCAGCCAGGCCGGGATGCCGATCATCACCGCTTCGATGGCATGCTCCTCGCGGAACCGGCGAACCAGGCAGTTGAGCAGGTTGGCGGAGTAAACATCACTCATCGGCCAGTGACCGGTGACGATCTCATGATACTCGGCGCTGAGCCGTTCGAGATGGCGGGACAGGGACTCGCATTCGTTGGCGAGAACGGTCTCGAACAGGGCCCGGCCGGGTGCATCCAGGTCGGGGTTGCCGGTCAGGGTCTCGGTGGCAGCGCGGAGATTGGCGACGGGGCGGCGCAGCCCGTCGACCGCATCGCGGAGCAGCCGGTCCCGCTTGCCGAGCGTGGCAAGCTCGGTGGTAACGTCGTCGAAGGTGATCGCATAGCTGGTGGGTGTGGCGCCGTCGGCTTCCAGGATCAGGGTGACCCGGCCTTCGAGGGTGTGCCGACCGTCTGCGGTCGAGCAGACCACCAGCACCGTCAAGCCCTGTTCGTGGGTCAGATGGCGGCCGGCCTTGACCCGGTTGTTCAGCCGTTCGAGGGCATGGAGGAACGGCTGGCGGTTCATCACCGTGAACAAGGGCCGCCCCAGGCCTAATTCGCCCGAGACATGCAGAATTTCCAGCGCACGCTGGTTGTAGAGAAGGATCCGGTGGTCGAGGGTACAGACGATCACGCCTTCGCGGAGGTCGTGAAGGATGGCCTCGAGCTGGCGCTTCTTCTCGTCCGTGGCCTGCACGGCCCGCTCCACTTCGGCGGCGACGTTATCCCGGGCGGCCCGGAGCGCCGCCGCCGTATCCCGGGCAGCGTCGGCGAGAAAGCCCACGTAGCCTTCTGATTCGAGGTCAATGCGGTGGGCGGGATTGGCGTGGGTGACGGTCTGCAGGTCCCGGGTCAGGGCCTGGATCGGCGCTACCAGGTCCACGTCGAATTTCAGCCAGGTCCAGACGATGACGCTGACGATGACGAAGCCGGCACCGCCGCCGTAGAGGACCAGCGGTGCCACAGCCGGGTCGGGGATGCGGTCATGGATCATGTAGGCGGCGCCGCCGAGCAGCAGCGGGACCGACAAGGCCATGAACGCGAAATAGAGAACGACCCGCTGGCGGAGGGTCAGCCGGTCCAGCATCGTCGCCCCTGCGCCGGCGTCCGGCCGTACCGTGGCCGCCTCCGTTCGCGGCCCGTTCGGGAGCGTGGCAGGGGCGATCCGGACCGGGTCGCCTCTGCCGCAATGGGGTCCGTTTGGAGGTTTCTTCCCTGCATCGTGCTTTTCTCAGTAACAATGTTTGGAATTTGCCACCTTGAGCAAGTATAAACGTGCATCGCGCATCGGGGCTAGTCAACCACTGACAGGCTGGCGACGCGCCACCCGACCGCGGGCGCGAGCGCCGCGCCCGCGCAAACGTACTCAATCCTTGGGAGGCATATGTTCACATGACTGAAAAAAGCGACGCCGCTCAGCAATACTGGAAGGCTAACATCCGCCTCGTCGTGATCCTGCTGGTGATCTGGGCTCTCGTATCGTATGGAGCCGGCATCCTGTTCCGGCCAGCCCTTGATGCGATCCAGGTCGGTGGGGTGGGTCTTGGTTTCTGGTTCGCCCAACAAGGCTCCATGCTGGTCTTCCTTGTCCTGATCTTTGTTTACACGATCAGGATGAACCAGCTGGATCGCCAATTCGACGTCCGCGAAGACTAAAATCCGGGGAGGCGGTTTCCATGGATCTGAAAACACTAACCTACATCGTTGTAGGCGTAACATTTGCGCTCTACTTTGCAATCGCGATCTGGTCACGGGCAAGCACCACCGGCGAGTTTTACGCCGCCGGCCGCGGTGTTCACCCGGTCGCCAACGGCATGGCGACGGCGGCCGACTGGATGTCGGCGGCGTCGTTCATCTCGATGGCCGGCCTGATCGCCTTTCTTGGCTATGACGCGTCCTTGTTCCTGATGGGCTGGACTGGCGGCTATGTCTTGCTGGCCCTCCTGCTCGCGCCGTATCTGCGTAAGTTCGGCAAGTACACGGTCCCGGAGTTCATCGGCGATCGCTACTATTCACAGACAGCGCGGATTGTCGCCGTCATTTGTCTGATCGTCGCATCGCTGACGTACGTGATCGGCCAAATGAAGGGTATCGGCGTCGCCTTCTCCCGTTTCCTCGAGCTGCAGTACGAACTCGGCCTCTTCATCGGCATGGGCATTGTCTTTGTCTATGCGGTTCTCGGCGGCATGAAGGGAATTACCTATACCCAGATCGCCCAGTACTGCGTCCTGATCCTGGCTTACACGATTCCAGCGATCTTTATCTCCCTCCAGCTTACCGGCACTCCGATCCCGCAGCTCGGACTGTGGAGCGATACCTCGGGGGGTGAGCCTTTGCTCGTCAAACTCAACCAGATCGTCACCGACCTGGGCTTCCCCGAATTTACGGCCCAGAAGACCAGCACCCTCAACATGGTGCTGTACACCTTCTCGCTGATGATCGGCACCGCCGGGCTGCCGCATGTGATCATCCGCTTTTTCACCGTGCCGCGGGTCCGGGATGCCCGGGCGTCGGCCGGCTGGGCGCTGGTGTTCATTGCCATCCTCTATACCACGGCTCCGGCGGTTGGCTCGATGGCCCGCCTGAACCTGACCCAAACCATCCAGACCGGACCCGTGGGCTCGCCGGACGGCAACCTTGCCTATGACGAACGGCCGCAGTGGTTCAAGAATTGGGAGACGACCGGTCTGCTCCAGTTCGAGGACAAGAATAACGACGGCCGTATCCAGTACTACAACGACGCGAACGAAGCCTTTGCAGCGAAAGCCCAGGAGTGGGGCTGGAAAGGCAACGAAATGGTTAAGGTCGACCGGGACATCATGGTTCTGGCCAACCCGGAAATTGCGGGTCTGCCCAACTGGGTCATTGCGCTGGTCGCCGCCGGCGGTCTTGCAGCCGCGTTGTCAACGGCGGCGGGGCTGCTTCTCGCAATTTCATCTGCGATCAGCCATGACCTGCTCAAGGGCATGTTCATGCGGGGCATCTCGGAGCGGGGCGAACTCTGGGCGGCGCGCATCGCCATGGCCGGATCAATCGGCGTTGCCGGCTACCTCGGCCTCAACCCGCCCGGGTTTGCCGCACAGGTCGTGGCACTCGCCTTCGGCCTCGCAGCATCCTCCATCTTCCCGGCGCTGATGATGGGCATTTTTGCCAAACGGATGAACAATCACGGCGCCGTCTTCGGGATGCTTGCCGGTCTCGGCTCCACCCTGATCTACATCTTCTGGTTCAAGGGCTGGTTCTTCCTGCCGGGCACGGAAATGATGGCCAACACGCCGGACAACTGGTTCCTCGGCATCTCGCCGGAGGCGTTCGGTGCGGTCGGGGCGTTCATCAACTTCGCCGTTGCTTTCGTCGTCGCCCGGCTCACCCAAGAGCCGCCGGAGCACATCCAGCAACTCGTCGAAGACATTCGCGTGCCGAAGGGAGCCGCCGGCGCTGTCGAGCATTGATCGCCGACGCGACCGGAACTAACCTTAAGTAAGTTGCGGACCCTGCCGGCCGGGCAGGGTCCGTTTCTCTCACCGGGATGGGATGCATGGACGTCGACACCCGCGACATCCGGGATTTCCTCAGCCACCACCATCCCTTCGACCTGCTTCCCCCCGACGTGGTCGCGGCATTGCCGCGGCGGATCCAGACACTGCGCATCGATCAGGGCGGCACGGTCATCGAGCCCGGGCAGGAAAGCCGTTTTCTCGCCCTGATCCGCGAAGGTGCCGTCGAAATCCAGAGTCCCGAGGGCCAGTTGCTGATTCGCCTCGGGGAGGGTGAGGCCTTCGGGCTTCGGGCGCTGCTCGGTGACGGCAAGGCCGCCTATCGGGCCACGGCCCTTGAGGATACGACCCTGCTCCTGCTGCCGGGCGGCGAATTCGCCCGTCTGCATCGCACTCATCCGATTTTCGCGCAGTACTTCACGCCGAGCGGTGCCGACCGTCTGCGCTCGGTGCACGATGACCGGTCCCATGACCGGATCAACCTGATGGCACTGCGCGCCCGCGAGCTGATGACCACTGATCCGGTGATCATCGCGCCAGAGGCCTCGGTCCGTGAGGCGGCGCAAACGATGCGCGATCATCGCATCTCGTGCCTGCCGGTGGTCGACGGCACAAGGCTGGTCGGGGTTGTCACCAACGTCGATCTCCGCGACCGGGTTCTCGCCGAAGCCGTCGACCTGGCGACGCCGGTGCGGGCAATCATGACCCCCGATCCGATCTGGCTGTCCGCTGACCGGCTCGGCTTCGATGCGCTGCTGACGATGACCCGCAGCAACATCAGCCACCTGCCGGTGGTCGACAACGGCACGCTGGTCGGGGTCATCACCAACACCAATCTGGTGCGACGACAGGCCGGTTCGGCCGTCTACATGGTTGGCGACATCCATACCCGCCAGACCGCCGAGGGGATTGCCGAAGTGGTCGCCCAGGTGCCGCTGCTGCTCACCCACCTGGTCGACGATGGCGCCTCCGCCGACCGGATCGGCCACATCATCACCAGCATCTGCGATGCCACCACCAACCGGCTGCTGCAGCTCGCCGAGGAGCGGCTGGGACCGCCGCCTGTGCCCTACGTGTGGCTGGCCAGCGGCTCCCAGGCTCGCCAGGAGCAGACCGGCGTCTCGGACCAGGACAACTGCCTGGTCATCGACGACCATTTCGACGAGGACCGCCATGGCGCGTATTTCACCCGGCTGGCGACCGACGTCTGCGATGGCCTGAACACCGCCGGCTACGTCTACTGCCCGGGCGAGATGATGGCGATGACGCCCAAATGGCGAAAGCCCCTGGCGCAATGGCGGCGCTACTTCGCCAACTGGATCGCCGAGCCTGAGCCGATGGCGCAGATGCTGACCAGCGTCCTGTTCGACCTCCGGCCGGTCCGCGGTGAGGTCCGGCTGTTCGAACAGCTGCGCAGCGCGGCCCTGGCCCAGGCCAAGGCCAACAGCATCTTCATTGCACACCTTGCCAGCAATGCGCTGACCCACACCCCGCCGCTCGGCTTCTTCCGCAACTTCGTGCTGATCCGTGGCGGCGAGCACGACCAGCGTCTCGACCTCAAGCACAGTGGCGTCGTGCCGATTGTCGATATCGCCCGGGTCTACTCTCTCAAGGCGGGGATTGAGGCCGTCAACACCGTCGAGCGGCTCAGCGCCGCCCGTGAGGCCGGAGTGATCAGCGAGAGCGGCGCCCGCGACCTGCTCGACGCCTTCGAGTTCATCGCCATGACCCGGCTCAAGCACCAGGTGCGACAGATCCGAACGGGTGCAAAGCCGGACAATTTCGTCGCCCCGGAGACCCTCCCGCGGTTCGACCGCAGCCATCTCAAGGACGCCTTCGATGTGGTCAAGACAATGCAGGCCAGCATGGCCAGCATCCATCACATCGGCGTCCGCTGACGGCGCCGCCCCGGAACCCCGGTCGACCGTGCTCCTCCATCTCCTTGCGGTGTTCGCAATCGGCTTTGCCGCCGCCGGCTTCGTCCTCCTCGCCTACCGTCTGCGGGGCAAACGGGCGCCCGGGGTTGCCTTCCTGACCGCCGCTGGCGCCGCGATGCTCGGCTACGGCATCTGGAGCGAGTACACGTGGTTCTCGCGGACCCGGAGCGCGCTGCCGGACGCCGTGGTGGTGATCGAGGACTTCAAGGTGCGCTCGCCGCTGCAGCCGTGGACTTATCTGCTGCCGCGGGTAAGCCGGTTCATCGCCGTCGACACCCGCCAGCTGCAAACCAACCCCGATCTGCCCGGTTATGTGCTGACGCAGCTCATTCTCGTCGAGCGGTTTGAGCCGACCCGGACGGTGGCGCAGATCATCGACTGCCGGGACGCCCGGGCAACGGGCGTGCCGCCGGACGCCGACTTCACGGCGGCGGGCCTGCCCGCTGACGCCCAATGGCGGCCCCTTGCCGTCGACGGCCCGCTCTACAGCGCGGTCTGTTCGGGCGGCCCGCGCGGCGGCTGATCAGATGTGGATCGGCCGCCCGGCGACGGCGAGGGCCGCTTCCTTGAGCGCTTCGGAGAGGCCCGGGTGGCCGTGGCTGGTTCGGGCCACGTCCTCCGCTGAGGCGCCGAATTCCATCGCCATCACCAGTTCCTGAATCAGGTCGCCGGCCGAGGGGCCGATGATGTGGGCGCCGAGCAGCCGGTCGGTCCTGGCGTCGGCGAGCAGCTTGACGAAGCCGTCGGTGTCGTCGTTGGCGCGGGCCCGGGAATTGGCGGTGAACGGGAACCTGCCGACCCGGTAGTCGGTTCCGTCGGCCTTGAGCTGCTCCTCGGTGCGCCCGCACGACGCCACTTCCGGCCACGTGTAGACCACCCCGGGGATCGCTGCGTAATTGACATGGCCAGCGTGGCCGGCGATCAGCTCCATCACCGCCACGCCTTCCTCTTCGGCCTTGTGGGCGAGCATTTTCCCGCCGATCACGTCGCCGATCGCGAAAATGCCGGCCACCTGGGTCTGGTACTGATGATCGACGGGGATGAATCCGCGGTTGTCGGTGGTGATCCCGACAGCCTCGAGGCCGAGATGTTCAGTGTAGGGCCGCCGGCCGGCGGAGACCAGCACAACGTCTGCCTCCATGGCCTCCGAACCGGCGCCGTCCACGGACTCGACCGCGAGGCGGACCCGCTCGCCGTCCCGCTCGGCGGTGGTTACCCGGTGGCCGAGCTTGAAGGTGAGGCCCTGCTTGCCGAGGATGCGGAGCATCTGCTTGCCAACCTCCGCATCCATGCCGGCGAGAATCTGATCGAGGAATTCGATGACGGTAACCTTCGCGCCGAGCCGTTGCCACACCGAGCCCAGTTCCAGGCCGATATAGCCGCCGCCGATCACCACCAGTTCACCGGGAACCTCGGGCAGGGCGAGGGCGCCGGTGGAGCTGACGATCCGCTCCTCATCGATCTCGATGCCGGGCAGGGCGGCCACGTCCGAGCCGGTGGCGATGACAATGTTCTCGCAGGGGAGGTCGCGCGGAGCGGTGCCATCCAGCGGCTCGATGTGGACGGTATCCGCGCCGGTGATGCGGCCGGCGGCGACGAAGTAATCCACCTTGTTCTTGCGGAACAGGAATTCGATGCCTTTGGTCAGATCGGCGACCACCTTGTCCTTGCGGGCCATCATCGTTTCCAGGTCGAGCCGCACCTCGCCGACGGCGATCCCGTGCCGGGCAAGGTCCGCATGCGCCATCTCGTAGTGGTGGGAAGACTGGAGCAGCGCCTTGGACGGGATGCAGCCGACGTTGAGGCAGGTCCCGCCAAGGCGGCCGCGCTTGTCCACGCAGGCGGTCTTGAGGCCGAGTTGCGCGGCGCGGATGGCTGCGACATAGCCGCCGGGGCCGCCGCCGATCACCACCACATCGTAGGGGTCGCTCATTCGCTGCTCTCTCCCTTCACGTGACGGCGGATGCGGCCCGCCGACGCCTGTTTCAACATAGAGGGAGAGGGAGGCAATGGCCAGCCGGGGACGGCTGCCGGACTGCCGGTTACACTTGACACAAAAGCTCACCGAGAAGATAATACTGTTGTCATCGAACGGACATGGAGGCGTCGGAATCGACACTGGTCCACCGGGCGAGACCCTGGCTGCCGAGAGGCTGGCATCGGCGGCGACACTTAAGACCAGTCTTGGTCTCGATTTTATCGAGCGCGGAGCTAACCTGATCTCCGCTTAGAACCCCCGCCACCCATTACCGGTCTTGTGCGGGGGTTCTTACTATCTGAAATGCGGGCCGCGCCGTGGTCTCCGCCTCGTCATTGCGGGAGCGGGGCGACAAACCACTCCGGGGTTGCCGAGGCCAGCACGTGTCCCGCTCCCTTGATCTGGCCTTCTTGCCGCAGGTCTTGGGCCGCAGGTCTTGGGCCGCAGGTCCTGGACCGCAGGTCCTGGACCGCAGGTTCTGGACGGCTTCGCCGCGCTCGCAATGACGGGGGATTCGAGGCAGCAGCGCGGCTCCGAGCCTCGCGCCCGGCCCCGCCGGCAACCGGACGCGACCGCGGAAATCGGTCTGGCCGCCGTCCCGCAAACATGGGATAAGCGCGCATCTGACAGCGAGACGCCCGTGACGCGACGAACCCGCAAAGCGGCGGTCCTGGTCTGCGCCGTGGCCTTCGTGGCCCTGCTGCCCGTGGCCGGAATGCTCACGTTCGCCCATCAGCAAACGCTCGAACGCTCCCGCGAGCGACTGGCGGAAATCGCCGGAATGGTTGCCCGGCGGACCGAAGAAGTCCTGCTTTCCGCCGAGATCGTCCTTGGCGACCTGCGCTTCGACGCCCGCGAGGGCTGCAGCGAGACCCTTGTCGCCGAGTTCCGCAACGTCACCCTGGCGGCGCTCGCCGTCGAAGGGGTGGGGCGGATCGACGCTGAAGGCCGTCTCGCCTGCAGCTCATTCGGCCTCCATGAGCCCCCGATCCCCATCGATCAGCCCCCGGTAATCCGGCCGCCGGGCTCGCTCGTCGGCTTTGCCCGCCAGGAGGGGACCGCTCTCGCTCCCGGCGTGATCAACACCGCCGAACTGTCCCTTGACGGCGCCCGGCTCATCGTCGCCTTCTCTCCGGCCCGCCTCGTCGACATCGTTCCGCCCGATGCGGTCGGCGCCGACGGCCGCATCGAGATCCGCCTCTCCGGTCTGATTCTTGGCGAGGCGGGCGCGCCGCAGACCCGCGCCTCCGACTATCTTGTCGCCAGGCAGGCCGTCGGCCTTTACGATACCGCGGTCAAGGCCACGGCCAGCCGGGACTGGGCGCTCGCCGCGTGGCGGGAGAACGCCTTGGTCACCGGCGGTCTCGGCGTGGTTGCCGGGGTGATCCTCGCCGCCGGCGCCGTCCAGCTCGGCCGCAAGCGGCTGTCGCTCGCCGCCGAATTGCGCGATGGCCTTGATAACGGCGAGTTCGAGATCTGGTACCAGCCGGTGATCGAGCTGGCCACCGGCCGCTGCCGCGGCGCCGAGGCGCTGATCCGCTGGCGGCATCCGGAACGGGATCTGATCCCCCCGGACCTGTTCATCGCCCTCGCCGAGGAGACCGGGACGATCATCCCGATGACCCGCTGGCTGATGGAGGAGATGGGCCGGCAGCTGGGTGCGCTGCTGCGCGACGACCGCAGCCTGCATATCGCCATCAACCTCGCCCCGGCACACACCCGCAGCTTCGACATCGTCGAGGACGCCCGCCGGATCGTCGAGACCCACGGCATCGCGCCCGAGCAGATCCTGTTCGAGCTGACCGAGCGGGGGCTGATCGACGATCCCGACTGCCGGGAGGTGGTGCTGGCGCTGTCCGCGCTCGGCTCGGCGGTGGCCGTGGACGATTTCGGCACCGGCTACTCGAGCCTCGCCTACATCGACAAGTTCCGGCTCGACTACCTCAAGCTCGACAAGGCATTCGTTGCCGCCCTTGGCGCCGGCTCACCCACCGAAAAACTCACCGATGTCATCATCGAGATGGCCAAGTCCCTGAATTTGAAGATCATTGCTGAAGGGGTCGAGACCGACACCCAGGCCGACTACCTGCGCGCCCGCGGCGTGGACTACGCCCAGGGCTGGCGGTATTCAAAGCCGCTGGAAGCGCACCGTTTCCTTGGCTTCATCGCCGCCAACCGGGCGGAGAGGGCCGCGGCAGCCGGCGAGCGGGTCGCAGATCCGGCGCCGGCCTGATCGGCAAGGCGCCGCCGCCGGATCACCGTATAGAGAGAGAGGCTACTCCGCGGCTTCGGCGTCGATGGCCCGGAACACCGGCGCAACTGCGGCCAACTCCTCCGGTGGGATGTGGCAGGTGATGGCATGGCCGGTGGCGCTAACGTGGCGTGGCGGCGGTTGCTCATCGCAGATCGGTCCGACCCGCCGCGGGCAGCGGGTCGAGAACGGACAGCCCCGCGGCGGGTCGAGGGCGCTCGGCACCGCACCGTCCAGGAGGATCTCCCGCTTCTCGTAACCCGGATCGGCGAGCGGCACCGCCGAAAGCAGCGCCTCGGTGTAGGGATGGTAGGGCGGTGCAAACACCTCCGCGGTGGTTCCCTGCTCGACCACGGTGCCGAGGTACATCACAACGATCCGGTCGGCGAGGTAGCGGACCGTCGCCAAGTCGTGGCTGATGAACAGCAGGGTCGTGCCGTGTTGGTGCTGAATATCCATCAGCAGCTCGGTGATCGCGGCGGCGACCGAAACGTCAAGGGCGGAAATTGGCTCGTCGGCGACGACCAGCCGCGGCTGACCGGCGAACGCCCGGGCGATTCCGACCCGCTGCTTCTGCCCGCCGGACAGCTGCCGCGGCTTGCGGCGGGCGAACTCGGGCGGCAGCTTGACGACGGCGAGGAGCGCGCGAACCCGCTCACGAACCTTCGCCGGATCCCTCTCCACCGCGAACTTGCGGATCACCCGGGCGATCTGAGCGCCGATGCTGTGGCTTGGATTCAGGGTCTGATCGGGGTCCTGGAACACCATCTGCAGCGCGCGCAGCTGGTCCGGGGAGCGGCGGCGGACCCGGATCGCGGCGATCCCGGCATCGCCGAAGCGGATGTCGCCGCTGGTGGCCGTCTCCAGGCCCACTAACACCTTCGCGAAGGTGGACTTGCCGCAACCAGACTCGCCGACGATCGCCACGGTCTCGCCGTGCCGGGCCTCGAAGCTGAGCTGCTCATTGGCTTTCAGCCAGCGCACCCGCTTGCCGGAAATCAGCGCTGCGAGGCTGCGGTCCCGGACCGGATAATGCTTCTGCAGGGCCTCCACACTCAGCACCGTCTCGCCGGCGGAAGAGGCGGGGCGTGGTGCGCGGACGGCCGCCGGCGCCTGCTCGAGCTCCCGCCAGCGCAGGCAGCGAACCTCGTAGTCGCGGCCGTCCACCGCCTCCATCGCGACCGCGGCGCGATCGCATAGCCCGGCGCGGGCGTGGCCGCAGCGGGGATGGAAATGACAGCCGGGAGGACGCTGGTGGGGCAGGGGCAGCTGCCCGGGGATCGGACTGAGGGGCCGGGCGGTCTTATCGGCGCCCGGCAGCGGGATGCACTGGAACAGCCCCCGGGTGTAGGGGTGCAGGGGCCGGCGGAACACCGCCTCCACCGGTCCTTTCTCGACGACCGCGCCGGCGTAGAGAATGCAGACCCGCTGGCAGGTCTGGCGGATCAGCCCGAGATTGTGAGAGATGTAAAGCTGCGCGGTGCCATACTCGGCACCGAGGCGGCGGATCAGCTGGACGATCCCCGCTTCGACCGTCACGTCGAGCGCGGTCGTCGGCTCGTCGAGCAGGAGAAGCGACGGCCGGCCGAGCAGCGCCATGGCGATCACCGCCCGCTGTTGCTGACCTCCGGACAGCTGGTGGGGATAGGCGGCGAGGATCCGCTCGGGATCGGACAGACGGACATCCTCAAGGATGGCGATCGCCCGCCGGTGGGCTTCGGCGCGGGCGACGCGGTCGTGGACCATCGGCACTTCCCTCAACTGGGTGCCGATCGTCAGGCTCGGATTCAGGGCCGCCGCCGGCTCCTGATAAATCATTGCAATCTCGCCGCCGCGCAGCCGCCGCAGCTCCTTCCCGGACAGGGTGGCGAGATCGCGGCCCTTGTAGCGGACCGTCCCGCCGACGATCCGTCCATTCCCGCCGAGATGGCGAAGGATGGCCATCGCCAGAGTGGACTTGCCGCATCCTGACTCCCCGACAAGCCCGACGCTCTCCCCCGCCATCAGGGTCAGCGAGGCGTCGATCACCGCCGGAACCTCGCCGGCGCGGGTGAAGTAGGAGACCGAGAGGTTCTCGATCTCCAGGAGCGGCGGTTGCCCGGTCATGGCCCGGTCAATCCTTCAGCGAGAGTTCGCGCAGCCCGTCAGCAAGGAGATTGAAGCCGAGAACCAGCGAGGAAATGGCGAGGCAGGGAACGATTGTCATATACGGAAATGCCAGCGCTACCGGCCGTGCCTCGTTGATCATCCCGCCCCAATCGGGATCGGGCGGCGGCAGCCCGAGGCCGAGGAAACCGAGAACCCCGATAGTGATGATCACATAGCCGAGCCGGAGGCAGGCATCGACGATCAGCGGGCCGCGGGCGTTGGGCAGGATCTCCACAAGCATGATGTACCACGGACCTTCGCCGCGGACCTCTGCGGCGGCGACGTAGTCGCGATTGCGGAGATCGAGAACCAGACCGCGGACGATCCGCATGATCCCCGGGGCACTGGCAAAGGTGATCGCGATGATGATGTTGATCGCCGATGCGCCGATGGTGGTGATCACCAGGATGTAGAGAACGAGCACCGGAAACGACAGAATGACGTTGGCGAGGAACGACAGGCCATCATCGACGAGGCCACGGAAGTAGCCGGCGGCGAGGCCCATGGTGATCCCGGCGGCGTAGGCCGCGGCGGTGGCGACTGGCGCATAGGTCAGCACAGTCCGCGACCCCCAGACGATACGGGAGAGAATGTCGCGGCCGATGTGGTCGGTGCCGAGCCAGAACACCCGGCCGTCGGGACCCGCCGTCCCCGGCGCCGCGAACGGCAACAGCGGCGCATTCGGATCGAACGGCGCCAGCACCGGGGCGAGGATCGCCACCGCCGCCCAGAGCGCAACGATCGACGCACCGAGCAGGGCGATCGGGCTCTCGCCGAGCACCAGGAACGATCGCAGCACGTTCGCGACAGCGTCCCGGCCGGTGGCGGCGGTGGGCAGGGAGCGGGTCAGGTCGCTCATGCCGGCCGCCGCTTCAATGGAATCGGATCCTCGGGTTCAGCCAAGTGTAGCCAATGTCGGCGATCGCCTGCGTGCCGGCAGCGACCAGCACTGCCACCATCGCGCAGGCCTCGATCAGGTAGATGTCCTGGTTCAGCGAGGCTTCCAGGAGCAGCGCGCCGAAGCCCTTGTAGGCAAAGAAGACCTCGACGACAATCACCCCCGACAACAGCCAGTTGATCTGCAGGGTGATCACCGTGAACGGCGCGATCAGCGAGTTGCGCAACGCATGGTGCAGCACCACCCGGTGGCCGGGCAGGCCCTTCAGCACCGCGGCCCGGATGTAGGGGGTGGTCATCACCTCGGCCATGGATGCCCGGGTCATCCGGGCCACGTAGCCGAAATCGTAGAGCACCAGGACCAGCACCGGCAAGACGAGCTGGGTCCAGTCGAAGCCGCCGCTCATCGTGCTGGTGCCGGGGAGAAGCCCAAGCCAGAACACGAAAATCGCCGACAGAAACACCGCGGAAGCGAACTCGGGCACCGAGGTGGTGACGATGCTGGCGATCGAGATCGTCCGGTCCAGGGCCGAGCCCTCGCGCATTCCCGCCAGCACGCCGAGGGTGAGGGCCAGCGGGATCATCACCACGAACACCCAGAAGCCGAGGATCGCGGTGTTCCACAGGCGGGGCCACAACACCTCGGCGACCGGCATCTTGAAGCGGATCGACTCGCCGAAATCGCCGGTGGCGAAATTGCCGAGCCAAGTGATGTAGCGCTCCCAGGCCGGCGCATCGTAGCCGTGGGCAGTGAGCCACAATGCCTTCTGTTCCGGGGAGGCGTAGGGGCCGAGGACCTTGGTGGCGACACTGCCCGGGGTGAACTCAAGAAGCAGGAACAGCGCCAGCGAGACCACCAGCATGACCAGCACCAGGGTGGCGAGCCGGAGAAGGATGAAGGGGATCATGGCCGCGCAGCCATCCGTCGCACCGCCCGCCGGGATCCGGCAGACGCGCCGCCGGTCATCCTCAGGCGGCCAGCCAGACGTGGTTGTAGTGATGTTCCTCGGCCGGCTGGACAAAGAGATTGCGGACCCGCTCGTGGGCGACGACGAACGTCGGTCGCCAGGGGGCCTGAACGATCACCGCGTCGTCCTGGAGGATTTTCTGCAGCTTCGCCATCACCGTCCGCCGGGCGGCAACGTCGAGCAGGCCCTCCGCCTCGGCAAGCACGGCGTCGAATTCGGGGTTGGAGTAGGCGGTCTCGTTCCAAGGTGCGCCGGAGCGGTAGGCCACGGTCAGGACCTGGAGGCCAAGCGGCCGGTGCGCCCACGAGGTGAAACCCAGCGGCGTCGACATCCAGCGGTCCCAGTAGGTGCCGCCTGGAAGCACGTTGATCGCGAGCTCGATGCCAGCGGGCCGGCACATCTCGGCGATCACCTTGCAGGCGTCCTGCTCCCACTTGGGGTCGGACACGCAGTCGACAGACAAGCGGATGCCGTCCGGATAACCGGCTTCAGCGAGCAGGGCCTTCGCCCGCTCCAGATCCCGCTTCAGCGTGGGTAATTCGGCATAGGCGGGATGGATCGGCGCCACATGGTGGTCCTCACCGGGAACCCCGAGGCCACGGAACACCAGCTCGTTGAGCCGGTCGCGATCGACAGCCGCCTGGAAAGCCTGACGAACCAGCTTGTTGTCAAAGGGCTTTTCGGTGATCCGCATCCGAGCGACGCCGCAGCTCGCGGTGGTGGCCTGAAGCCGCCGGAGGCCGGGCAGGCGGTCGACGATGTCGATCTGGTCGATACTGAGCCGGAAGTTGGTGTCGATCTGGCCTGAGGCGAAGGCGGCGATCTGTGCCGCCGCATCGTCGCCATGGTCGATGTAGTGAATCCGCTCCAGATAGACGTCGCCGCCCCACCAGGGGCGGTCGGACCGGCGGACCAGAACGCACTCCTCACCGACCCGGATCCGCTCGAGGGTAAACGCGCCGGTGCCGACCGGGTTTTTCGCCAGATCGCCGCCCTCCTCATCGAAGCGGCGGTGGACGATCAAGGCCGGGTACTCCGCCAGGTTCTCCGGCAGGGCGAGATCGGGCCGGTTGAGGTGCAGGCGGACGGTGTGGTCGTCGATCTTCTCGACGGCGCCCTCGGAGGCCGAGGTGGAGAGGATCGGGTTGCCATTCGCATCGGTCTTGCCGGTGTCCACCGTCGTGGTCATCGAAGCGAAGCGGCCAAGATTGGAGGAGCCGGTCGCCGGGTCGAGCCAGCGCCGGAAGTTGTAGACCACATCGTCGGCGCCGAAATCATCGCCATTGGACCATTTCACCCCGCGGCGGAGGTGGAGGGTCCAGATTTTCAGGTCGTCGGCCGCTTCCCAGCTTTGCGCCAGATACGGTTCCGCGAGGTTGCCGGCGTTGATCCGCACCAGCGGCTCGACCATGTGGCGCGCCTGGTTGGCCTTTTGCGACCAGTCGTAGACGGCGGGGTCGGCCATCTCCTGCACCGTCATCGAGCAGCGCAGGGTGCCGCCGGACCGGGGCGCTTCGGGAGTACCGGCCTGGGCCCCAGCGACCGGCTGACCGCCGGTCAGCCGCCCGGCCAGGGCGGTGGCTGCGGCAACGGAAAGGCCGAGACGGGTGGCCATCGCCAGGAAGTCACGCCGGCCGACCGCGCCGGTGCGCAGGCCCTCACACAGCTCCGGAACATAAGGGTGGGTCTTGTTCGGCCGCTGACGATGAGACGGTGGTGTCACGACTCGGCTCCTCCGCTGCACTCCTGATCACACGATGACACCTGCGGACGCTGCCTGGTGGACCCGGGCCGGCGTCCGGGCAGAGCAACGGCGGCATCGCCAGCCATTGTTGACGATCATGCGCCAGTTGTCTCGGAAATCGCGCCGGCTCCGCTGGGATCGGTGAGCCGCGCCGGTCGGAGATCGTCCCGTCCTCCCCGCTTACGCAACGGCGACGCGAAAACGGGCCGGGACCTGACGGCCGCCGGCCCGTTGCCAGCGTTCTGTGCGCAGAGTCGGGTCAGACCATGAACGATTCGCCGCAGCCGCAGCGGGCCTTCTCGTTCGGGTTTCTGAACACGAAGCCGGACTGCAGCTTGCCGTCCTCGTAGTCGACCTCGGTGCCGATGAGGAACATGATCGCCGTCGGGTCGATGAAGAGCCGCACGCCGTTCTGCTCGACGACCTCTTCGAACGGCTTGGCCTCTTCGGCATACTCGAAGCGGTAAGACAAGCCGGAACAGCCCTTGGTAGCAACGCCGATCCGCAGGCCGGCGACCGGCCTTTCGCTGTTTTCCATGAGATACCGGACCCGTTCGGCGGCGGCGTCGGTGATGGTGATCATGGGCGCATTCCCATCTTGTCCGTCATTCCTGGAAATCTGCGTTCAGAACCAGCCGAGCGCAACCTTGGCGACCTCACCCATCCGGTCCGGAGACCAGGGCGGATCCCAAACCAGCCGCACCGACACAACCCCGGCGCCATCGAGCTGGGCCACCGTTTCCGCCACCTGCATCGGCATTTCCCCCGCCACCGGGCACGCCGGGGCCGTCAGGGTCATGTCGATGGCGATATCGCCGGTCTCGGCGATATCCAGCTTATAGATCAAGCCAAGGTTGTAGATGTCGACCGGGATTTCCGGATCATAGATGGTCCGCAGCATGTCGACCACCTCATCTTCGGTGGCGACTGGCATTCCCGCCGGCAACGGCTCGCCGGCCTCTGCCGCGAGGTCGCTGCCAGCGAAGGCCGGGGCGGTCATCGCCTCGTCAAGCGCGCTGGTCGGTTCCATAGTGCTCTCCTCTGGCCGCCGGGCGGTCGGACCGGCCGAGCTTCTGCAGGTGCTTGAGCATGGCCATCATGCCCACCTGGCGCTGGGTCGTCAGCGCACCGAGGTTGAGCTTACGAACGTGATCCACATCGATCTCCTGCAACTGTTCCCCGGTTAAGCCGCTGAAGGACTCGGTCATCATTGCCACGAGACCGTTGACAATGACGGCATCCGAGCGGCCGCGAAACCAGTGGCGACCACCCGCCGGCTGATCCACGATCCACACCCGCGACATGCAGCCATGCATGAGGTTGTCTTCGGTCATCCACTCCTCGGGAAACGGTTCCTTTTGGTGGCGCTTGCCGAGGTCGATGATGTATTCAAAACGCATTTCCTCGTCGTCGATCAGCTCCAACGCTTCGGCGAACTCCTGATAGCGCTCAAGTTTTGGAAGGGTCTCGGTCATCCCAACATCTTTCTCGCCCGCATGATGCCGGCCGCGAGCGCATCGACTTCTTCGAAGGTGTTGTACAGCGCGAACGAGGCGCGCAGCGTGCCGTCGAGCCTGAGGCGCTGCATCAGCGGCTCCGCACAGTGCTGGCCGACCCGCACCGCGATCCCCGCCCGGTCAAGCACCGCGGCCACATCGTACGGATGCAGCCCGTCAAGGGTGAACGACACAATCGCCGCCTTGCCCGGCGCCGTTCCGTGAATCCTGAGCCCGTCGATCGCTTCGAGGGCCGACGTCGCCGCCGCGAGCAGGTCCTGCTCGTGGGCGACGATCGCGGATTTGCCAAGGGCATCCATGTACCGGATCGCTGCCGCGAGGCCGACCGCTTCAACGATCGGCGGGGTCCCGGCCTCGAACCGGTGCGGCGGCTCCTTGTAGGTCACCGCTTCGAAGCTGACCCGCTCGATCATTTCGCCGCCGCCCTGCCACGGGCCCATCGCCGCCAGAGAGTCGGCCTTGCCATAGACGACGCCGATACCCGTCGGACCGTAGAGCTTGTGGCCGGTGAAGATATAAAAATCGGCGTCGAGCGCTTGGACGTCAACGGGATGGTGGACCACCCCCTGGGCGCCATCGACCACCACCGGAACACCATGGGCGTGGGCGAGGGCGGTGATCTCGGCGATCGGGTTCGTGGTACCGAGCACGTTGGAGCAGTGGCTGATCGCCACGAGGCGGGTACGCGGCCCGAACAGCCCGGCGAGCGCGTCCATATCGAGCACGCCGCGGTCGTCAATCGGCACCACCCGGATCACCGCCCCGGCCGCCTCGCGGAGCATCAGCCAGGGCACGATGTTGGCGTGATGCTCCATCGCCGAGACGATGATCTCGTCGCCTGTGGAAAGGCGCGGCCGGACGAAGCTCGCGGCCACCAGGTTGAAGCCCTCGGTGGCATTGCGGGTGAAGATGATTTCGTCGCCGCTGGCGGCACGAATGTGCCGGGCGACGGCAACCCGGGCGTCCTCGTAGGCGTCGGTGGCCAGCTGGCTCAGCCGATGGGCGCCCCGATGGACATTCGCGTAGTAGCGCTGGTAGGCACCGTCCATGGCATCAAGCACGGCCAGCGGTTTCTGCGCACTGGCCGCATTGTCCAGGTAGACGAGCGGCTTGCCGTAGACGGTGGTCGCCAGGATCGGGAAGTCGGCGCGCACGGCATCAACGTCGTAGGCATCGGTGGCCGCGTCCGTCGCCGGCCGGTCGAGCACTGGGCTGCTGGCGTTCATCAGGGTCATTGTGGTTTTCCGATTTCCTGCCGGCGGCCGCGCATCCAGTTGCCAGCGGCCGCAGTCATCGCCGTTCGCACGGCATGGTGGTCCACCTCCTCGAACGCTTCGGTGAGGAAGGCTTCGATCAGCAGCCGGCGCGCCGCTGCCTCGGGCAAACCGCGGGCGCGAAGGTAGAACAGCGCATCGCGATCGAGATCGCCGACGGTGGCGCCGTGGCTGCACTTAACGTCATCGGCCCAGATTTCCAGCTCCGGCTTCTGGGCGACTTCCGCGTCCGCCGAGAGCAGGATCGCGCGGCTGAGCTGGTGACCGTCGACGTGCTGGGCATGGGGCTCGACAACGATCCGTCCCTGGAAAACGCCATGGGAGCGGTCATCGAGAACCCCCTTGAACAGCTGGCGGCAGCCGGTGTGGGGAGCCGCGAGCTCGATCACCGAGGTGTTGTCGCAGTGCCGATCGCCGTCGAGCAGGTAGGCGCCGCTGATCCGGCTGCTGCCGCCCGCACCCTCGAGGCGGGCGTGCACACCGGTTCGCGACAGCAGCGCTCCGATGGTCAGCGTGAACATCTCGAAGCGCGCGTCTCGCCCCAGGACGGCATGGCTCGCGGCAAGGTTGGCTGCAGCCGATCCTTCATCGTGGTGCTTGAAGTGGCGGAGCCGGGCGTTGTCGCCGATCCGAATCTCCGTAACGGCGTTGGCGAAGGTGGGCATTTCGCCGAGCCCGACATGGACTTCCACGACGTCCGCGGCGGATCCCTCATCGAGGATCCACAAGTGACGCGGAGACCAGGCCCGCGGGCTCGCAGAGACCCCGGTAACCGAAACGATCTCGATCGGCCCGGTCACGGTGACCCCGCGCGCCACGTGCAGGAGGGTGCCGCCGTCGATCAATGCCGTATTGAGGGCGACCATCGGATCGGCGGTCACATCGGCGATGCTGCCAAGGGTGTCGTCGATGAGGTCGCTCCGGCCGGCGAGCGCTGTCTTGAGGTCGATCAGCGTCAGTCCCGCCGGGAGGTTTTCAATCCGCGACAAGCCGGGCCGGTACCGCCCGTCCACAAACACCAGCCGCGCAGCGACATCACCGTCGGCGAGCAGGCCGGGTGCGCGATCGATCTCCGCTTCGGTCGCCGGATCGGCGGCGACCGGACGCTTCAGCAGCGCCCGCAGATCGGTATATTTCCACGCCTCCAGACGCTTGGTCGGCCAGCCGGAGGCGGCAAACGCCTCGCGGCCGGCGCGACGAAGCCCGGCCAGCCGATCGGCTTCGCCCGGGAGCAAGCTGCCGGCCGTTTCAAGGTGGGTCTCTAGGAACGCCTGCAGATCGGTCATTTCGGTTTGCATTGCCTCAGGCCGCCGCGTCCAGGTACCGGGCGTAGCCTTCCGCTTCGACTTCACGGGCCAGCGACGCATCGCCCGAGCGCTGGATGCGTCCGCCGGCGAGGATATGGACGATATCCGGAACGATATAGTCGAGCAGCCGCTGGTAATGGGTGATCACCAGGATTCCCCGCTTCGGCCCCCGGAAGGCATTGACGCCACCGGCGACGGTCTTGAGGGCATCCACATCGAGGCCGGAGTCGGTTTCGTCGAGGACGGCGAACTTCGGTTCGAGCAGGAGCATCTGCAGCACTTCGTTGCGCTTCTTCTCGCCGCCCGAAAAACCGACGTTGACCCCGCGCTTGATCATCTCGTCGCCGACGCCGAGGGTCTTTCCTACCTCCTTGAGGCGCTTGAGGAACTGCATCGCATCCAGTTCCTCAGTGCCACGATAGCGGCGAACCGCGTTCATCGCCTCGCGCAGGAACGTGCTGTTCGGCACACCGGGAATTTCCACCGGGTACTGAAACGCCAGGAACAGCCCTTCGCCGGCGCGCTCTTCCGTCGAGAGGGCGAGCAGGTCCTGCCCGGCGAAGCGCACCTCACCGTGCGTGACGTCGTAACCCTCGCGACCGGCGAGCACGTAGCTGAGCGTGCTTTTGCCGGAGCCGTTGGGGCCCATGATCGCGTGCACTTCCCCGGCGGGGACGGTGAGATCGAGACCCTTCAGAATCCCGGCACCTTCGACGGCGGCGTGCAGGTTGCGGATTTCCAGCATGGCGTTCTTTTGCTCTCTTTCCACCGGGATCAGCCGACGCTGCCTTCCAGGCTGATTCCCACAAGCTTTTGCGCTTCGACCGCGAATTCCATCGGCAGGTGCTGCAGCACCTCGCGGCAGAAGCCATTGACGACCAGGGCGACCGCTGCCTCTTCGGGGATGCCGCGCTGGCGGCAATAGAAAAGCTGGTCGGCGTTGATCCGTGAGGTTGTTGCCTCGTGCTCCACGGTGGCGGAGCGGTTGCGGTTCTCGATGTAGGGCACGGTGTGCGCGCCGCAGCGGTCGCCGATCAGCAGCGAGTCGCACTGGGTGTAGTTGCGGGCACCGTGGGCCCGCGGGCCGATCCGGACCAGACCCCGGTAGGTCTGAGTGCCGTGACCGGCCGAGACGCCCTTGGAGATGATCCGTGAGCGGGTGTTCCGCCCGAGATGGATCATCTTCGTGCCCGTATCCGCCTGCTGCCGGTTGTTGGTGATCGCGATCGAATAGAACTCGCCCACCGAATTGT
>CAYVUM010000039.1:0-29812 GCA_964454795.1 uncultured Rhodospirillaceae bacterium
CGACGATCTCCTCGAGTTCCTGTTTGGCCTCGTCAATCCCGGCCACGTCTTCGAAAGTCACCCGCCCGGTCCGTTCGGTGAGCAGCCGCGCCCGGCTCTTGCCGAAACCCATAGCCTTGCCGCCGCCGCTTTGCATCTGCCGCATGAACAGAATCCACACGCCGATGAGCAGCAGCATCGGGAACCAGGAGATCAACACACTCCAGAAACTGGGCGAGCCGTCATCCGAGGGCTTTGCCGTAATGCTGACCCCGTGGGTTTCCAGTTTTTCGAACAGGGACGGATCATCCGGCGCGTAAGTGGTGAACGGCCGGCCGTTCTGCAGGGTTCCGGAAATCTCACGCCCCCGGATCGTCACCTCGCGCACGTCCCCGGCTTCCACCTCGCTGAGAAATTCCGAATAAGCGAGCGAATTCCGGTTATTGCGCGGGGCACTGTCCTGGAAGGAATTGAACAGGAACACCACCGCGAGCGCAATCACCGCCCAGAGCACAAGATTTCTGCCAACGTTCACGTGACTGTCCTCTCAGCCCTCGTTCAGGGCTCCTGCGCGGTCTCACGGTGATCCACCGCGGGCGCGAAGGTGTTTATGACCCGTGTCTGAACGTGACATAGTACCGCAATCGCCGGTCGCAACAAATCTCCCCGGCCCCGACAACGTGCGCAACGGCTGGAAGACGATGGCAAGCCCGGCAGGCGGTACGCCGCGCCCGGCCGCTGGCACCGCCGCCGCCACCAGCACTCCATCGGCGAACAGGGCCGGCAGGGCGGCCGCTCCGGCAAGCCCGGCGCCGTGACCGGCGCCCGCAGCGGCAAGCGTCCAGCCGGCCGGCACATCCGGGCCGATCGTCACCTGGAAACGCCCGTCCCAGTGAAGCGAGGTCCCGGCCACGGCCGGCAGCGGCGGAGGAAGATGGCGAAGCTCCCGGCTGATCTCCACGCGGCTGCGAACGCGGCGCAGCCGGCAGCGGTGCAGGGTTGCTGAGACCGCCGGCTGTTCGGCGAGGCGCGCGTACAGACGCGCCACGGCGTCCCGGCCCGGGCCGGAGCCGCGGCCACCCACGGTGGTGAGGATCCGGCTCAGCGCCGCAGAACCGATGCCCGGACCCTCGGCGGAAAGAGCCTCGAAATCGCCGTGGATCACGCCGCTCGCCTCGAGCCGGCAGGCCCCGGCAAGGACCCTGGCAACCGCCAGCGACCAGTCCGCCGCCTGCCCCTCCGCCGCCGCAGCCGCGCCGAACAAGCGCTCACGCGCCTCGCGGCTCCAGTTGGACAGGCGCCGGCGCACGCGGACACGCTCAAAGCGCGGATCGGCGTTCGAGGGGTCCTCAAGCCAGGGCTGGCCACAGGCCGCGAGGAAATGCCGGAGCTCAGGCGCCTCGAAATCGAGCAGAGGCCGGAGAAGACGGCCGTCGGCCGTCTCCAGGCACGGCGCCATCATCCAGGTACCCGGAGCTGTGGCGGCCACCTGCCGGGGATCGCCGGGATCGCCATGGCGCCGGCTGCGCATCACCATCGTTTCCCACTGGTCGCCGCGGTGATGGCCGAGCAGCAGATGCAGCGCCCCGGCTTCACGGCACGCGCCCAACAAAAGCCCGTAGCGGGCCGCCCGGGCGGCCGCCTGAATGCCGGTGGCCGGTTTCGGGCCCGGCCAGCGAAGAGTCCGATGGGAAATCTTCCGGACGCTCAGCCACGCGGCCACCTGACGGGCCTCTGCCGCCGAGTCCGGCCGCAATCCGTGGTCGACGGTGAGCGCCAGCACCTCTCCCCCCCGCGCGGCCGCCCAGCCCTGGGCGAGGAGGCAAAGCGCCAAGCTGTCAGCACCGCCGGAGACGGCGACAGCCAGGCGCGGACGCGCTTCGAAGGGGCCGAGCCCCGCCATCGAGTGCTCGAACCGGGCGGTCAGGCCGCCGTCCGCCTCGCTGGCTCGGATCGTCCTCGTGGTTCGATGCTGACGGATGAGTGCCGTCCTTCAGCTGAATCGAACAACAGGATCAGGAACTTGGAAGATCGACCGATCCTTCGCTTGGGAACCAGGCGAAGGATCTGATCCACTCGTAGCGCCCCGGTCAGGAACATCCGATGCGCTTCTTTTCGTCGGCAACCTTCTTCTTGATTCGCGGCGAAGCGTCCGGGAACTCTTTGTCGATTTCGCTGAACGTCGCGCAGGCCTCGGAGGTTCTGTCCAGCTCCGCCATCGACATCCCGAGCTTGAGCAGCGAATCCGCCGCCTTGTTGCCGGTCTTGTTGGCCTGATAGGTGTTAAGGAAGGTCTGCGCCGCCAGCGCGAACTGACCTCGGGCATAATAGCTCTCGCCCAGCCAGTAGCGGGCATTCTCGGCCAGCGGATCGTCGGGATGGGCGATCATGAACTGCTTGAGCGCCAGTTCAGCCTCGCTGTACCGGGCGCGTTGCAGCAGCTCGAAGGCGAAGGCGTACTGATCCTCGGCGTTGCCCTCGGGCAGGATTGAGGTTGCAGGCGGCTTCGGCATCTCCGGGTCCGGCGGTGTGTCCAGCGCGGCCCGGTCCGCCGGTGCCGCCGGGGATCCGCCTTCCAGACCGGCAAGCCGTTCCTCCATATCGGCCACAACCGTCTCAAGCCGCTGGCTCAGCTTGCGCAGTTCGAATCCGAGCCGTTCCACCTGGCCCGTGGCGTTGCGGATGTCCTCCTCGATGGCTGAAACCCGCACCTCGAGGCGTGCAAACGCCGGCGATTCCGTTGTCACCCGCCCGGTACCAAGCCCACTGACGGTCTTGCCGGCGCCGCCAAGGTTGCGGTTGAGGGCCTGAATATCCCGCTCCAGCTTCTCAAGCCGCAGCAGGATGGACTGATCGTTCAGCGTCTGCGCGGGTGCGCGCGCCGACGGGCTCAAAACAACGGCCAGCAACAGCGCACCAGCAACGGCCAGTCGGGCCATCCCCGGGCGGGCTGCCCGGCCGCGGAAAGGCTCTCGGATCATCGACGGTGATCTCCCCTCGACAACGGGTGTGGTGAGTGGACACCCCCTGCTCTCAGTGGACCGGATCAGCTCGCCAGACGGCCACCCGTGACCACAGAAACCGCGCGCCGGTTCTGCGACCACGCCTGTTCCGTCGATCCGGCTGCCACCGGCCGTTCCTCGCCATAAGAAATGGTGCGCAGGCGCGCCGGTTCGACCCCGAGCGTGATCATGTAATCGCGAACCGCATTGCTGCGGCGATCGCCAAGGGCAAGGTTGTATTCACGGGTGCCGCGCTCGTCGGTATGGCCCTCAATTGTCAGGGTCACCGACGGATTGGCGATGAGAAACGCCGCCTGGCGCTCGACCAGGGCGCGGGCGGTCGTATCGAGTGTGTGGGAATCAAAAGCAAAATAGACGGTATCGCCGATCTCCTCGATCCGCGCTTCCGGAGTCAGCGCAGCGGAGGTGACCGCGCCGGCGGGCGCGCCCGTGGTCCCGCCACCGGTCGTCGTCCCCGCTGCGGCCCCGGCATCGCCGCCGGTCGTCCCACCCCTGGTCGGCGCCGAGGACTCGCACGCCGCCACCAGGGCCGCGGCCGCAACCAGCATCACAAATCGACCCCGCATCAGCGTTTCCTCCTCGCGCATCTCCAGGCGATCCGGTCCAGGGTCCCCCCGCCCTGCGGCCCGGCCGGTCCCCGGGCTCACGGGTTCAGGGGCGACCAGGCCGGATCCGAAGCGTCAAGCGGTGTGGCAATTTCAATGCGATTGTAGCCGGTGAGGTCAATCGAGAACAATCGCGAGCGTCTTTCCGAACCGGGGCCCGTGGCGGGGTCTTTCTGGAAGTACATGAGAACCCGCCCGTTCGGCGCCCAGGTCGGGCCTTCCACGTGGAAGCCGGTGGCAAGGATTCGCTCGCCAGAACCGTCCGGTCGCATCACGCCGATCGCGAATCGCCCGTCTTCGATCTTGGTAAAGGCGATCAGGTCGCCGCGTGGCGACCACACCGGCGTTGCGTACCGGCCCTCGTCAAAGCTGATCCGGTGCACGTTTCCGCCGCCGGCATCCATGACATAGAGTTGCTGGCTGCCGCCCCGGTCCGAGTTGAAGGCGATCTCCCGACCGTCAGGGGAGAAGCTGGGCGAGGTGTCGATCGCCGAGTTGGTGGTCAGCCGGCGCGTCGCCCGGGTGCGCAGGTCGTAAATGTAGATGTCAGAGTTGCCGCCGGTCGCCAGGCTCATCGCTAACTGCTTGCCGTCGTGGGAGAAGCGCGGGGCGAACGTCATCGAGTCGAAGTTGCCGACCACCTCCTGCCGGCCCGTATCGATGTCGAAGAGATAAACCCGCGGCTGGCCGCCCCGGAAGGAGAGATAGGTGAGCTGCTGTGCGGTCGGCGAAAACCGCGGGGTGAGGACAAGGTCGCCGCCGTCGGTCAGGAAGCGGTGGTTCTCGCCATCCTGGTCCATGATCGCGAGCCGCTTGACCCGCCGGTTGAAGGGGCCGCTCTCCGCCACGTAGACGATCCGGGTGTCGAAATAGCCGCTTTCGCCGGTGAGCCGCTCGTACACGGCGTCGGCCACAAGGTGAGCGACCCGGCGCCAGTTGGAGGTGGGCGTGGCGAACTGCAGGCCGACCATCGACTGTCCGGCGAAAATGTCCCAGAGCCGGAAATCCACCTGGAGGCGGCCGTCGGGCAGGGTGCGGGCGGCGCCCTGGACCAGGGCCTGGGCATTGATCACCCGCCAGTCGGCGAACCGCGGCGGCGAGTCCATGGTCAGGTCGGTCTGGACGAACGCACCGCGGTCGATC
This sequence comes from uncultured Rhodospirillaceae bacterium, assembly GCA_964454795.1. Classification (GTDB taxonomy): domain Bacteria; phylum Pseudomonadota; class Alphaproteobacteria; order Rhodospirillales; family Defluviicoccaceae; genus CAYVUM01. Next base: position 4,751 of record CAYVUM010000039.1, read on the forward strand.
GGATCGAACAGCCCCGACCGTTGCAGATCGGCGGCCACCACCTCGGAAACGTCGCGGCCGAACCGCTCGGCAGCCGCGTCCTCGCCGACGAAATCGAGCACTGCGATCGGGATCGGTTCCGTCACCCCGCGGGTGATATCGATCCGCAGCTGCGCGTGCGCGGTGAGCGGGCTCGCCACCGCAATCAGCGCAAGCGCCAGCGCCACCAGGGGCAAGGTCACGTGGCGGGCGATGGAGACGACCAGGGTCATGGTCCCAACATGTCCTTCGGATTGAACACCAGGGTGAGGGTCTTCCAGCTGTCGAACTTCTCCCGCGGCAGTCTGAAGGGGTGGCAGCGGCGATTCAAGACCGCACGCTGAGCACTCTCCGCGGCGACGCGGAAAAACCGGTCCGACTGCAGTTTTTCCTGGTCAAGGATCAGCGCGGTCTGGGGAATGCCGCTTGGCGCCATCTCCACCCGGACCTGAACGACCAGGTTGGCAGCATCGCGGGCGCCGGCCGGAATGTTCCAGCATTTCTCGATCTGCCGGCGGACGGCGTCGATCTCGCTCGCCGACAGCGGCGGCCCCGCCGGTTCCGATGCCGGCGGCGGATCGGGGTCGAGCACTTCGGCGATCTTCGCTTCTAATCCGGATTTCTCCTCCTCGGGAACGGGCGCTTCAGCCGCAGCACTCTCGTTGTTGTTCAGCTCGGCGACCGCCGAAAGCACCGAAGCGAACGCATCCGCCGCGGGGCGGGCAGCCTCGGCCTGTTCCGGCGGCGTCTCGGGGGTCGCCTGCGCCGTCTCCGGCGGGCCCGGCTCAGGCGCGGCTTCGGGCGCGGCTTCGGGCGCGGCTTCGGGTGCCGCCGGCTTGCGTTGCGGCGAGAGGTCGCGGAGCAACGACGGCGGCGCTGCGGGTGCGGGCTGGGTGCGGGCCTCGCCGCGCGGCTGCCCGGCCGGCGCGACCGGCTCGGGTGCGGGTGTGGCCGGCGGCTCAGGCGGGGGAAGCGCCGCCATTTCCGCCGGCGGCGGCCCGGCCTCCTTCGTCTCCTCGGGCTCAGGAGCCACGACCGGCTTCGCGGCGGTCGCAGGAGCGGGGCGGGCAGCTGGCGCCGCCGGGGCGGCGGCCCGCGGCTTGGCCGGTCCGGCCGGTTTTCGGGGGGCCGGCGGCGGGCTGGCGGCATCGCCATTCGGCATCATGACCACGCCGACGACCAGCGATGCCGGCGCCGCCGGCGGCGGCGGGGACGTCCATGGCAGCCCGATTGCCACCACGGCCAGCACCACCGCGTGGAGCAGGAGGGAAGCGATCAGTCCCGAGCGGAAGGACCCGGGACGGGTCAGTGCCCAGGCAGTCATCGGCGTTGCGGCACATCCCCCCGTAAGGCCATCTCCGCGTCGGTGATCAGCGCAACCCGCTTGAAACCGGCGGCATGGACCGCGCCGACCACGGCCATCACCCGGCCGTAGTCAATGGCCTTGTCGCCGCGAACGAACACCCGCAGATCCGGATTGCGATTGGAAACGGCGGCGAGCCTGGCAGCGAGGCTCGCGAGCTCGACAGGCTCGGTTTGTACGTAAACGGTGCCGGCGGCGTCCACCGAGACGGTGATCGGCTCGTCCTGGCCGGTGACCGGAGCGGCGCCCGTCTCCGGCAGGTCGACTTCAACTCCGGCGGTGAGCAGCGGCGCCGTGATCATGAACACCACCAGCAAAACGAGCATCACGTCGACCAGCGGCGTGACGTTGATCTCGCTCATCGGCCGGGTCCGTCGCCGGCCGCCGGCCGCCCGTTCCCGCCGGCTGAGCAGGGTCGCGGCCATGGGTCAGCGGGCCGGCGCCGACTGCCGCGCGAGGATCGCCACAAACTCGCCGGCGAAGCCGTCGAGGCGGCCGGCGTAGCGGTCGATGTTGCGCGACAGAGCGTTGAACGCGAGCACGGCCGGAATCGCCGCGAGCAGCCCGAGGGCGGTGGCGAACAGCGCTTCGGCGATGCCGGGAGCGACCACCGCGAGGCTGGTGTTTTTGGTGGCACCGATCGCCTGGAAGCTGTTCATGATCCCCCAGACCGTTCCGAACAGGCCGACGAAAGGGGCGGTTGAGCCGGTCGAGGCGAGGAAGGTCATGAACCGTTCGATCCGGCCCACCTCCCGGTCCAGGGTGAGATGCATGACCCGCTCGATCCGCTCCTCGAGGACCGCCGATCCGGACGCCGCGTTTCCATTGTCGCTGCGCCGCCACTCGCGCATTGCCGCCACGAACAGGGCTGACATGGGATCGCCCGGCCGCATCGCCATCCGGTCGTACAGGTCGTCCAGCGAACCGCCGGACCAGAACGTCCGCTCGAACTCACCGGCGAGGCGGTTGAGCCGTCGCAGGGTGAGGACCTTTTCGAAGATGATCGCCCAGCTCCAGATCGACGCCAGGATGAGCAGCACGATCACCGACTTGACCACCAGGTCGGCCTGCAGGAACAGGGAGAACAACGAGAGGTCCGATGCCGGCAGGGGGCCTGCCAGACCGGTTACGGCAAGAGCTTCGGTTTCCATCTGGGTCTCACCAAGGGTCTTCCGAGACAAGCGCTTCCAGACCGGCGCGCAGCTCGCGGGGGGTTCGGGCCGGCCGCCCGGCGGCCGACCGGCAGGCCAGCCGGACATCGAGGCTGACCAGCGTTATGCCATCGCGGCTGATCCGGTGGGCGACATCGAACGAGGCGCCCAGGACCTGCCGCACCCGGGTCGCCACGACGATGACGTCTTCCAGGCCCGCCGGCTGGTGGTAATCGACGACACAGCGGCGCACTGCAAAGGCGATGCTGCGCTCACGCAGCAGCGTGGCATTGTCGGTACCGAAGGTGGCGAGCAGTTCGGTCCGGGCCCGCTCGGCATACTTCAGATAATTGGCGTAATAGACGATCCCGGCGGCATCGGTGTCCTCGTAGTACACCCGCACCGGCAGCAGAAAGGTCCGGCCGTCGAACCGGCCCTGGCGGGGGCGGAGCGTCTCAGCGGTCACCGCCGGGCTCCAGAAGGTCGAACTGGCTGACCACCGGTGCCGGCATGGCGAGGCCGAGATGGCCCCAGGCTGCCTGCGCCAGCACCCGCCCGCGGGGAGTGCGCATCAACAGCCCCTGCTGCATCAGGTAGGGCTCGATCACGTCCTCGATCGTGTCCCGCTGCTCGGAGATCGCTGCGGCCAGCGTTTCCACCCCCACCGGTCCGCCGCCGTAATGCTCGGCGATGCAGCGGAGGTAGCGCCGGTCCATGGCGTCGAGGCCGCGGTCATCGATGTCGAGCCGGACCAGGGCGGAATCGGCGGCAGCATCATCGATCCGCTCGCGGCCGGCAACTGCGGCGAAGTCACGAACCCGGCGCAGCAGCCGCACCGCCACCCGCGGGGTGCCGCGGGCGCGGCGGGCGATCTCCCGGGCGCCGGCGCGGGTCATCGCCACGCCGAGAACCCCGGCGCCGCGGGCAACGATGTGTTCCAGGTCGTCAACGCCGTAGAACTCGAGCCTCAAGGGGATGCCGAAGCGCTCGCGGAGCGGCCGGGTGATCAGGCCGGATCGGGTCGTTGCGCCCACCAAAGTGAAGGGCGGTACATCGATGCGGACGGTGCGCGCGGCCGGCCCTTCGCCGATCACCAGGTCCAGCTTGAAGTCCTCCATAGCCGGGTAGAGGATTTCCTCCACCGCCGGCGACAGACGGTGGATCTCGTCGATGAACAGCACATCCTGCGGCTGCAGGTTTGTCAGGATCGCGGCAAGGTCGCCAGGCCTGACCAGCACCGGTCCCGACGTGGCGCGAAAGCCGACGGCGAGTTCGTGGGCGACGATCTGCGCCAGGGTCGTCTTGCCGAGCCCGGGCGGGCCGTGCAGCAGCACGTGGTCGAGCGGTTCGCCGCGGCCGCGGGCGGCCTGGACGAACACCCGGAGATTGTCACAGACCGGTCGCTGGCCCACGAACTGATCAAGAGCGATCGGCCTGAGGCTCTCCTCGGCGAAATCGGCGGAGGTGCGCTCGCCGCTGACCGTCCGGTCGCCGGCATCGTCAGGATCGGGGAGGGCGGGCCCGGCGGCGGTGGTCATCGCGCCGGTTCCGGCGGCGCCAGTCGGGCGAGGCCGCCGCGGATCAGCGCTTCCGCCGCGGCATCGGGCGCGAGGCTGCGGGCAGCTGCGGCCACGGCGGCGAGGGCATCGGCGGGGGCGAACCCGAGCCCGACGAGCGCGGCCACCGCATCGGCGGTCCCTGAGGGCGCGGCAGGGACGGAGGTCCCTTCACCCGACGGGGCGGCGGGCAAAGCGGCGGCGGCGGCTTTGTCGGCGAGGACGGCGACGATCCGCTGCGCCAGCTTCGGACCGATGCCGGCGGCCCGGCCGATCGCCTGTCTGTCGCCGGCGGCGACCGCCAGCGCCAGGTCCCCGGCGGGGAGCGCCGATAACACGGCCAGGGCGGCCTTGGCGCCAACTCCCTGAACGCTGGTCAGCAGCCGGAACCACACCCGCTCCGCTTCCTCGACGAAACCGAAAAGCGCGATGGCGTCTTCGCGGACGATCGTCTCGATCCGGAGGGACACCGCCGCGCCGGGGCTGAGGCGGGTCAGGGTGCGGGCCGGGCAGGCGACCAGATAGCCGACGCCTCCGACATCGACCACGATCCAGCCATCGCCGATGGAATCGACCACCCCGGTCAGCTTGGCGATCACCGGCCAGCCTCGTCCAAGGGCACGAGCCGCGCTGCCGTTTCGCGATGGTGCGCGTGACAGACGGCGACGGCGAGCGCATCGGCGGCGTCGGCGGTGGTCAGCGTCGCACCGGGCAACAGCATACGCACCATCAGCTGCACCTGTTCCTTGCCGGCATGGCCGGCGCCGACCACGGACTTCTTGACCAGGTTCGGCAGATACTCCGTCACTGGAATACCGGCCTGGGCGGAAACCAGCAAGGCGATGCCCCGGGCCTGGCCGAGTTTGAGCGTGGATACCGGGTTGCGGTTGACGAAAGTCTCCTCGACCGCCGCCTCGTCAGGGGAAAACCGGCGAATCACCGCCGCAAGCCCGTCCGCCAGCGCGACCAGCCGCAGCGGAAGCGGGGCCTCCGGACGGGTGGTCAGCACGCCGTCGGCCACGTGCCGCAGGCGGCCGGCCGTGGCATCGATCACCCCCCAGCCGGTGTGTTGCAGCCCGGGGTCGAGGCCGATCAGCCGCATGTCCGTTCCAACGCCGCGAACCCTGCCGCCTCCCTGCCATCCCGGCTCAGTGCCGCCCGGCCGCGGACCAGGGGCGGGATCGGCGCGGGCTCGATCAGGATCATCGACCGCCGCCGCGGCTCAGGCATTGAGCCGTTCGAGGACGTCATCGGCGACATCGAAGTTGGCCATGACCCGCTGAACATCGTCGCTGTCGTCGAGCGCCCCGATCAGCTTGAACAGGGTTTCGGCCTGGTCGCTGTCGATCTCGACGGTGGTGACCGGCTTCCAGTCGAGCCGGGCGGCGTCGGCGGGGCCGAACCGCTGCTCGAGGGCGTCGCGCACGTCGCTCAGGTCATCGGGGGCGCAGGTAATCTCATGACCGGCCTCGCCCGAGACGACATTTTCGGCACCCGCCTCGAGCGCCGCCTCGAACATCGTCTCCGGGTCGGCGGCATCGCCCGGATAGTGAAGCAGGCCGATCCGCTCGAACAGGAACGAGACGCTGCCCGTCTCCCCGAGTGAGCCGCCATAGCGGTTGAAGGCCGTCCGGACCTCGCCGGCGGTGCGATTGCGGTTGTCGGTCAAGGCCTCGACGATCACTGCCACCCCGCCGGGGCCGTAGCCCTCGTAGCGGACTTCTTCGTAATTGTCGGAGCCATCTTCGCCGGTGCCGCGGCGGATCGCCCGCTCGATGGTGTCTTTGGGCATGTTCTCGGCTTTTGCTGCCTGGATCGCCGTCCGAAGCCGCGGATTGGCCGCCGGATCGGCAAGTCCCGAGCGTGCCGCGACGGTGATTTCCCGGATCAGTTTCGTGAATGCTTTGCCCCGCTTGGCGTCCTGGGCGCCTTTACGGTGCATGATGTTCTTGAACTGTGAATGACCTGCCATTGTCAGCTCAGACCGGAGGCACGGGCCAAGCCGGCCTCTTTCTCTGTTCCGTTTGAGGGTATCGGGCTCTGTTCCGTTTGAGGGTATCGGGCTCGCGCGACCGTTGACCGCCCGTCTCCGCGAGCGACAGAAATCTAATCCATAACGCCAGGAGCCGTCGAGCCCGGCAAACCGGCACCGGCTTTATCGGCCGCGTCCGGCCACTGTTCGGCGAGGCAGCCGCCGAGGCGCAGCGGCGCCACCCGTCTGGCAAGGCCGGTGGCATCGTCGGTCTCGACGAACACCGCGCACAGGGTCCCGGGGCCGTTGGCAGGTTGCAGCCGGCCAGCCGGTACCTTGCGGATGAACCGGCCGATCGCGTCTCCCTTGGCCATACCGATAACCGAGTCGTAATCGCCACACATCCCGATGTCGGTGATGTAGGCGCTGCCACCGGAGAGAATTCGGGCGTCGGCCGAGGGCACGTGGGTGTGGGTGCCGGCAACCAGCGAGACGCGGCCGTCCAGGTAGTGGCCGAAGGACATCTTCTCGCTGGTCGCCTCGGCGTGGACGTCTGCGATCACCGCGTCAACGGAGCCGCCGAGGCGATGGTTGAGGAGCGCCGTGTCGGCGGCGCGGAACGGATCGTCGAGCGGGTCCATGAACAGCCGTCCCATCACCTGGAGAACCATCACCCGCCGGCCGTCGCCGGTGGGATAGACAGCCGCTCCCCACCCCGGCGTGCCTTCGGGATAGTTGAGCGGGCGCAACAGCCGCACGTCGGTGCTGATGTATTCGATGATCTCGCGCTGGTCCCAGACGTGGTTGCCGGTGGTGATCGCATCGACCCCGGCGGCGCGGAACTCCCGGCAGATCTCGGCGGTGATTCCGAAGCCATGGGCGGCGTTCTCGCCGTTGACGACAATGAAGTCGAGCGCCAGGCGCTCGCGGATCATCGCCAGGTTGTCGAGCAGGACGGCCCGGCCCGAACGGCCGACCACATCGCCGCACATCAGCAGGCGCATCGCTGCCTCACGGGCTGCCGCCGCCGATCCGGATCGCCTCGGTTTCGGTGATCAGCCAGTCGAGCAGGACGTCGTGGTCACAGGAGGGCACGGCGTCGACAACCTGAATGTCGAAGCAGAGGCCAACCGCCGTCACCCGGCCGCGGGCGCGCAGGGCTGCCAGGGTGCGGTCGTAATAGCCGCCACCCCGGCCGAGCCGGCAGCCGCGGCGGTCGGCGGCGAGCAGCGGCACCAGCACCACGTCCGGGGTCACCGTGGGGGCGTCGTCCGCGGGATGGAAGGTTCCGTGTCCGCCGTTGACGACCGGATCGGTTGGTCGCCAGCGCCGGAAGGTCAGCGCCGGATCGCCGTCGATCACCACCGGCAGGGCGGTCACCGCGCCGGCGGCATCGAGCCGGGCGAGCAGTGGCCGGACGTCGATCTCGGTGCCAAGCTGCCAGGTGCCGGCGACAACCGTGCCAGGCCCGATGCCGATCGCGCCGGTGGCTGCCAAGGTCGCTTTCATGAGCTGCATGGCCGCATCCGGACCATGCTTCTGATCGACAACCAGCCGCAGCGCCAGCATGCGGCGGCGCAGCGCCCGCTTGGCATCGTTCACGGTGGCAAGATCAACGGGCTCAGCCGTCACTGGTCTCAGGGTCCTTCCGGTGGACGGGGGTGCGGGCCGGTGCCCGTGCAGGCGCGCCGGCGCCGGCAGGATTCGGGTGGACGGCCCCGCGCGAACCGTTGGTGCGATGATCCCTCGTGGCCTGCCAAAGCAGGTGGGCGCCGTTTGCCGAACCCACGGGTCCGGTAGGGACAGCTCCCGGGAGATCGATGTTGGCCCCGGGGAAACGACGACCTGACGCGAACCGCAGAAACCGTCCTCGCTATAACTTACGGTGCGATGGGGCAGCCGGCAACGGTTGGCGGTCCGCGGACAAGGTGACCTGGGGGTCAGCCAGTTCGGCCGAGACGGCTTCGACCCGGGCGGCGAGCGCATCCAGCTCGGCAGCGAGGCGCGTCATTGCAACCCTGCCGGCGTCGTCAGCAGGGCTCGCAGCGGCGGCCGGCCGGCTGCGGGCATCGGCGAGTTCATCGGCATAGACGAGGCAGGCGATGACGAGAAGCCGCGCTTCGTCGGCAGCGGCGCGGCGGGCGCCGATTTCGCCGGCGAGGGCCGAGACGCGCCGGTCAAGCTCGCAGGCAAGCGTCGACAGGCGGGCCTCCTCGCCGTCGGCGCAGACCAGCTCGTAATCCCGGCCATGGACCGTGATGGTCACCCGTCCCATCGGCGTCCCGTCAGGCGTCGAGGGCCGAGCGCAGCCGCATCAGCGCGGCGTCGAGCCGGCCGGCGATCCGGCGCTGCTGGTCCCGGAGGTCTGCCGCTTCGCCCTGCGCCGCGATCAATGCGGCAGCGGAACGGTCCCGCGCTGTCTGCGCCGCGGTCTCGAGCCGGCCGACGGCCCGGGTCAGCCGGTCAACGGCGGCGCGAAGCTGCCGCTCCTGTCCGCTTTCAGCCGGCGGCTCGGCCCAAATCCGATCGCTCACCCAGGCCTCCCAACTCGCCGCCTGCGACCATAGGCGGGGGCGCTTGCGCCCGTCAACCAGGCCGCCATCTCGGGCAAAAAGCCGTTGACGGGATGCCTGGAACGGTCGATGGTTTCAGCGATCACAATGGTCAGGCCCTGAACCGGCCGGCCCCTGTCGGTTTCCGACCGTCGGTCGCGCGCCGGCACCCGTGCGGCCGGTCGGGTGCGATAAGCACCCAGGGGGGAGAGGCAACACCTACGTTCCAGAGGAGGTAACGAATGGCGGTTCGGGTTGGAATCAACGGGTTCGGTCGGATCGGCCGGCTGGCCCTGCGGGCAGCCATGGAAGCACGGCGCAACGACGTCGAGTTTGTTGCAGTGAACGACCTGGGGCCGGTCAAAACCAACGCCCACCTGCTCAAATATGACTCGGTGCACGGCACCTATCCCGGTGACGTGACCTCCGACGAAAAGAGCATGACCGTCGACGGCAAGCGTGTCGAGGTCCTGAACGAGAAGGACCCGACCAAGCTGCCGTGGAAGGACCTTGGTGTCGACGTGGTCTGGGAATGTACGGGCGTGTTCTCCGATCGCGACAAGGCGGCGGTTCACCTGGAAGCCGGCGCGCCCAGGGTCATCGTGTCCGCGCCTTCCAAGGGCGCCGACGCCACGATCGTCTACGGCGTCAACCACAACACCCTGACCGCCGATCACAAGGTGATCTCGAACGCGTCGTGCACCACCAACTGCCTTGCCCCGCCGGTCTACGTCCTCGACAAGCTGCTCGGCGTCGAACGCGGCTACATGACCACGATTCACGCCTACACGGGCGACCAGCGGATCGTCGACACGCTCCACAAGGACCTCCGCCGCGCCCGCGGCGCGGCTCTGTCAATGATCCCCACGTCCACCGGCGCCGCCAAGGCGGTTGGCCTGGTGCTGCCCCAGCTGGCCGGTAAGTTCGACGGATCGGCGATCCGCGTGCCGACGCCGAACGTCTCCATGGTCGACCTCGTGTTCATCTCGAAGAAGTCGACCAGCGTCGATGAGATCAACGGCGCCATCGAGGACGCCGCCAACGGCGAACTGAAGGGGATCATGGCCTACAATACCGAGCCGCTGGTCTCCATCGACTTCAACCACGACCCCAACAGCTCGTGCTTCGACGGCACCCAGACCCAGGTGATCGACGGCACGCTGTGCCGAATCGTCGCCTGGTATGACAACGAATGGGGCTTCTCCAACCGGATGGCCGATACCTCCACGGTGTTCGCCGGCCTCTGATCCGGCGTCGCCGCAGCGTGAACCGGGAGGCGGGACCACGGCGGTCCCGCCTTCGCCGTTTTCCGCCCGCCGCCGGAACATCGTGACGGTGCCAGCCGACCGGACGGAACCGCCGGCGGTGGTCGTCAACAGCCTGGGCGAAGCCCGGCAGGCGCTTGCCGGCGTGCCCGCGGGCGGGCGGATCCGGCTGGTCAGCGCACCGGCAGCGGCGGCGAGTCTGGGGCCCGCGGTGTTTCTCGCCCTGATCGCCAGGGCCGCCGGCGAGGCGGCGGACATCACCGTCGAAGCCGTCCTGGACTGCGGGGAGGATCCGGGGTTTGTGCTCGCCGCGGTTCGCTGCCGGTCGGTTTGGGCCGGACCCCTCGCCCTGGCCGTGGCTGTCGCTCCGGAGGTCCGGAGCCGCTTGGCCGAGATCGCCGCCGCGGTGGGAGCAACGGTCGTGCCGGCCCCCCCGCCGGGCGGCGCGGCCGGTGCCGGCGCTGCCTCCGCTTGTCCCCCCGACCAGCGGCCCGGACCACAGCGATGAGCCGAAAACGGTTGCGGCAGAGGCGAAAATCTCCCCTGACAGCGCGGAAAGCGTTGCCTGCCGCGCGCGCCAGGGTGTATCGGATAGGTTCGAACGTCACCGTCCAAGAGCCAACAGCCTCGGGGGTTCTGCACATGAAAGTGTCTAAGTCAGTCAAATCGATCCTCAGCAACTACGAGAGCGATAATCCGGCGACCAAGGCGAACGTTGCCCGGATTCTCTGCACCGGCAAGCTGGCTGGCACCGGCAAGATGGTTATCCTGCCCGTCGACCAGGGGTTCGAGCACGGTCCGCACCGCAGCTTCGCGCCCAATCCGCCGGCCTATGACCCGGAGTATCACTGCAAGCTGGCCATCGATGCCGGCCTGAATGCCTATGCCGCGCCGCTTGGCATGATCGAGCAGGTCGCCGACACGTACGCCGGCCAGATCCCGTTCATTCTCAAGGTGAACAGCTCGAATACCTTGTACCGGCAGAAGGAAGCGCCGACCCAGGCGCTCACCGCAGACGTCATGGATGCGGTGCGGGTCGGCGCCGCGGCGATCGGCTTTACGATCTATCCCGGTTCGGACGAAGCCTTCGATATGATGGGCACGATCCGGGAAATGCGGCGGGAAGCTGCCGAATACGGCATCGCCACGGTGATCTGGTCCTATCCGCGCGGCGGTACCCTGTCGAAAACCGGTGAACTGGCCGTGGACATCAGCGCCTATGCCTGCCACATGGCGGCCCTGCTTGGCGCCCATATCATCAAGATCAAGCTGCCGACCGCCGACATCGAGCAGGACGAGGCCCGCTAGGTCTACGAGTCGGAAGGGATCGACATCTCCACTCAGGCGGCGCGGGTGCACCACTGCATGCAAGCTGCCTTCAACGGACGCCGGCTGGTGGTGTTCTCGGGCGGCGCCAAGAAAGGTGCGGATCAGGTGTACCAGGACGCGCGCGACATCCGCGACGGCGGCGGCAACGGCTCCATCATCGGCCGCAACACGTTCCAGCGGCCACGGGAAGAAGCCATCGACATGCTGACCCGGATCATCAACATCTACCTTGGCAAGGAAAGCGCGATGGCCGAAGCGGCCGAGTGAGCGACGCACCGCCAACCCGCCTTTATCTGATCACGCCGCCGCGCTTTGACGCGGCGGCGTTCTCGTATGTGCTGGCCGGGGCTCTCGATGCCGGCGACGTGGCTGCGGTGCAGCTTCGCCTCAAAGACGTGGACGAGGAGACCATCCGCCGGACCGCCAGGGAACTGCGGACGGTGACCGGGCCCCATGACGTTGCCCTGATCCTCAACGACCGCCCGGATCTGGCCGCCGAGCTGGAGTGCGACGGGGTCCATGTCGGTCAGGACGATGTGCCTTACGCGGAAGCACGCCGGCTTGTCGGGCCGGAGCGGATTGTCGGCGTCACCTGCCATGACAGCCGCCACCTGGCGATGGTCGCCGCCGAGGCCGGCGCCGATTATGTGGCCTTCGGCGCCTTTTTCCCCACAGCGACCAAGTCGGCGCCAACCCGCGCCGATCCCGAAATCCTCCAGTGGTGGAGCAGCCTGTTCGAGGTGCCCTGTGTGGCCATCGGCGGCATCACGGTGGACCGGTGCCGGCCCCTGATCCGGGCCGGCGCGGACTTCCTGGCGGTCTCCTCCGGGGTCTGGGATCACCCGGATGGGGCAGCGGCCGCTGTCCGCGCGTTCAATACGGAGATGGCCCGCTCTCGGGAGGAGAGGGGGAGCCGCTGAGCGCTGTCGGCAGCCGTTTCCGCTGCATGGAAATTAAATTTCTTAACGCTGGCGAGAGCCGGTTTCGACGGCGCATCCGGGCGACTTGCGCCGCTTCCAGGCCGGTTTCTGTTGCTGCGTCGCAGCGGAAGATGTTGCGAAGGCGAACAAAACTTTCTACAATAGGTTAATTAGCGGAGCGAGCGGGAATAGCCTGTGGTTTCGCGATCCCGGGCGGGCCCGTCATCAGCGGTTTTGTTGGTCAATGCGAAACGTCAATTTAGTACAGTCCGATTGATTGAAATAATATTTCGAATTCGCTGCACTTAGAGCCGCAACCAATGCCCTGGAGGACACGCACCATGTATGCTCTGCTCCGTGAACTGCCTGACATCAGCACCAGCTGGTGGCGCTACTACACCGCGATGGCCCGCGCGACAAACCGGGAAGTTACCGAGTTCAATGACAGCTGCCTGATCGCCGCGCAGATGGCGCTGCAGGCGGCCAAGGACAACCCGATGTCCATGCTCGAGACTCTCGAGATCATGCAGCACAATCAGGCGCTGGCCTCGAAAGGCATGTGGGGTGCCCACGAGAAGCTGAGCGGCTTCGCCCTGGATCAATGGGAAGCCGGCCTGAAAGCGCTGATGGCCTCCGCTCTCGGCCGCACCAACGGCGAAGAGACGTTCAGCGATTTCATGCGCCGTGAAGCTGAAGTGATGGAAGCGGTCGCCAACTTTAATCAGCAGATCGAGAACATCAAGGACGAGTTCGGCTTCCAGTTCAACACTCCGGATTACAAGCTCGTGGCCGAGACTGACACATTCCTGATGTATCAGGTAATGCCCATCAAGAAGGGCGTGAAGGTCAACGATAACCTGAAGCCGGTTCTGCTGGTGCCGCCGTACATGCTCGGCGTTCACATTTTGGCGTTCCTCCCCTACGAGAACAAGAGCTACGCCCATTCGTTCGCCAATGAAGGCATTCCCACCTACGTGCGGGTGGTCAAGCCGATCATGGAATCCGAGGCGGTCCAACAGACCACCCCCGAGAAGGACTGCGACGAAACCCGCGAGCTTTGTCAGAAGCTGGTCGCCAAACACGGCCAGAAGGTGACCCTGAACGGCACCTGCCAGGGTGGTTACATCTGCCTGATGAACATCCTCTCTGGCACCCTGACCGACGTTTCCGATGCGCTGATCACCAACGTTGCGCCGATCGACGGCAGCTACAGCGACGCGATCGCCGGCATGCCGCAAATGCATCACGACTTCATCACCACGACCCTGCCCAACGGCAACAAGGTCGCCAACGGCTACATGCTGAGCCTGGGGATGCGGTTCGTGGCGATTGACCGGGAGCAGCCGCTCGCCAAGGTGATCGATCAGGCGAAAATGCACAAGGCGACCGACCTCAACCCCGGCAAGACCCCGGCGGCGCTGTTCCGCTGGCTGCTGAAGGAGCGGGTCCACCTGCCGCTGGCAATCGCGACGATGAGCTCGACCACCTTCCAGAAGCCGATCGCCGAGGATGGCACTCTGCCGGTGTCGCTTTATGACAAGTCGCTCAACGTTCGGGATCTGGCAAAGCTGAACGTTCCCTGGTACCAGAACTACGCGATCAAAGACGACCTGGTAACGCCAAGATGCGCAACCGCGGCCAACAAGTATCTCGAAGGCGCCGGTCTGATCGAAGAAGTGGCGTTCTACGGCGGCCATGTCGCCATCCTTACCAGCCCGCACAGCAAGAAGTCGCCGGTGAATGGCGAGTTTGTCGATGCCAAGGGCGACAAGGTGCGCGGGCCGGTGAAGTTCCAGTTGGACATTTCCGGACAACCGGCGACCGCGGCGACGCCGGCAGCAGCAAGCTGATCCCCACGCCCGCTGTTCGGACAGATGCGGAAAGGGCGCCTCAGGGCGCCCTTTCTCGTCGGATCGCAGCCGCTGTCCTCGCTGCGGTCATCCTCGCCCTTGCCGGTGTCCTGAACGACACCGCCGCAGCCGCCGATGGGCGCCGGCCGGCGGGGATCCTCGGTGAAGACGACCGGGTCATGCTGGATCCGACCGCTTGGCCGTGGATCGCCCTCGGGCGGGTCAACCGGGAGAGCGGCGGCTTCTGCACTGGCGCGCTGGTTGCGCCGGAACTCGTGGTCACGGCAGCGCACTGTCTCCAAAATGCCCGGACCGGCCGGCCACTGACGCCGGACTCCCTGCATTTCCTCGTCGGCTACCGTCGCGGTGACTTCCTCGGCCATGCCCGGGTTAAACGGGTCATCCGACCCGACGGTCCGGCCCTCAACGCCGGACAGGGGTTTGCCGTTGTCGCCGCCGACTGGGCGATCCTGGTTTTGAGCGCGGCGTTGCCGGTGCGGCCGCTGCCGGTTCGGGCGCTCAGCGCCGGCGAGCAGCCGGGCATCGGCGATGATGGCCGCCTGATGCGCGCCGGCTATGGCCGCGACCGGCCCCATCTGCTCTCGCTCCACGACGGCTGTGCGGTGGTCGATCGCGCCGCCGGCGGGGCGGTGCTGGTCCACACCTGCGATGCGGTGCAGGGTGACTCGGGCTCGCCGCTGCTGATCTTCGACGGACAGGCCTATGCGGTTTTTGCCATCAACTCCGGCGTCGCCCGGGTGGGCGGGCGGAGCCGCGGCATTGCCGTGCATGCCGCCGCGTTCCTGCCAACCTTGCGGTCGGTCGTCGCCGGGACGACCGGCGGGGTGGACGCCGCCCGCCGGGACGCTGCCCATCAAAATGACTCCGGCGGCCAGCGCTGATGTCCGGCAGGGGCCTCAAGACGACGCCCCGCCGCGCCGGCTTGGGCTCAGTTGAAATTAAGACTGATTAGCAGAACCGTTCGGGTGCCGGGCAGCCATGCAAACCAATCTTGTGCAATAAATCGGCGTGCATTTATACTGCCGGGCATATACGAGCAGCGATCAGGGTCAGAACGACGTTGACACCCTTTGCAGCGCTTCATAGTATGCGAATTGTCTAAAATAAGAGTGAAAGGCAATGCCGGTTCCGAACGGAAACTGCTGGTGCGTGGGCGTGAATGCGTAGGACTTCGTTGCCGTCTACCGCGTTATCCTTGTTGCGGCAGAGTATCGCCAACGCCCGTATTGCGGCGCCTTTGATCCGGGTGAGCTGTTCGACTGGCGTCGGCAGCATTGGGAGAACACGATGAGCGTAGCGACGGCAACAGCTGGCTCGATGTCGATGCCGGCTGATTATAATGAAGAGGTCGTTCGCAAGTTTGTGATTGCGACGGTCTTCTGGGGGGTGATCGGCTTTCTGGTCGGCGTATATATTGCCTTACAGCTGGCCTTTCCTGTCTTGAATTTTGATCTGCCGTGGACGTCATTTGGCCGGCTCCGGCCGGTGCACACCTCGGCTGTGATCTTTGCTTTCGGTGGCAACGCCCTGTTTGCGACGTCACTTTATGTCGTTCAGCGAACCTGCCGCGCCGGCTTGTGGGGTGGTCCGGCAGTTGCAAACTTCCTGTTCTGGGGCTACCAGCTGTTCATTATTATGGCGGCCTCCGGCTACATTCTCGGCATTACCCAAAGTAAGGAGTACGCTGAGCCGGAGTGGTATGTGGACCTCTGGTTGGCGATTATCTGGGTTGCGTATCTGATCGTTTATATGGGGACGATCATGAAGCGCAAGGAGCCCCATATCTACGTCGCCAACTGGTTCTATCTCGCATTCATCGTCACCATCGCCATGTTGCACATCGTCAACAATCTGGCGGTGCCGGTCTCCATTGGCAGTACCAAGAGTTACATCGTTTGGGCAGGCGTGCAGGACGCCATGACTCAGTGGTGGTATGGGCATAACGCGGTCGGCTTCTTTCTCACTGCCGGCTTTCTCGGCATGATGTATTATTTCGTGCCGAAACAGGCGGAGCGGCCGGTCTATTCCTACCGGCTCAGTATCGTTCACTTCTGGACGCTGATCTTCCTCTATATCTGGGCGGGGCCGCACCATCTTCACTACACCGCCTTGCCGGACTGGGCCCAGACCCTCGGGATGGTGTTTTCGGTGATGTTGTGGATGCCCTCCTGGGGCGGAATGATCAACGGGATCATGACGCTGTCCGGGGCCTGGGACAAACTGCGCACGGACCCGGTGCTGCGCTTCATGGTCGTCTCGGTGGCGTTCTATGGGATGAGCACGTTCGAAGGTCCGATGATGTCGGTGAAGGCCGTGAACTCGCTCAGCCACTACACCGACTGGACGATCGGGCACGTTCACTCGGGCGCGCTCGGCTGGGTGGCGTTCATCACATTCGGGGCGATCTACTTCCTTGTCCCCAGACTCTGGGGGCGACCGCGGCTCTATTCTCTGCGTCTGGTCACCTACCACTTCTGGGTGTCGACGATCGGTATCGTTCTCTACATCACTGCGATGTGGATTTCCGGCATCATGCAGGGACTGATGTGGCGGGCCTACGATAACCTCGGCTTCCTCCAGTATTCGTTCATCGAGACCGTGGAAGCCATGCACCCGTACTATGTGATCCGGGCCGGCGGGGGCATCCTCTTCCTGCTCGGGGCCCTGATCATGGTCTATAATCTCTGGCGCACCGTGCGCGGTGACATCCGGACCGAGTCGGTGTTCGAGCGGCCCCGGGCGGTCGCCGCTACGGCTGGCGAGTAAGGGAGGCCCCCGTCATGTCTCTCATGGATAAGCATGTCATCCTGGAGAAAAACATCATCCTGCTGGCTGTGGCGACCCTGGTCACCGTGTCGATCGGCGGGCTGGTGCAGCTGATCCCCTTATTCCAGTCGTAACAGACCATCGAGAAGGTGGAGGGTATCCGCCCCTACACGCCGCTGGAGCTCGCCGGCCGGAACATCTACATCCGCGAGGGCTGCTATCTCTGCCACAGTCAGCAGGTCCGGCCGTTCCGCGACGAGATCGAGCGCTACGGTCACTACAGTCTCGCCGCGGAGAGCATGTATGACCATCCGTTCCAGTGGGGCTCGAAGCGCACCGGGCCCGATCTGGCCCGGGTCGGCGGCAAGTACTCGAACGACTGGCATGCCGCCCACCTGATCGACCCGCGGAGCGTCGTGCCGGAATCGATCATGCCCGGCTATCCGTATCTGGCCGAGCGGGACCTGGCCTTCACCGACGTGGCCGATCACCTCGAAACGCTGCGCTTCATCGGTGTGCCCTATAGCGATGAGCAGATCGCACAGGCAAGCTTCGACCTGCGGGCCCAGGCCAACGGCGAGCTCGGCGACCCCGATGCTCTGTTGGCGCGATATCCAAAGGCGGTGATCGGCGACTTCGACGGCAACCCTGAACGCATGACCGAACTGGATGCGGTCATCGCCTACCTGCAGGTCCTCGGGACGCTCGTCGACTTCACCGACTACGAGCCCGAGATGGACTTCCGTTGAGCGGCGCCGCCAGATGACAGAACTCCTGGAAATAATGCGTGCGTCGTGGCTGATCTGGCTGATCATCCTGTTTGTCGCTGTGTTGTGGTGGGCCTATCGGCCCAGAAACAAGCGTAAATGGGAAGACGCCGCGCAAATCCCGCTGCGAGATGAGGAGCCGCAAGGCGATGAGCGAAAAAGAAATTGACAGCATCTCGGGAACCGCCACGACCGGACACGAGTGGGACGGCCTGAAAGAGCTCAATACGCCTCTTCCGAAATGGTGGCTGTACGTCTTCTACGCCACAATCGTCTTTTCGATTATCTACATGCTGTGGATGCCGACCCTGCCGGCGTGGAGCGGACTGGGCAGCTTTTCCTCGCGGGAAAGCCTCGTCGAGGACCTGGAGGAACAGCGGGCCGAACGTGCGGTCTGGACCGAGCAGTTCGAGGCGCGGGAACTGGACGAAATCGCGGATGACCCCGATCTGCTGCAGTTTGCCATGGCCGGGGGCAAGGCGATCTTCGCCGACAACTGCGCGCCGTGTCACGGTGCCGGCGGTGCCGGGAACCCGGGCTATCCGGTGCTCGCCGACGATGCCTGGATCTGGGGCGGAGACCTGCAGGCGATCCACGAGACCATTCTCTGGGGCATCCGCAATGAGAATGAGAACTCGCGGGTCTCGATGATGCCCGCCTACGGCGCGGACGAGCTGCTCGAGCCCGAGGATGTTGCCGCCGTGGCGGACTACGTCCTGTCGCTCTCCGGCCGCGGCGAAGCCGGCGATCCGGGCGCGACGATCTTTGCCAACGAGTGCGCGGCGTGCCACGGCGAAGACGGCACCGGTATCACCGATCTCGGCGCGCCGAACCTGACCGATGCCATCTGGGTTCACATCGACGGCAGCCGCGAGTCGGTCATCAGCCAGATCAACCGGCCAAAGATGGGCGTGATGCCGCCGTGGGAGGGGCGACTTGATCCGGCCGCGATCAAGCAGGTGACCATCTACGTCCACTCCCTGGGCGGCGGCCAATAGCCTCGCCAGGCATCGGTCCGGCGGATCTGCCGCTGACGCGGGGCCGAAAATCTGCAATCAAGCTGAGGTTGAGTATATTTAGGTTGGCTCATATACCAGGGCGCAAAGGCCGGCCTCCGGGGCGGCACCGCCGAGGGAAGGTTACCAGAGATGCCAACATCGCCGACCGCTTTCGCTGATCGCGCCCAAAGCCGCGCTGCGCCGCGGCGTTCGGAGCACGGGGCCGGAACCGAACCGCCGCCGTCGGCGGCAAGCGGAGAGGAGGGGGTGCGCCTGTACGCCGATCGCGTGAAGATCTTCGCCCGCAGCGTTCAGGGCCGTTTCCGGACGCTCAAATGGGCGACGCTGTGGGTGCTGCTCGGTCTCTACTACATCGGTCCGTGGCTGCGCTGGGACCGCGGCCCCGGTGCCCCGGATCAGGCGCTGCTGATCGATATGCCCGGCCGCCGGGCCTATTTCTTTTCCATCGAGATTTGGCCGCAGGAGATCTACTACCTCACAGGCCTGCTGATCCTCGGCGCCGTGGGGCTGTTCCTGGTCACCGCGTGGTTCGGACGGGTGTGGTGCGGCTTCACCTGCCCGCAAACGGTGTGGACCGACCTGTTCATGTGGGTCGAACGGAAGATCGAAGGGGACCGCAATGCACGCATGCGTCTCGACAAAGCGCCGCTGAGCCGCGACAAGGTCCTGAAGACGGTTTCCAAACACGCGGCATGGATGGTGATCGCGTTTCTCACTGGTGGCGTCTGGATCCTGTACTTCAACGACGCGCCGACTACGGTTGTCGACTTTTTTACCGGCGACGCCGGCGCCGCAGTCTACGGCTTCACCTTCCTGTTCACCATGACCACCTATCTCCTGGCCGGCTGGGCCCGGGAGCAGGTGTGCATCTACATGTGTCCCTGGCCGCGGTTCCAGAGCGCCATGTTCGATGAGGACTCGCTCGTCGTCACCTACGAGGCGTGGCGGGGTGAGCCGCGGGGCGGCGCCCGCAAGGACCAGTCGTTCGAGGGCCGCGGTCACTGCGTCGACTGCGGACTTTGCTGGCAGGTCTGCCCCACCGGCGTCGACATTCGCAAGGGACAGCAGATGGCCTGCATCGGCTGCGCCCTTTGCGTCGATGCCTGCAACGGCGTGATGGACAGGTTCGGCCTGCCACGAGACCTGATCACCTACGACTCGATCAGCAACCAGGTGGCGCGGGAGCAGGGACAACCGACGCGGTGGCGCTTCCTGCGGCCGCGCACCATCGCCTACATGGTCATGGTGGCGATCGTCGCGACGGTGATGGCGGTGAGTCTGTCAACGCGCTCGCGGCTCGACGTGAATGTCCAGCACGACCGCTCGCCGCTGTTCGTGACGCTGTCGGATGGTTCCATCCGGAATGGCTATACCTTCAAAATCCTCAACATGGCCCGCGAGGACAAAGCCTACACCCTCTCCCTGGCCGGCCTCGAGGGCGCGACCATGACCGTCATTGGCCATGTGGACGAGCCGACGGAAACGGTGTCGCTCTCGGCCCGGCCGGATGACGTGGAAACTTACCGGATCTTCGTGACGGCCCCCCGGAACAACCTGGACGGGGCGTCAAATGACCTGGAGTTCGTCCTCACTGATGCCGCCACCGGTGAGACCGTCGAGTACGAGACGGTCTTCGCCGGGCCGAGGTCCTGAGCGATGGCCGCGCGCGTCCGCCAGCCGGGGTGGTGGTACCCCTGGATTTTTGTCGGCGGGATGGGCTTGGTCATCGTCGTCAACGCGATCCTCGTCTATTTCGCCGTCTCATCCTGGACCGGCCTGCAGACCGAGAATCACTACCGCAAGGGCCTCGCCTACAACGAGGCGCTCACCGCCGCCCGGGAGCAGGAGCTTCTCGGCTGGACCATGGCGGTGGCCTTCGATCCGGCCTTTGAAGGGAAGCGCGACGGTTCGGCCGACGGACAGCCGGCCGCAGGAACCGGGGAACTCAGCGTCCGCTTCAACGACCGGCTCGGCCAGCCGATCACCGACCTGGAAGCGCGGGCGATCGTCATCCGGCCCACTCAGGAGGGCCACGACCAGACGCTGGCCCTCCGCCACGTGGGCGAAGGCCATTATGCGTCGGCGCTGACCTTACCGCTGCCCGGCCAGTGGGAAGCCCGGATCCTCGCCCATCGTGGCGATCAGGCCTTCCAGAAAACCCGGCGGCTGTACGTGCCCGAGTGACCGCGCCGGCAACCGTTACCCTCGGCGATGATCGACCGGCCGCGCGGCCGGCCCCGGGACCCCGGTCTGCAGCCGGGGCAGGCTGCCGCCACTGCGGCCTGCCGGTGCCCGACCATCCCGCGGCGGGTGGGTTCTGCTGTGCCGGCTGTGCCGCCGCCTACGATCTGGTCCGCGGACTCGGGCTTGAAGGCTATTACCGGCGCCGCGCCATCGACCCCCAGCAGCCGGCACTCAGGCCCGACCCGGAGGCGGCGGCGATCGACTTTGCCGACTCCGTGTCCGAAGACGCCCGGGGCGTGCTCACTGTTCACCTGCTGATCGAAGGCCTGCACTGCGCCGCCTGTGTCTGGCTGATCGAGAGCGTGCTGGCGCACCAGCCCGGCGTGGTGGCGGCGCGGGTCAACATGACTTCGCGCCGGCTCACCGTCTCCTGGCGGGCGGACGAAACCAGCGCCGGGCAGGTGACGGCGCCGATCCTCGCCCTCGGCTACCGGCTGGTGCCGTTCGATCCCGAACTGATCGGCCGGGAAGGCCGGCGCCGGGAGCGCGCGTTGCTGCGTGCCGTCGCCGTCGCCGGCTTCGCCGCCGGCAACGTGATGCTGCTGTCGATCTCGGTATGGGCGGGGCATGTGGATGGCATGGGGCCGGCAACCCGCGGTCTGTTCCACTGGCTCTCCGCGCTGATCGCCCTGCCGGCGATCGCCTATGCGGGCCGGCCGTTCTTCCGCTCGGCCCTGGCGGCGCTGCGGGCCGGCCGGCTCAACATGGATGTGCCGATCTCGCTGGCGGTCGTCCTCGCCGCCGGGATGAGCCTCCACCAGACGGCCGTGGGGGCCGTCCATGCCTACTTCGATTCAGCGGTCACGCTGCTGTTCTTTCTGCTGATCGGCCGCTGGCTCGATCTCCGCGCCCGCGGCCGCGCCCGCTCGGCCGCCGAGCAACTCCTCGCCCTCGGCGGCCGGCCGGTGACCGTTCTCGATCCGGGCGGCGAACGCCGCCTGGTTGCCCCCCGGCAAGTGGTCCCCGGAGCCCGGGTGCTGGTTGCCGCCGGCGAGCGGATCGGCGTCGACGGCATCGTCGAGAGCGGCGCGAGTGACGTGGACACGGCCCTGATCGACGGTGAGACGATCCCGACACCGGCGGTCTCCGGGGTCGCGGTGTTCGCCGGCACGGTCAACCGCACCGCCCCCCTGACACTCACCGTGACCGCCGTCGGCGATCAGACGCTGCTTGCCGAGATTACCCGGCTGGTGGAAGCGGCCGAGCAGGGCCGTGGCCGCTACGTGGCGCTGGCCGACCGGATCGCCCGGCTGTATGCGCCGGTGGTCCATGGTCTGGCGCTCGCGACCTTCGCCGGCTGGCTGCTGGTCGCCGGCGTGGCCTGGCAGGCGGCGCTGCTCAACGCCATCGCCGTGCTGATCATCACCTGCCCGTGCGCCCTTGCCCTGGCTGTCCCGGCTGTCCAGGTGGCCGCCAACGGCCGGCTGTTGCGCAACGGGGTGCTGGTCAAGTCGCCGACGGCGCTGGAGCGTCTCGCCGATGTGGACACGGTGATGGTCGACAAGACCGGGACGCTGACCCCCGGCCGCCCTGAGCTGGTCAATGCCGGGGAAGTCGTCCCCGAGGTCCTGATCGCCGCCGCCCGGCTCGCCGCGGCAAGCCGGCATCCGCTCGCCCGGGCCCTCGTCCGCGCCGCGGAAGCGGCGGGGCCGCCGGTCTCGCCGGTGGCTGGCGTCCGTGAAGTGACCGGCCAGGGGCTGGAGCGCGACATCGCGGGGAAGTGGGAGCGGCTCGGCAGTGCCCGGTTCTGCGACGTCGCGATTGCCAGCGGGGACACCGCCTCGGAACTGTGGTACCGGCCGGCCGACGGCCCGGCGGTCCGGTTCGCGTTCGCCGATCCGCTGCGCAGTGACGCTGCCGCCACCGTCCGCCGGCTGACCGAGCATGGGTACCAGGTGGTCCTCGCCTCCGGAGACCGGGCGCCGGTTGTGGCCGTCATCGCGGCTGCAGTCGGGATCGCCGATGCCGCCGCGGCCCAGTCGCCGGTCGACAAGGTCCGTCGCCTGGATGCGCTGGCGGCGGCCGGGAAGCGGGTCGCCATGGTTGGCGATGGCCTCAACGATGCGCCGGCGCTGGCCGCTGCGCATGCCTCGCTGTCACCGTCGTCGGCGGTTGACCTGAGCCAGACGGCCGCCGATGTGGTGTTTCAGGGCGCCCGGCTGGCACCGGTGGCCGACGTGCTCGCCCTTGCCCGGGTGGCCCGCCGGCGGGCTCGGGAAAACCTGGCACTGGCTTTTGCCTACAATCTGGTGACCATCCCTCTGGCGGTGGCCGGGCTGGTCACTCCCCTGATCGCGGCGGTGGCCATGTCCACCTCGTCTCTGGTGGTGATCGCCAATGCCCTGCGTGTGGGTCGGAGTCGCCTGCCATGACTGTTCTGCTGTACCTGATCCCCGCGGCGTTGCTGCTCGGCCTGATTGGTCTTTTAGCGTTTCTCTGGGCGATGCGAACCGGTCAGTTCGACGACCTGGACGGCGCCGCCCACCGCATTCTGTTCGAAGAGGACGAACCGCCGCCCGCCCCCGGGGCGCATCCGGAGAGGCAAAGCGACGCCGGCGCCGGGGAGCGGGCCGAATCACCTCGGCGCGGGCGCAATGCCGGCGGGTGAACCCGCTTCCGTTCAAGCTTGGTTCGACTCCCGAGGTTAGCGATTCGGACGCTCTCTGTTCGAAACAGCCGCTCCCGGCGTTAATTGGCCGGTAACTCCCGGGCGCGTAACCTCTGCCTGTCACGTCCTTCCTCCCTCAAGAACCTGGGCCGGCCCGCGTCGGCCCGCTTTTTTTTGAAACCGGTCGGGCTGTTGCGGTTGGGTCTTGTGCCGGCGCCCGGTTGTGTCCTAGTTTCCGGCCATGCGGATACTGCTTTCACTTCTCGTTCTCTTCGCCGTCGCCGGATGCTCCTCCGGTTTCGACTCCACGCGGGTCGTCGTTTACGCCGACAGCGCCCGGTTTTACGTCCGCCAGAACCCGGTCTACGACAGTCGGGAGACCGTGGAGCGCCTCGCCAGCGAGGAATGCGCAGGCCGCAACGGCCTTGCCGAACTGGAGGGCGAACTCCAGCCCTATCCGCTGGATATTCGCTACGCGGTCTACCGCTGCGTGCCGGAAGAGACCGCTGGCTGAGCGCGACGGGGGCGGAACGCCCCTGAAGGCTGCTCCGTCGCGGCGTTTCGGAGAAAGAATCTTAAGACCTCCCGTGCAGGCTGGATCCCCGAGGCTTCGGAGGGTTCAGCATGGCCGGCCGTGTTCGTACTGCCGCGATCGTCCAGGCCCGGTTCGGCTCGACCCGGCTGCGCGGCAAGGTTCTGGAGCCACTTGCCGGGCGGACGATGCTTGGCGAGGTCCTGGAACGCTGCCGGCGAATCGCTGGCATCGATCTGGTGTGTTGTGCGGTCGCCGAGGGGACCGAGAGCGATCCGGTCGCCTTGGAAGCGGCCCGCGCCGGGGTCGTCGTCGTACGTGGTGATGAAGCGGATGTCCTCGGCCGCTACCAGCGCGCCGCCAGGCTCATCGATCCCGATGTGATCCTGCGGGTGACCAGCGATTGCCCCTATCTGGACCCGGCGGTGGCTGCGGACGTGGTCGCCCTGGTGTGCCGCGACGGCTACGATTACGCCAGCAACAACATGCCGCCCACTTGGCCACACGGTCTCGACTGCGAGGCTTTCCGTCGCGGCTGGCTGGATCGAGCCGCCGAAGAAGCAACGGACCCTGCGGACCGGGAGCACGTTACCCCATGGCTTCGGCGTCAGACCAGCCTGCGCCGCGCCAACCTCGCCTCGCCCGATCCGACGCTGAGACAGCTCCGCTGGACAGTGGACACGGCCGAGGACCTGGCCTTGGCCCGCGAGGTGTTCGCCCGCCTCCCGGCCGATGACCGCCGGTATGATTACCAGACCGTCTGGACGGTGATCGCCGCTGACCCGGCGCTGTGGCGCCGGTCGCGCTACCCCGGCGCGGCCGACCGCCCGACCTGGGGCTGCGCGCCGCCGATGCTGCAGGCGGTTGCCCAAATCACCGCCGGCCGGCTGGCGGCCTGATCCCGGGAGCGGTGCCCCGGGCTTTCGACCGGTTTCCTTTCGACCGCGGCCTGGGCTAACCTGCAGCCAGCGGCCCGCTTGGCGGAACCGGTAGACGCAACGGACTTAAAATCCGTTTCCTTCCGAGGAGTGCGGGTTCGAGTCCCGCAGCGGGCACCATGGTCGTGCGGCGTGTCAGGGTGTGCGCTCTGGCGAATCCGCAGGCCGGTCCGTCCCCGGAGCGGGACCCC
>CAYVUM010000040.1:0-29743 GCA_964454795.1 uncultured Rhodospirillaceae bacterium
CGCACCGCGGCGGTACACCGGAAACCGGCTGTCCTCGATCGTGATGATCTGCAGGCCGGCCCGCCCCCCGGCCACCAGACGGTCGCGAAGCACGGCGAAGAAATCCGGCCAGTGAGCCTCACCGACCGCCTCGAACATCTCGATGGAGGCGATCCGGTCATAAACGCCGGCGGTCTCGCGGTAGTCCTGGAACAGCACCTCGACCCGGTCGGCGAGACCGGCCTCGAAAATCCGCCGCCTGGCAAACGTGTACTGCTCCCGCGAGAGGGTGATCGCCCGCACCGTGCAGCCGTACGCGCGCGCGGCCAGTTCGGCGAAGCCACCCCAGCCGCAGCCGATCTCCAGCAGCCGCTGGCCGGGAGAGAGCGCCAGGCTCCGGGCAAGCCGGTGGTACTTTGCGTCCTGCGCCGCTTCCAGGTCCTGGTTCGCCCGCTCGAATATCGCCGCCGAATAGGTCATTCCCGGGTCCAGCCACAGGGCGTAAAAGGCGTTGCCCAGGTCGTAATGGTAGGCGATGTTGCGCCGGCTGCCGCGGCGGGTGTTGGCGGCAAGCCGGTGGCGCAGCCGCTCCATGAGCTTCAACGGGCCGAAGCCGCGGCTTTCCCGCCCGAACGCCGCCTCGTTGACGAGCGCCAGGTACAGCAGTTCCGGCAGGTCCGGGCTGTCCCAGTCGCCATCCAGATACGCCTCCGCGAACCCGAGGTTGCCGCCGGCGAGCACCCGCCGGGCGAGGCGGGGCCGGCGGATGCGCAGGGTGCCGCGCAGCCAGGGAGCCTCGGTGCCGTGGAACACCCGGTGGGCCCCGTCGGGCAGGACGATGGTCAGGCAGCCGAAACGGAGCCGCGCGGCAAGCCGGGTGATCAGTGACAGGGACGGATCGAGACCGAAGCGCGCGGTCCAGCGGAGGCCGGCGGTCGACGACGTGGGCATGACTCAACCTCCCGTCGGGCGGGGCGGGGTTTTCACGATCGAGACCGGTGCGGCCGGGGGGGCGGGCCGGCGGATCAGCCGGAGCCCCTTACGCCACAGCCGGAAGGCTTCGAGGTGGATCCCAAAGATCACCTTTAAAGTCATCAGCGGGTAGCGGACCAGCGCGGTCAGCAGCGTTGCGTCGGTGAGCGGCCGCCTCGTGCCCTGAAATGCGGCATGGAGCACAAGGCCGTCGGCATCCCGCCAATTGACCACCACCGTCACCGCATCCCCAGGAAACTTCACGCGGAAATCGTAGCTGCCGTCCACGCTGTTGAACGGCGAGACATAAAACTCCTTGGCGCAAGCCTGGCGGACGACGCCGGAGGGATTATCAACGGGGATCAGATAGCTGTGCCGCTCCCCGAACGTATTGTTGACCTCATAGAGCAGGGCGGCCGGCCGGCCGTCGGCGTGATGGCAGAAGTAGACGGTCAACGGATTGAACACGCAGCCGAGTATGCGCGGATAACAGAGCACCCGGACCGGCCCGCCGGGCGCGATTCCGGCGGCGTCGAGCTGCTGATCGACCCAGGTGCGCAGCCCCCGGGGGCGGCCATCGCCGTGATCGGCATCACGAAACGAAAACACGGCGAAACGGTTGTGGCCGAACAGGCGGAGGCGGTGGTCAAGAGCAAGCAGGTCGTCCAGATCGAGCAGCAGCGAAAACACCCGGTAGTGGAGGCTGTGGCGAACCGGCCGCACCCGCTTGTGGACAACGGCACCAAAATAGGCCGCAGAATCAATCATGCCGCCACCGGGATCGCGATCCGCGCCCGATCGGCCGCCCGCGAGACGAGGCAGGGCAGCCGGTCAGACGCCCCGGAGACGGTCCATGGCCGGCGAACCCCGCCCAGTGCTTCGGCGACGGCAAGGCCGGCCTGTAACGCATCCTCGTGAAAACCGGCCCCGAAGTAGCTGCCGCAGAACCAGGTGTTTTGCCGGCCCTGCAGGCTCCAGAGCTCCCGCTGGGCGCGGATCGCGGCGGTGTCGTAGCCCGGGTGGGTATAGACGAAGGTGCGTTCGACCAACGACGGCTCGGGTTCGCGGATCGGGTTGAGGGTCACGAACAGCGGTGTTCCGGCATCGAGATTTTGCAGGCGGTTCATCCAGTAGGTCACGCAGACATCCTGCTCGCCGCGTCGGTTCAGACCCCTGAGGTAGTTCCAGCTGGACCAGACTGCACGCCGCCGCGGCATCAGCGACGGATCGCGGTGAAGAATCGCCCGGTTCCGGGAATAGGGGAAGACACCGAGCAGCCGCCGCTCAGCCTCGCTTGGATCACCGAGCATCGCCAGCGCCTGATCGGCGTGCGCTGCGATGACCACGTGATCGTAGGAAGCGAAATTCTGCTGCGCATCCTCGATCACGACACCGCTGCCGCTGCGGGTGATCCGGCGCACCGGGGTGGCGGTGCGGATCCGGCCGGCCAGGGGTTCGATGAGCTTCGCCACATAGGCGCGGCTGCCGCCGCTGACCGTCCGCCACTGTGGTCGCCCGGTGAACCGGAGCAGCCCGTGATTGAGGTTGAAGCGGATGAAGCTTGCGGCCGGATACTCCCGCATGTCTGCCATCGCCGTGGACCACACCGCCGCCGCCATGGGCAGAAGATGGTCATCGACGAACGGACGGCCGTACCCGTGGCGATCCAGGTAATCCCCGAGGGTCAACCGGTCAGCCTCGGGGTGCTCGAGAAACACCGGCGCCTCCCGGTAGAACCGCCGCAACCCGCTGAGCATCCGCCAGAACCGTGGTCGCGCCAGGTTGCGGCGCTGGGCGAACAGGCCGGAGAGGCCGGTTCCGGAATACTCGAGGTCACCATCGTCGATCGACGCGGCAAACGACATATCGCTCGCCTCCGTGGCGATGCCGAGGTGGCGGAACAGCGCCGTCAGGTTGGGATAGTTAGGCTCGTTATAAACGATGAACCCGGTGTCGACGGGGATGGGCCCTTCCGACCCGGCGACCTCGACGGTATTGGAGTGACCGCCGATCCGGTCGTCGGCCTCGTAGACCGTGACCCGGTGGCCGTGGCTGAGCAGCCAGGCTGCGGACAGCCCGGCAATGCCGGAGCCGATCACGGCGATTTCGAAGGGGGGATGGAGCGGCGCGGCGTCAAAGGGCATGGGAACCTGCGGGCGGGGAGGATGGAAAAGATTGCCCGCCTTACGTGCCCACCGCCAGCGCGGATCAGCGGCTCGCCCCGGTGCCGCCGTCGGCAGCGGCGCTCAGTGCCGCCAGCCGGGCCAGGGAATCGGCCTCGCCAGCCGGCTTGTCCCAGCGGATCCGGTGGACCCGCGGGAACCGCATCGCCAAGCCGGACTTGTGCCGTCCGGAAGCATGGATCGAATCGAAGGCGATCTCGAGTACCAGCGCCGGCGCCACCGCCCGCACCGGCCCGAACCGGTCGACAGTGTGATTGCGCACCCAGGCATCGAGTTCAGCAAGCTCGGCGTCGGTAAAGCCGAAATAGGCCTTGCCGACCGGCACCAGCTCCGCCTCGCCACCGTCGGTTTTCCGCCAGCACCCGAAGGTATAGTCCGAGTAGAAGGACGACCGCTTGCCGTGGCCGCGCTGTGCGTACATCAGCACGCAGTCGGCAGTGAGCGGATCGCGCTTCCACTTGAACCACGGTCCCTTCGGACGGCCGGCGAGGTACGGACTGTCGAGCCGCTTCAGCATCAGCCCCTCGATCCCGTCCGCCCGGGTCCGTGCCCGGATCGCGGTCAACCCGGCCCAGTCGGCGAACGGAACCAGCGGCGAGAGGTCCAGGCGCTCGGGCTGGACCCGCGCTATCCAGGCCTCCAGCCGCGTCCGCCGCTCGGCGAACGGCCGCGGCCGCAGGTCCTCGCCATCGTCGACGAGCAGGTCGTAGAGGCGGATGTGCGCGGGATACCGCCGCTGGAGCGCCGCCGGCACCGATTTGCGCCCCAACCGCTGCTGGAGGTCGTTGAAGGGCGCCACCTCGCCGTCGCGCAGGACAAGCAACTCGCCATCGAGCACCGCATCGAAGGTCAGCGTTTTGGCGACCTCGGGGAAGCTCGCCGAGAGATCATCGCCGGTTCGCGAGTAAATCCGGCCCTCCCCGCTCCGGGCGACGATCTGAACGCGAATGCCGTCCCACTTCCATTCGGCGGCGAACGCCGCCGGGTCGAGACCGGCCAGCTCCACCTCGTCGAGCGGGTTGGCCAGCATCAGCGGCCGGAACCCCAGGCTGTCGTCCACCGCTGGCGGTCCGGCGCATCCTTCGAGCCAGGCGAACAGGTCCGGATAGGGCGGGGCCAGGCCGTGCCAGACCTCCTCGATCGCCGCCACGTCGACCCCGCCGAACCGGGCGAGCGCCGTCTTGGCCAGTCGCGCCGAGACGCCCACCCGGAGGCCGCCGGTGATGAGCTTGAGAAGCGCGAACCGGCCGGACGCGTCCAGGCGGTCGAGCCAGCCGGCGATCAACACCGGCACCTCTGCGCGGCCGGCGCGGTCGAGCGTGCCGACGACGTCGCAGAGGCGCGGCGGCCCGCTGATTGTCGCTGCCTCCGGCTGCGGCCAGATCAGCGCCACCGTCTCGGCCAGGTCGCCCACGTAGTCGTAGGAGAGATCGAACAATACCGGATCGAGCCGTTTGGCGGCGAGCGCCCGGATCGTGCCTGGCTTGGCGTGGCGGAAACTGAGCCCGCCGGTGAGCGCTGCGATGCCCCAGCCCCGGTCCGGGTCGGGCGTCTCCGCGACGTAGCGTTCGATCAGCCGCAACTTGACGTTCCGCTGCGGGGTGAACACCAGGCCGTCGAGCAGAGTGGCGAAGGCCTTCACCCGTCGTCCTCGTCGTAGCCGGCCAGCGACAGGGCAGCGGCCTGAAAGCCCCGTTGCCGGGCCCAGTGGACCAGCGCCTCTTCGCGGCCGTGGGTGACCAGGACCGTTGCCGCGGCCACATCGTCGAGGGTGGCGGTCAGTTCGTCCCAGTCGGCATGGTCAGAGATCACCAGCGGCAGTTCGACCCCGCGTTGCCGGGCGCGCTGGCGTACCGCCATCCAGCCGGAGGCCATGGCGATTACCGGGTCGGGAAACGCGCGCGCCCAGCGGTCGGCGAGCGCGGAGGGCGGACACAGCACGATCTCGCCGCCCAGGTCCTTGCGGCTGCTGCCCTGCGCGTAGGGCAGGTCGCCGAGGTCGATACCGGCAGCGGCGTACAGATTGCACAGGCCGCGCAGCGCGCCATGAATCCAGATCGGCCGGTCGTAGCCGGCTTCGCGAAGCAGCCGGATCAGCCGCTGGCACTTGCCGAGCGCGTAAACGCCGACCAGGTGCGCCCGCTCGGGGAACAATCGCAGCGAGGCGAGCAGCCGGCCGGCTTCCCGGTCGTCGGGCGGATGCCGGAACACCGGCAGGCCGAACGTCGCCTCGGTGATGAACACATCGCAAGGAACCACCTCGAACGGCGCGCAGGTGGGATCGCGCCGGCGCTTGTAATCCCCGGAGACGACAACTCGGGTGCCGGAGTACTCCAACGCCACCTGGGCGCTGCCGAAAACGTGGCCGGCCGGATGGAAGCGGACGGTGACATCGCGAACCCGGACCGCCTCGCCATAGTTGTGGACGTCGATCGTGCCGGCCGCGGTACCGCCGTAGCGCGCGCGCATGATCGCGGCGGTGCCCGGAGTGGCGAGTACGGCGGCATGGCCGGGCCGGGCGTGGTCGGCGTGGCCATGGCTGATCACCGCCCGCTCCACCGCCCGGGTCGGATCAACGTGGAATTTCCCGGGCTCGCACCAGAGGCCGATGGCGGTCGGCTGAAGCCAGGTGGTCCAGGCGGACGGAGGCGATGGCATGGAAGTCCCCGGGGACATTGCGGCGGTGCCTTGTGCGTGCTTCGTTCTATCTATAGCCGGATGACGGCGCTGCTACCCGAACCGTTCGCCGGCTGGTTCGCGGCCCGCGGCTGGCGCCCCCATCCCCACCAGCTGGAGATGGTCGACGCTGCCGCGGCCGGCGAGACCACCCTGCTGATTGCGCCGACCGGCGGTGGCAAAACCCTGGCCGGGTTTCTGCCGTCGATGATTGCGCTGGCGGGCGGTGAGGGACACGGCCTGAACACCCTTTATGTCTCGCCGCTCAAGGCTCTCACCGTCGATGTCCATCGCAACCTGGAGCAGCCGATCGCCGCGATGGGGTTGCCGATCCGCGCCGAGACCCGCACCGGCGACACTCCTCAGAACCGCCGCCAGCGCCAGCGCGCCCGGCCGCCGCATATCCTGCTGACCACGCCCGAATCGCTGGCGCTGCTGCTCTCCTATCCCGACGCGCCGGCGATGTTCGCCGGTCTGCAAAGCGTTGTCGTCGACGAACTCCACGCCCTGGTCGGGACCAAGCGCGGTGATCTGCTCGCCCTCGGCCTTGCCCGCCTTGCCGCCCTGGCTCCCGGATGCCGGCGGGTCGGTTTGTCGGCGACTGTCGCCTGGCCGGAGGCGCTGCGGGCCTGGCTGGCGCCGGACGCCGATCCGGCCCGGACCCGGGTGGTCGGCGGCGAGGCCGGGGTCGCGCCCGACATCCGGATCCTCGAGGGGCTGGAACGGATGCCATGGTCCGGTCACATGGCGATCCACGCCGTGCCGGCGGTCTATGCGGCGATCCGCGAGGCGGCGACGACCCTGGTGTTCGTGAACACCCGGGCCCAGGCGGAACTGCTGTTCCGCCACCTCTGGTATCTCAACGACGACCATCTACCGATCGCCCTCCACCACGGCAGCCTTGCCGTGGAGCAGCGCCGCAAGGTGGAGGCGGCGATGGCTGCAGGCCGGCTCCGTGCCGTCGTCGCCACGTCCTCGCTCGATCTCGGCGTCGACTGGGCGGCCGTGGACCTGGTCATCCAGGTGGGGGCGCCCAAGGGCGTGAGCCGGCTTATCCAGCGGATCGGCCGCGCCGGTCACCGCCTCGACCGGCCGAGCCGGGCGATCCTGGTGCCCGCCAACCGCTTCGAGGTGCTGGAATGCCGGGCGGCGCTGGACGCCGTGCATGCCGGCACCCTTGACGGCGATCCGCCCACGCCCGGAGGCCTCGACGTGCTCGCCCAGCACATCCTCGGCACCGCCTGCGCGGCGCCGGTGGACCCCGACGCGCTCTACGCCCAGGTCATCCGCGCCGCGCCTTACCGGGACCTGATCCGCAGCGATTTCGACGATACCCTGCGCTTCGTGGAGAACGGCGGCTATGCCCTGCAGGGTTATGACCGTTACCGCCGTCTCGTCCGTGACGACGCCGGCCGGTTGCAGGTCGCCTCGCCGCAGTTCGCCCGGCTCTACCGGATGAACGTGGGCACGATCGTCGAAGCGGTAACCCTGAAGGTCAGGCTGAAGCGCGGCCCGATCCTCGGCGAGGTGGAGGAATACTTCGTGCAGGGCCTCGAGCCCGGCGACACCTTTGTCTTCGCCGGCGAGATCCTTCAGTTTGAGGCGGTCCGCGAGACCACGGTGATCGCCACCCGGGCGGCCGGCGCCGAGCCC
The DNA here is from genome assembly GCA_964454795.1 of uncultured Rhodospirillaceae bacterium. GTDB lineage: Bacteria > Pseudomonadota > Alphaproteobacteria > Rhodospirillales > Defluviicoccaceae > CAYVUM01. Next base: position 7,464 of record CAYVUM010000040.1, read on the forward strand.
AAGGTGCCGGCCTACGCCGGCGGCCGGCTGCCCCTCTCCACCCATCTGGCCGACCGGGTCCGGGCCATGCTCGCCGATCCAGGGCGCTGGACCGGCCTGCCGGCGCCGGTCCGCGAATGGCTCGATCTGCAGGCGCAGCGCTCCCGGTTTCCGGATCGGGACGGCCTGCTCATCGAGACCTTTCCGCGGGCGGGGCGTGAATTCCTGGTGGCCTACGCGTTCGAGGGGCGCAACGCCCACCAGACCCTCGGCATGCTGCTGACCCGGCGGATGGAGCGGGCCGGCCTCGCCCCGCTCGGCTTCGTTGCCACCGATTATGTGCTGGCAGTGTGGAGCCGGCGGCCGGCCATCGACCTGGACGGACTGTTCGACCAGGATATGCTCGGCGATGATCTGGAGGCCTGGATGGCCGAGAGCTCGATGCTCAAGCGGACGTTCCGGAACGTGGCCGTGATCGCCGGGCTGATCGAACGCCGCCATCCCGGCCACGAGAAGACCGGCCGGCAGGTGACCGTGAACTCTGATCTGATCTACGACGTCCTCCGCCGGCATGAGCCCGGCCATGTGTTGCTGCGCGCCACCTGCGCCGATGCCGCCAGGGGCTTCATCGACCTGCGGCGGTTGGCGGCGATGCTGGCCCGGGTCCGGGGGCGGATCCACCATCGCCGGCTCGACCGGGTCTCGCCCCTGGCCGTGCCGGTGCTCCTTGAGATCGGCAAGGAGGCGGTGTTCGGCGAGGCCATTGACGAGGTCCTAGACGCGGCCGCGCAGGCGCTGATCGCCGAAGCGACCGCTGACATTGCGGCCACGCACGGCGGACCCGGCGCACCGTGAGCGAGGCCGCCGTCTTCGCCGTCGGCAGCGTGGGGGTGGTCGCCGACCTGTCCGGCGCGCTGTTCGTGCCGGCCCTGAAGACCCTGGTGGTCGCCGATCTGCACCTGGAGAAGGGCTCGAGCCTTGCCCGCGCCGGTGCCCTGCTGCCGCCCTATGACAGCCGCGAGACGCTTGCCGCCCTGACCCGCGCCATGGCTGCCCACCGGCCGCAGCGGGTCGTCTGTCTCGGCGACAGTTTTCATGACCGGACCGGCCCAAACCGCCTGAGTCCCCCGGACCGGGCGGTTCTTTCCGACCTGATCGCCGCCGTGGACTGGACCTGGGTTGCCGGCAATCATGACGGCGCCGCCGCGGCCGGCTGCGGCGGACGGGTCGTGGACGCGCTCGATCTTGGCCCGCTGCTGCTGCGTCACGAACCCGGGGACGATGCCGGCAATGGCGACGGGTTTGCCGAGGTCTGCGGCCATTTCCATCCCAAGGCATCGGTTCTGTCCGGCGGCCGGCGGGTCACCGCCCGCTGCTTCGTGACCGACGGCCGGCGGCTGGTCCTGCCGTCGTTCGGCGCGTTCACCGGCGGCCTGGATGTCTTCGATCCGGCGATCCGCAGCCTGTTCGGTGGCGGCTTGATGGCGCATCTGCTCGGTCGCCGCCGCGTCCACTCCATTCCCGGCGCGGGTCTTTGCGCGCCCCGCGCAGATCCGGGTCCGGCCGCAGGCCGTAGCTACAAGCCCTGACGTTGTGACTTGCTGACAAGGAGACCTGATGACTGCTCCGGTCCTGATTTTCGGCGCGACCGGCGGCATTGGTTCGGCGCTCGCCCGCCGAGTCGCCGCCACCGGAACGCCGCTGTTCCTGTCTGCCCGTTCCGAAGCGCCCCTGGCCGAGCTGGCCGGGCAGCTTGGCGCCGGCCACCTCGCCGCCGATGTTCTGGACCCGGCCGCCCTCAAGCGGGTTGTCGAGGCGGCGGCCGCCGGCGGCCAGCTCGCCGGCCTTGCTTTCTGTGTCGGCTCGATTGTCCTGCGGCCGCTGAAATCGGCGACCGAAAAGGACTTCCTGGATGCCTTCCGGCTGAACACGCTCAGCGCCGCACTGGCCGTGCAGGCGGCGCAGGCCGCGTTGAGCGCTGCCGGGGGATCGGTCGTGCTGTTCTCAACCGTCGCCGTCGCCCAGGGCTTCCAGAGCCACGCGGTGATTTCGGCGGCCAAGGGCGGGGTCGAGGGCCTGACCCGGGCGCTTGCCGCCGAGCTTGCCCCCCGGGTCCGCGTCAATGCGATCGCGCCGAGCCTGACCGACACCCCGCTGGCCAAGCCGATCACCGCCAATGAGGCCGTGGCCAAGGGCATCGCCCAGATGCACGCTCTGCCGCGGCTTGGCGCACCGGAAGACATGGCCGCGGCCGCTGCCTGGCTGCTCGGCGCGGACAGCGCCTGGGTGACCGGTCAGGTTCTGCCCGTCGATGGTGGACGCAGCCGGGTCCGCACCAAGGGCTGACGTGCGGCGGGCTGAGTCACGGCACCCGCCACGTCGCTGACCGCCGGCCGGTGGCATCCCAGGAGAAGCCGGCCCGGCGATTGCCCGTGGCCGACAGGGACAGCCAGTCGAGCCGGTCGAAGCAGAAACGGACAACCGCGAAATTGACGAACCCTTGCTCGGACTCCGCCGCTTCGGGGGCGCGGCCGTGGAGCTCGGCCGGCAGCCCGGACACCGGTTCACCGGCCGTCGTCCCCGGGGCCGGATCCGCCAGATAGCAACGGCGGCTGAACAGCCGGGTTGCCGCCCAGGCCTCCGCGGCCAGCGGGTCGTCGCGATGGATGGTTGCCGTTCCGCTCAGGCGGAACTGAAGCTTGGCCGCCGGGTCGTAGAGGTGGACCGCCGCGCGCGGGCTCGCCTCGAGATCGGCAACCTTGCCCGCACGCCGGTCGGTGTGAAACCGCAGCGCCCGGTCGCCGGCGTCGAAGTGGCGAAGTACGACTGTTCGCGCCGCCGGCCAGCCGTCCGTGCCGATCGTGACCAGCACCGGCGTATGGAATGCCGCCCGGCGGTCCCTGACCGCCTCGCCGAGGCGGTGAAAGGCATCCGCGCAAAGGCCATCGAGAGTGGCCTCGAACGGCTCGGCGGCAACGGCCAAATCGCTCCTCCCGCCGGTCGGCCCGCCCGATGTCAGCCGTGCCCGGCGGTGACCGGAACGGAGCGGTCAAGCGCGTCGTGGGCGCCGTCGAGCAGGTAGGGGATGAGCGCCTTCACCGTCTCCCGGGGCGCATCGACCATGTGCGCACGGATCGCCATGACCATTGCCAGTGCCTGGAGCACGTCACCGTCGCTCACCTCGCCGCCATCCCGGACGATCTCGGTGATTGTCGCGAGCAGGCTGTTGGTCAGCCGCCCCACATCTTCCGGCGACCGGGTCTGCTCATGGAGCGGAAACGACACCAGAAATCCGTCGCCGCTCTCGGTGATGCAGGTGATCGGCAGGCTCTTCATGGCGCCACCGGCGCTTCAGGCGGCGCCTCCGGCGACGGCGTTCGGGGCTCGACAGGCATCGGCTCATCAAGCGACTCGTAAGGTTCCTCGCGGCGGTCCATCAGCGCCTTGGCGGCGATCACGGCAAGAGCGCCGAACGCGATCCCGGCCGCGGCGTGTACGGCGAAGTTCAGAGTCTGGCGCAGGATCATTGACTGCCTCCCGCGGTCCGGCCCCAACCGGACGCGATCCCAGACCGGCCACCGACCAGTCCGTTGCGATACAGCACTGCCGCCGCTACCGCGCCGATCGTAACACCTTTGAGGAACCCGCACGTGGCCACGAGTGTCGACAGGATCATCGGTCTCTCCTTTCACCGCGCCCGGCCATGCAGCCAGACCCGGGATCATCCGTTACCCCACTCTCTACGTAGCGACGAAGCGAATGGTCCGCCAAGGTCAATCGAATGCCAATCCAACCGGCTGAACATGTCCTGATCAGAGGATGGGTGCGCGGGTGACGGCTTCTTCCACCCCGACCGGCCACCGGCGCCCGGTGCCGGCGGCGCATGCGGCCATCATCGGTGGTGGTCTCGCCGGGCTCGCCTGCGCCCGGCGCCTCACCGCCGATGGCTGGACGGTCACCGTGTTCGATAAGGGGCGGACCCCCGGCGGCCGGATTGCGACGCGGTGCCAGGAGGGGCTGCAATTTGATCACGGTGCTCAGTATTTTACCGCCCGCGACCCGTCGTTTGCCCGGCAGGTCGAGAACTGGCAGGCGGATGGCGTGGTCGGCCTCTGGGCCGGGCGGATCGCCACTCTCGGCGGTCCGGAACCGCGCGACGCGCCGACCCCGCTGCGCTACGTCGGCACGCCGGCGATGAATGCCATCGGCCGGCATCTGGCCACGGGTGCTGGCTTCCGGTCCCGGACCCGGATCGCATCGGTCCGCCGCGATGCTGGCGGCTGGACACTCACCGCTGCTGACGGGACCGCTGCCGGACGGTTCTCGCACCTCGTGGTTGCCATCCCGGCGCCCCAGGCTCTCGCCTTCCTCGACGCCTCGGCGGCGTTGAGGGCTGCGGCCGCAGAGGCCCGCTACGCGCCCTGCCTGACCGCGATGCTGGGATTTGCGCGGTCATTGTCCGCCGACTTCGATGCCGCCTTCTGCACGCACGGCACCCTCGGCTGGGTTGCCCGCGACGGCGCCAAGCCCGGTCGCGGTGGCGGTGAGACCTGGGTCGTCCACGCCAGCGCCGACTGGTCGGCAACTCACCTGGAAGAGCCGCCGGAGCAGATCGCTTTGGCGCTGAGCGCCGCATTCACCGCCGCGATAGGCATGCGCGGCCTGGAGCCGGGCACTGTGATCGGCCATCGCTGGCGGCACGCGCTGGTGACCCGGGCGGCGGGAGAGCCGTGCTTCTTCGACCCGGTCCTGAGCCTGGGTACGTGCGGCGACTGGTGCCTCGGCGGCCGCATCGAGGCGGCGTGGTTGTCAGGTGTGGCAATGGCAGAGCGCCTGATCACCGAAACCGCAGAGGCGTCTTCGTGACCACGCTTCGGTTCGTGCTTGGTGATCAGCTCAGCCGCGGGATCGCCACCCTTCGCGACCTGGAGCCGGCCCGTGACGTGGTGGTGATGGCCGAGGTTGCGGAGGAGACCACCTACGTTCCCCACCACCCCAAGAAGATCGCCTTCATCCTCTCGGCGATGCGGCATTTCGCCGCCGACCTGACCGCGGAGGGGGTGCACGTCGACTACCACCGGCTCGACGCCGACGACGACATCACGAGCTTCCGGGAGGCCATCGTGGCGGCCGCGGCCCGCCACCGGGCGGAGCGGATCGTTGTGACCGAGCCCGGCGAATGGCGGGTGCTCGAGGACATGCGGGGCTGGGCGGAGGCCACCGGGGTTCCGGTCGAGATCCGGGCGGACAGCCGGTTCCTGTGCTCCCGGGAGCGCTTTGCCGACTGGGCGAAGGGGCGCAAGCGGCTGCGCATGGAGTACTTCTACCGCGACATGCGGCGGGAGACGGGCCTGCTGATGACCGCCGATGGCGAGCCGGAGGGCGGGCGCTGGAACTACGATCCCGAAAACCGCAAGGCTCTGCCTGCCGGCGAGCAGCCGCCGGAGCCGGCCCGGTTCGAGCCCGATGTGACAACCGGCGAGGTTCTCGATCTGGTCCGCCGCCGCTTCGGCATTCATTTCGGCGAGGTGGAGCCGTTCTGGTTCGCGGTGACGGCAAGCGATGCAAAAGCGGCTTTTGACGGATTCGTGCAAGATGCCCTGCCGAAGTTCGGCGACTACCAGGACGCCATGAAGCAGGACGAGCCGACCCTCTATCACGCCGTATGCAGCCTGTACCTTAATTCCGGGCTGCTCAATCCGCTGGACGTGTGCCGGAGAGTGGAAGCGGCGTGGCGGAAAGGCCGGGTGCCGCTTAACGCCGCCGAAGGCTTCATCCGTCAGGTGATCGGCTGGCGCGAATACATCCGCGGCATCTACTGGCTGAAGATGCCGGATTACGCCGGGACCAATTTCTTCTCCGCACACCGGCCACTGCCCGGCTTCTACTGGTCCGGGGACACTGACCTCAACTGCCTCGCCCAGGCCATCGGCCAGACCCGGCGGGAAGCCTACGCGCACCACATCCAGCGGCTGATGGTCACCGGCATGTTCGCGCTGATCGCCGGCATCGAGCCGGAAGAGGTCTGCCGGTGGTATCTGTGCGTCTACGCCGACGCTTACGAGTGGGTGGAACTGCCCAACACCCATGGCATGGCGCTGTTCGCCGATGGCGGCCTGCTCGCCTCCAAGCCCTATGCGGCCAGCGGCAAGTACATCAACCGGATGTCTGATTACTGCCGGCACTGCTGCTACGACCCGAACAAGCCGGTGGGCGAGGGCGCCTGCCCGTTCAACCTGCTCTACTGGGATTTCCTTGCCAGGCACCGCGAGTTGCTGGCCGGCAATCCGCGGATCGCGATGATCTACCGGACGCTCGACCGGATGCAGCCCGAGCGCATCAAGGCCATCCGCCGACAGGCGGCGGCGTTTCTCGATCAGCTCTGAGCCGGCGATGAGCGGGTTCGGTTGCGGCGGCAGCGCTCGGAGCAATGGCGCACCTCTGACCAGACGGCGGCCCACTTGCGCCGCCACACGAATGGCCGGCCGCAGGTTGCGCACCCCTTCGCCGGCAGGTCCCCTTTGCGAATCATTCTGGTCCGTTCCCCGGTTCCTGCCTGCAATCGACTGATTTTCAAGACATTTTTCCGGCATGATAGAAACCGGAGACCGGACTCCCCGAGCCAGGGGTGGCGGGCGCGGGCATGGTCACGGGCAACAGGCGGTCACGCGCATGAGCGATCAGCGAGGCAAACCGCGGACCCGAGCGGCGAAGGGTGGCGGAACAGAGCCATCCGGGGCCGGGCTGGCCGGGTACGTCTTCGATGCCTCCCGGTACGTCACAGTCCGCTCGGTCGTACGACGGGAGCCGGCGAGCGGCCGGCTGGTTACCGTGAAACCCAGAACGCCCCCGGAAACTCGCTAAGACCCTCCGATCATGCCGAACATCTGCCTCGTCTGGGATTTTGACGGCACGCTGACGCCTGACGATTCGACGTCGATCGTCATCGATACGATCGACCCGCACCGGGGCGCCAGCGAGTTCTGGACATTCATCAAGACCCTGAGAGGCGACAGCCGGAAACCGAAGTGGGAACACATCCTGGCGATGGATGCGCCGATCTGGATGTATGCGCTCTCGCGCATATCCGCCCGCGCCAGGATCCCGTTGAATAGCGAATTCTTCCAACAATTCGTCGCTCACAAGATCGTCCTCTATCCACACGTTCAGGAATGCCTGAGCGCGTTGAAAGCGCTGGAGACTTCCGATGACTTTGTGGCTGTCGGCCTGAACATTCGCAATTTCATCATTTCCGCAGGATTGCAGGACCTGATCCGGCTCGTGTTGTCCCCGGAAGTGGTGACCTATACCTTTGGCTGCCGGTATACGGTGATCAGTGATCCGGATCATCCCGATGAGCCGGAGAGCATCCCGGCCTTCTGCATGGATGAAACCACCAAAACCCGCTCGTTGTTTGAAATTTCGAAGGGCTCGTTCTGGCGCGAGGATCGCAGGGTCAACAGCCGGGTCGAGGACAAGGATTTGTTCGCGCCGTTCTCGAATTTTGTCTATATCGGCGACGGCTTCACCGATATTCCGGCGTTGTCGCTGGTGCGCAGCAAAGGCGGCCTCGGAGTCGTGGTGTTCAATCCGGACAAGGACCGCCGGGAAGTCGACAGAAGCCTGTTGCGGATGCGGATGGACATGCGCGCCGACTGCATCACCTGCGCCGATTTCAGCCTGTCGGGCGATCTGTATGCCTATCTCCGCGCGCGGTGCGAACACATTCTGCAGCGTTACAAGGCCGAAGGGCTGTCGTCCTGACAAAGTCGGCCCCCGCTCTACGGCCCTGCCTTGAGCGTCTTCGCCATCGCGCCGGTCAGTCATCGAAATGGAGTGTCATCTGCCCGGCCGGACGGCGGCGCTTCGCCGGGTTTGACGGCGGCAGGCCGCCCTTGCGGCTGCCGTGGCGGGCCTGGATGGCATCCGCCTCTTCCCGGTAACCTGCGCGGCGGCGCACCGCATAGATCTGCTCGCGGGCGGCGCGGGCAGCGGCAGCGTGTTCGACCAGTGGCGCCGGATAGTGGCGGCCGATGACACAGCCGGCGTTGGCCTGCACGCTTGCCGGCGCCGTCCACGGTTCGTGAATGTAGCGGGCGGGCAGACCGGACAGTGCCGGGAGCCAGCGGCGGATGAAGCGGCCATCCGGGTCGTGGGCGCGGGACTGCTTCACCGGATTATAGATCCGCGCCGTGTTGATGCCGGTGGTGCCGCTTTGCATCTGCATCTGCGGGTAGTGGATGCCCGGTTCGTAATCGACGAACAGCCGGGCCAGATGCAGCGCCGGTTCGCGCCAGTGCAGCCACAGATGGTACGCGGCGAACGAGGCCAGCATCGCCCGCATCCGGAAGTTGATCCAGCCGACCGCGGCGAGCGCCCGCATGCAGGCATCGACGAACGGCAAGCCGGTCTCTCCGGCGGCCCAGGCCTCGAACCGTGCCCGGTCGAAGGCGCCCTGGCGCAGCCCGTCGTAGGCGGGATGCTGGTTCTCGAACTCGAGGGCGGGCTGATCCTCCAGTTTCTGCATGAAATGGCAGTGCCAGTGCAGCCGCCCCTCGAAGGCTTTCAGGGCCGGGATCCACGAGCCCCGGGCGTCGGGCGGCAGAGCGCGGACCCGATCAAGTCGCCGGTGCACGCCCTGGGCCGCCTCGCGCATCGACACGGTTCCGGCCGCGAAATGGGCGCTGAGCCGCGAGCAGGCCGCGGTCGCCGTGTTCGGGCTGGACATTTCCTTATGATAGCGCGCGGCGCGGTGGGCGAGGAAACTCTCAAGAAGTGCGAGGCCGGCCGTGCGGCCGCCGGGCGGAGCGCCCTCGTCCGCCTGGTTCGCCAGCCCCAGATCGGCGGCGACCGGCAGCGTGCCCGGGTCGAGATGTGCGATCGGCGCCAGCGCTGCCGGCGGTGGCAGGACCGGCTCGGCCATCTGCCGGTCCCAGCGCTTCGCCCAGCCGGTGCGATCCTTGAGGCCGCGGATAACCCCGTGCTGGCGGAACTCCGTCCAGATCACACCGTTCGCCTTCGCCCAGGCGCGGACCCGGCGATCGCGAGCGAAGGTCCAGGCATTGCCCGTCTCCTGGTGGCTGTAGAGACAGAAGGGTCCAAACCCCTGCAGGAGGTCGCCGAACACGGCGAGCGCCTCCCCGCAGCGCACGATCAGCGGCTGACCGAGCACGCTCAGTGCGACGCGGAGCTCATCGAGGCTGGGGCGGAGAAACTGCCAGTGCCGGGCCGCGGCATCCGGTTGTCGCCAGAACTCGGGCTCGACGATGTAAAGCGGCAGCACCGGTCCGTGCCGGGCTGCGGCGACCAGCGGGGCGTGGTCGGCGATCCGCAGATCGCGCTTGAACCAGACAACGTTGAGGCTCATCGGCCGGTCCCGGCGCTCGGGGTGTTCACGGGGTGCGGACCCACACCGCGGCCGCGCTGACCGCGAGCAGTGCGGCGACCGTCAGCGACAACGGAGCTCGCAACGGCTGCCACCAGACGGGTGCGGCACCGATCCCGATGGCATACCGGTCGATCAGCAGCACCAGGACGAAGGCGACGGCCAGCACGGCCAGGGCGACCGCCGTCGACGGCTGGAGCACGGCGGCCCAGCCGACCAGGGCCGGGACCACGCTGAGCCGGAGCAGCAGGGCCGGGGGCACCGTCATCCGGCTGGCCAGGCCCCAGTGGGCGCCGCCGATGAACGACAGGATCACCGCGCCGTAAAGAGCGCCCGCGTCGGCAATCAGGAGCGCCGCAAACCGCGGGGCAACCCAGCCGGCGATCGCAGCAGCGAGGAATGGCAGCGCACCAGCGGCCCCGAGGCCGATGGCAACCGGCGGCACCCTTCTGTGCGCTGGCGGCCCCGTCACGACGATGGGTCGCTCCCGTGTTTGCCGGCGGCCTGGGCGGAAGGCGACCGGCTGCGGTTGACCCGGTCAACGAGCCGCATCGCGGCGCCCACGGCGCCGGTGACCAGCCGCCGCGGCGGAACCAGCGGGCCGAAGGCGACTTGGTCGACCAGGCCCGTGACCTTGACAGTGCAGCGGCCGAGCGCCTGCAGGCCGGCGCGGGCGACAATGGCCGGATCGGTCGCCCCGGGCAGGTCGCCGCCCTGAAATCCGGCACGCCCGCCAAACTCAGTCCGGGTGGCGCCGGGGCAAAGTGCCAGGATGTCCACCGGCTCGCCGCGCAGCTCGTCGGCAAGCGCCTCGGTCCACGACAGATCGAAGGCCTTTGTCGCTGCATACGTGGCAAAGAACGGGACGGGCGCAAACGCGGCCGTGCTGGCGAGGTTGATCACCCCACATCGCCGCCGCGCGAGGCGCGCCCGGGAGAGCATGCCGGGAACGAGGCGTGTGGTCAGGATCACCGGCGCCAGGACGTTGACGACCACCGTGTCCCGCGCGTCAACGGGAGCCCGGGAGAACACCGGCCCCAGGTGACCGATACCGGCGTTGTTAATCAGCAGGTCAATGCCAAACCCATCGGCCCGTTCGGCGAGTGCGATGATGTCCGCTTCCCGGGTGAGGTCGGCAGCAACGGTTTCGATCTCCCGCCCCGGGCGCGCCAGCTCCTCCCGAACATCGTTGAGGCGCTGTGCATTGCGGCCGGTCAGGAGCAGGTCGGCCTGCCCGGCCAGTTCCCGTGCGAACGCCTGGCCGATGCCACTGGTCGCGCCGGTAATCAGAACCCTATGAAATCGTGCCATGGCCGATGCCTCCTTGGCGGTTGCCGCCTCGCCCGCGAACCCCCCGGCACTACGCCGGACGGCCAGCCGCGGATTTCAGGCCGATGCCGGTCGTCATCCGCCGGCCGCGCTGCCGCGTATGACCGGGCAGTGAAGGCGAAGAGCAGGCCGCATCCCAATTGCACGCGGCAAGCTGATCGGTATCGGACGCAGCTGATGGGGATTTTCATGAACCGCTCTCGATACAACTACGGTTCCGAAGAGGGTCTTGGCAAATACATGCGCCAGATTCAAAAGTTCCCCTTGCTCAAACCGGAGGAAGAGGTCGCGCTCGCCCGGCGTTGGGTGCAGGACCGCGATCAGAAATCCGCGCATCGGCTCGTCAACAGTCACTTGCGGCTTGTCGCCAAGATCGCGATGGGCTATCGCGGTTATGGCTTGCCGGTGGATGAGCTGATTGCCCAGGGAAATCTCGGACTGATGCAAGCGGTCGAGCGATTCGACCCGGAGCGCGGCTTTCGCCTCGCAACCTACGCCATGTGGTGGATCCGCGCGGCCATTCAGGAATATGTCGTCCACTCCTGGTCTCTGGTTAAAATGGGGACAACCTCCGAGCAGAAGAAGTTGTTTTTCAATCTCCGCCGCCTCAAGGCACAGATCCAGGCGCTTGAAGACGGCGATCTTTACCCCGAGAACGTGGAGCAGATTGCCGAGTCGCTTGGCGTGCCGGAGCAGGAGGTGGTTCAGATGAACCGCCGCCTCGCCGCCGCAGATGCCTCCTTGAACTCCCCGCTCAAGACTGAGAGCGAGACCGAGTGGCAGGACTGGCTGGTTGATGAGAGTGAGGGCCAGGAGCATGGCCTTGCCGAGCATGAAGAAGCCGTGCGTCGCAAGCAGTTGTTGGCGGGAGCCCTTGAGCATCTGTCAGCACGCGAACGGGACATCGTTTCGCAGCGACATCTCCGCGACAAACCGGTGACGCTCGAGCAGCTGAGCGTGTCCTACGGCATCTCGCGGGAACGGGTGCGACAGATCGAGGTCGGTGCTCTCGCGAAACTGAAGAAGTCGGTCAGCCGGGCCATGCGACGCGGCGTACGGCAGGACAGGCCGTTAAGCCCGCCGCGTCGGGAAACCTGTCCGGCCTGACCTCCCCCGGTTCCGGCGCCGGCCGATCGTCGCGCTGGCGCCACCTTTCCGTGCAACCCGAGGCTGGACGTGCCGGTGCCGCGCGCCAGCGTTCTCCCAGGACTGATGAGTGGATTTGACACGAGGAGCTTGGCTCATGAATGCACCTGACCATCCGGCCCTGCGCGCCTGTACCGGGTCACTGTCCGTGACTCGCCCGGACCGTGCCGAAGCGGAAGCCGCCGTCCGGACGCTGATCCGTTGGGCGGGCGACGATCCCGACCGCGAAGGACTGTCCGGCACGCCCGAGCGCGTTGTACGCGCCTATGAAGAATTCTTCGCCGGCTACTGGGAGGACCCGACCGAACTCCTGCAGCGCACATTCGAGGAGACCGGCGGTTACGACGAAATGGTGATGCTGCGCGACATCTCGTTCGAGAGCCACTGTGAGCATCACATGGTGCCGATCATCGGCACGGCCCATGTCGCCTACCTGCCGCGGACCCGGGTGGTGGGCATCTCGAAACTCGCCCGGGTCGTCGAAGCCTTCGCCAAGCGCCTCCAAATCCAGGAAAAAATGACCGCACAGATCGCCGACAGCATTAATACGGTCCTCCAGCCACGGGGCGTGGCGGTGGTCATCGAAGCCGCCCACCAGTGCATGACCACCCGTGGGGTGCACAAACCCGGCGTGGCCATGGTGACCAGCCGGATGCTCGGTGCCTTCCGCGACGATCCCATGACCCGACGGGAGTTTCTCGCCGCGATCCGCAAGGCCTGAAGGTCTGACCCCGGTCCGGCTGCGCGCCGGTCTGCGCGCCGGTCTGCGCGCCGGTCTGCCGGGGGCCGGCTCCGGCTTCAGTCGGCCAGGGCGAAATCCACGGTCGAGACCACCCGAACCGTTTTGGCAATCTGGCGGTGCTCGTCGACTCCGGGCAGTTTGTCGCGCGCGAGGATCTGAAACACCCCCTGTCGGGCACTGCGGATTGCCGCAAGGGCCGCTCCCGAATCGGCGGCGAACTGTTCGGCGGCGTCGCGGGCATTGGCCGTGGCCTCGCGGATCATCTCTGGCTTGATGTCGTTCAAGCGCGTGAACAGGTACATAGGCCCCTGGAGGTGGCTGCCCTCGGCGCTGAGCACGACCCCTGCCTCAACCAGTTCGCCGACCCGCTGGCTGGCGGCGGCGACAGCGGCAACGTCGGTTGTGCGCACCCCGAGGGTTTGGGCAATGATGAAGCGTTTCTCCACCGGCCCGCCAGACCGGTAGGGGTTGGCCAGCACGTCCGTCACCTGCAGCGCCTGAACCTCGATGGCGTCTTCGTTGATCCCGGCACCGGCGAGGAAGCCGGTGGCCAGCGCCGTATCCTGGCGGATTTTCGCCTGGACCGCCGCCAGATCGTCACCGGTGGCGACGAAGCGCAGCAGCCACAGTGCCAAGTCCGCTTGCACCGCCCGCTCGGCCAGTCCCTTGACGCTGACGACCCGGTCGCCGGTACGGGCATGGATGACCCCGTCGCCGACAAACCAGCCTCCCGCGGCAATCCCGGCGGCCAGGATAACGGCGGCGGCAAATCGCAAAACCTCGGAGACCATTATCCCATTCCCTGTTCCCGGAACCCGGGGCCATCTTCTCCCGCGGTGAGGGGGCGCGCCAGGATCTTTTCCATCAGGATCACTTCTTTGGCCCCGCCGTCGGTGGTCTGGCGGCCCACGTCCTGGAAGCCGAACGCGTGGTGAAAGCGGAGCGAGGCCGGGTTGGGCGGTACCGCGTTGACCTCGCAGGTGAGCCGCCGGACATCGCGGCTCGCCAGGGACTCAGCCTCCAGCGCTGCATACAAGGCGCGGCCCACCCCCCGGCCGCGGCGGGCCGGTTCGACCAGGACCCGGTCGATGTAGCGGAAATCGCCGAAGCGGTCGGCGAACCAGCCGTAGTTGGGTGAGGCGTAGTCGGCCCCGGGGGCGAGGGCGACCAGCAGTCCGGCCGGGCGCCCGTCCACCTCGGCAATCCGGCTCCAGGCAGCGTGTGCGAGCAAGGCCGCCAGCGCCAGCGCATCCAGGGCGTTGACCGCCGGGACGGCGGCGTTGTTGAGCGCGAGCATCCAGCCGTGATCGGCGCTCTGCACCGGGCGGAGCACCGGGCAAGGCACAGCTTTTCCCGACACGCCTCAGGCCGTTCCCGTTGCCATCATCTCGGCGACCACCTTCGGGGTCTGCCGCAACGTCTGCAGCACCACGCAATACCGCTCGGTCAGCTTGAGCAGGGTCGCCAGTTGCTCCGGGTCGGCATCGCAGTCCAGGTCAAAGCGGAGGCGGATCGCCTGAAAGCCGACCGGGACGTCCCGGGCGACCCCGAGCGTGCCGCGGAAGTCGAGATCGCCTTCGGCGCGGACCGTCCCGCCGCAGAGCGCGATCCCGAGGGCAGTGGCAACCGCCTGGACGGTGACCCCGGCGCAGGCGACCAGGGCCTCGAGCAGCATGTCGCCGGAGCAGAGATGAGCGCCGGAACCGCCCGTTGCGGGATGAAGGCCGGCTTCGGCGATCGCCCGGCCGGTCTCCACCCGGCAGGTCAGCCCCGGCCCGCCGAGCGCGCCGCTGGCGGTCAGGGTCAGGACGGCCGCGGCCGGGTCGTCGCGGTAACGCGCCTTGATCGGCGCCTGAATCTCCCGCAAGGTCTCCGCATCCATGGCTCGTCTCCCGCTGCGATCTTCGTGGCTGGAGGGGAGTGTAAAGCATCCCGGCCGGACAGCGCGATGCCCGAACCCGCCGCCGACGTACCGGTTCACCGCCACCTTCGCATCACCCGGCCCGAGCCGTGGGTCGTGCGCTTCGCGCCCCTGGTCCGCGCCGGCGGGCCGGTGCTTGACTTGGCCTGCGGCAATGGCCGCCATGGCCGGGCGTTCCTGGCACGCGGTCACCCCGTGACCCTGCTCGATCGCGACACCGCGGCCGTGGCCCGCCTCGCCGGCAGCGCCGGATGCGAGGTGATCGAATTCGACCTGGAGCAGGGCCGGCCCTGGCCGCTCCCGGACCGCCGGTTCGCCGCCGTTGTCGTGATCAACTATCTGTGGCGGCCGCTGTTTCCGCAGCTCCTGGCCGCCCTGGAGGACGGCGGGGTTCTGCTCTACGACACCTTCGCCCGCGGCAACGAGCGGTTCGCGAGCCCCCGCAACCCCGACCACTTGCTCCGCGCCGGCGAATTGCTGGAGGTGGTGCGGGGGACCCTCACCGTCGTCGCCTACGAGCACGGCCGGGTGGAGCGGGCCGAGTGTCCCGGGGTCAAGCAGCGGATCTGTGCCGTCCGGGCCGCGCCGGACCCGGACCGCGACGACGGCGAGCCGGCCCCGCTGCCGGTGGAACCAGGGTCGTGGGGAGGCCGAGACCTGTCAGCCCGTCATGGCCGGGCGGGACCTGGCAATCCACCACCTTGAAATCGCTCGCGTTTTTGGATGCCCGGGTCAAGCCCGGGCATGACGGGACAGGGGGGCGAACCAGATCAGAACCCCTGTCGGTCGGATGAGCGGACGGCGTATTCCGACGGATGTTTTCGTGCGCTGCGCTCGCGTGCCTGGGGTTGGTCGAACCCAAGGCGTCGGAGGGCCGTCACCTCCATGCGGCGGCGGATGACGCTCCGCTCATCCGCCCGACGTGCGCTGTCAGTCTCATCGGCCCCTCCGGGTCTCTGTCGCTGCAGGCCCCCCACGGTCCTCAGCCCACCCGCTCCGGTCCCGCGCCGCCCACTCCTGCCGGCGTCGGCGCGTCGAAGGCGCGGTCGTGGCTGAGGGACGGGATCCGCCGGCGCGCTTCGCCCACCCGGGCCCCATCGATCTCGGCGGTGATTAAGCCCACATCTTCGCCGGCATCGGCCAGCACCTCGCCCCAGGGGTCGACAATCAGGGCGTGGCCAAAGGTCTCGCGGCCTTCGGCGTGGGTGCCGGTCTGGGCCGGTGCGAATACGAAGCAGCCGGTCTCGATCGCCCGCGCCCGCAGCAGGATGTGCCAGTGGGCCATGCCGGTGGTCCGGGTGAACGCCGCCGGGACCGTCAGGAAGTCCGCCCCGGCCTTGGCGAGGCTGCGGTAGAGGTGGGGGAAGCGCAGATCGTAGCAGACGGTCATGCCGACCCGCCCCCACGGTGTGTCGGCGATCACCGCCCGGCCGCCGGGCGCGATCGTCGCCGACTCGCGGTAGAACTCGCCGTTGCCGAGGTCGACGTCGAACAGATGGATTTTGTCGTAACGGGCGGCGATCGCGCCCCGGTCATCGAGCAGGATCGAGCGGTTGCACACCCGGCCGTCCGCCGCGCGGATCGCCAGCGAGCCGAGCAGCAGCCAGGCGCCGACATCGCGGGCCAGCGCCCGGAACACGGGCAGGGCCGGGTGCTCGTCCTCGGGGACGGCCTTCTCGCGGAGCAGCCGGTTCCGCGGCTCAAGCAGGCTGACGTTTTCCGGGGTCAGGATCAGGTCGGCGCCGGCATCGCGGGCAGCGCGGACCAGCGGCGGCACCGCCTCCAGGTTCGGCGCGTACTCGCGGGCCGAGGTGACCTGCAGGCAGGCCAACGTGAACGACGCGGTCACGGCCGGGACTCTGGAACGCCGGAGAGGCCGAGGATCGCATCCAGCTCGCCCTGACGGTCCAACTCGGCGATCCGATCGGAATCGCCGATGTGACGCCCGTCGACGAAGATCTGCGGCACCGTGCCGGCGCCGCCGGCGCGCTCGCGCATCTCCCGCCGCCGGGACGGGTGGAGCATCACGTCGATCTCCTCGAAAATGACGCCCTTGCCCTTCAGCAGCGCTTTGGCGCGGTGGCAATAGGGGCAGAACGGCGTCGTATAGATCTCGATTGCGGCCATCCTTTCAGGCTCCCTCAACGTCTGCCCCCTTGAGGCGGAGATATAGCGAAGCGGCCGGCAGGGCGAAACCGCGGGGCGAGCGCCGCGGCCTCACCCGGGATCGGCTTTGACCGTGCGCGCGAAGGTCAGCACGTCCACGTGGCCAGCGCCGGCCCGCAGCAGCACCGCTGCGCACGCGGCGAGGGTCGCGCCGGTGGTGTGGACATCGTCGATGAGCACAAGCCGCGCCCCCTCGATCTTTCCCAGCCGCCGCGGATCCACGGCAATCGCGCCCTGCAGCAGCCGTCGCCGGGCGGCGGGTCCCAGGTGGCCGAGTTTCGGGGTGCGCTTGCGGCGGATCAGCGCGTCGGCGAGCACCGGCACCCGGCTGGTCCGGCCCACGGCCTGGGCGAGCAGAGCCGCCTGGTTGTAGCGGCGCAGAAACAGCCGGGTCCAGTGCAGGGGAACCGGGATCAGGCCATCGGCCTCGGCGAGCAGGTCAGCTCCGGCATGGGCCATCCAACGGCCCAGCACCGGCGCCAGATCGGTGCGGTCGCTGTGCTTGAAGCCGAGAATCACCGGTTTGCTGCCGTCATTGTAGATCACCGCCGCCCGCGCCCGTCCCCAGGCCGGTGGCGACGCGGAGCAGGCCCCGCAGATCGCCGCCGGTCCCAGATCGATCTCGAACGGCGTTCCGCAGACGCCGCAATAAGGCCGCTCCACGAACCGCAGCAGCGGCCAGCATCCCGGGCACAACGTGCCGTTCACCGCCACCGGGGTGCGGCAGCGCAGACACTGCGGCGGCCAGACCAGGTCAGCGATGGCCGTGCCGGCGCGGCGCATCCCGCGCGCGAGGCGGAAGCGCCGCGTCGCTGTCGGGTCGATCTCTGCGGTGGTTAGCGGATCGCGCGGCGCAGTCTTTGATCCGAACGTCATGACGCCAGTATACTCCGCGGGCCGGTAAACGCCGTGAGCCTTTAGAGCTGTTGAGGTTTTTTGTTGATGACGACGCCAATGCCCGAAACCATGACCGTGTTCGACCGGCAAGTCCTGCGGCGGCGGCGCGACCGGGTCGCTGCCCGCTTCGGTGATTACGATTTTCTGGTGCGGGAGATCGCCGATCGCCTCGCCGATCGTCTCGATGACATCCGCCGGACCTTCCCGCTGGCTCTTGATCTCGGCTGTCATCGCGGCGAACTCGGCACGGTGCTGCGCGGCCGCGGCGGGATCGCGACCCTGGTGCACTGCGACCTCTCGCCGGCGATGGCGGCGCAGGCACCGGCCCCCGCCGTGGCTGCCGACGAGGAGCGGCTGCCGTTCGCCGATCACAGCTTCGATGCGGTAATCAGCGTGCTCAGCCTGCACTGGGTCAACGACCTGCCTGGAACCCTCGTCCAGGTCTGCCGCTGTCTCAAGCCCGACGGTCTGTTCCTGGCGGCGATCCTCGGCGGCGAGACCTTGAAGGAGCTGCGCGCCGCCTTCACGGAGGCCGAGATCGCGATCGAGGGAGGCTTAAGTCCGCGGGTCTCGCCGTTTGCCGATGTGCGCGATGCCGGCGGCCTGTTGCAGCGGGCCCGGTTCGCTTTGCCGGTGGTCGACACCGAAGTGATCACCGTCTCCTACGAAAGCCCGATGCGGCTGATGACCGATCTGCACGGCATGGGCGAGAGCAACGCCGTTCGGGAGCGCCGCCGCAGCTTCACCCGCCGCACCACCCTGCTCGAAGCGGCGTCCCGCTATGCACAGCAGTTCGCCGATACCGAGGGGCGGGTTCCGGCGACCTTTCAGGTGCTCTATCTGATCGGCTGGGCGCCCGATGCCTCCCAGCCGAAACCGCTGCCGCCGGGCAGCGGCCGCGTCAACCTGGCGGAGGTCCTGGGTGGTAGCGGCGGGGTGGGATCATGACCGGGACGGACGAAGCGCAACAGGGGATCCGCGAACTGGCAGCGCGCCTGCAAACCTTGCAGGATCGGCTCGGCCCCGCCTACTGGACCGATCCGGAGGTCCACGAGCTGCAAGCCGAGCTCAAGGTCCGGCTCGGGATCAGCGCTGGTCACGAACCGGATGGCCCGCCGGCGCACGCCCGCGCCCGCCGCCAGGCCCGTCTTGAGGCCGAGGTCGCCCGCCTGCTGTGGCCGTGGTGAGCGGCGGTGCGGTTTCCGTCCCCTCTTCGCCGGGGCACCCTGGTCCGGCGCTATCAGCGGTTTCTGGCCGATGTCGTCGTCGATGATGGCAGCGTCGTGACCGCCCATTGCGCCAACTCCGGCTCGATGCTTGGGGTCAAGGAGCCGGGATCCGAGGTGTGGCTTTCGCCGGCCGCCAATCCGGCCCGCAAACTCCGCTACACCTGGGAGATTGTCCGCGCCGAGGGGACCCTGGTGGGCATCAACACCAACAACCCGAACATCCTGGTTGCCGAAGCGGTGGCCGCCGGGCGGATCGCCGAGCTTGCGGGTTATCCGTCGCTGCGGCGCGAGGTTCGCTACGGCCGCAATTCCCGGATCGACCTGCTGCTCGGCGGTGAGGGCCGGGCCGATTGCTATGTGGAGGTCAAGAACGTCCACCTTCGCCGCGGTGTTGCCGCCGACGGCGAGGCACCCGTGGAGTTTCCCGACTCGGTGACCGCGCGCGGCACCAAGCACCTGGCTGAACTCATCGAGGTGGTGCGGTGCGGCGGCCGGGCGGTGATGGTCTATCTGGTGCAGCGCGCCGACGCCCCGCAGTTCCGGATCGCTGCCGACATCGACCCGGCCTACGCTGCCGGCCTCGCCGCGGCTCTGGCCGCCGGGGTCGAGGCGGTGTGCTACCGGTGCGCGGTGACGCCGGAAGCGATCGAGGTCACCGACCGGGTTCCGCTGATACCGCCGGCCTGAGCCCGGGTGCCCGCAACGGTCTACTCGGCGACCGGCCCGGCGACCGGTTCCCCGTTGGCCGGGCTGAACGCCCAGAGCCTGCTCATCAGGAACAGGCAGAGCGGGACGACAGTGAGCATAAAGGCGACGGCGTAGGCATAGTTGATCCTGAGCACGTCGGTGACCAGGAACACGGCGGCGGTGTTCAGCGCGAAGCCGGTGCAGGCGACGCCGACGAAGCGCCGCAGGGCGCTTCCCCACGGCCTCGGCCGCAGTCCCGCGCCGGGGTGGAAGGTCCACCAGAAATGGCCAGTGAACGAGACGGCAAACGCAACGAGGAAGGCGCCGGCATTGGCCAGGAGAGGGTCCGCGTGCAACAGTTCGACCAGCGCCAGGAAAACCGCCACATGAACGAACGTGGCGGCGCCGCCAACCAAGCCGAACTTGACAGCCTGCCCAGCAAGGGTCAGCAGCCGCGAGAATTCCAGGCGCCTGCCGGTCAGCGGCGCCGCTTTGAACAGGTCAGGCATCGGCAGACAGGTGCTCCGCGGCCGTCGCCAGGTCCATAGGGGGCGCTCGATACCCGGCGCCGGTGGTCCGGCGCACAAGATAAACAGGGCGGCGTTTCGTTTCGATAAAGATCCGTCCCACGTATTCGCCGAGAATTCCGAGTCCGACCATGTTGATGCCGCTGAAGAAGACCAGCAGGACGACCAGCGAGGCATAGCCGGGCACATCAACGCCATAAATCAGCGTGCGGGCAATGATAAAAAGGATATAGACAAACGATAGACTTGATACCAGAAAGCCGAAATATGTCCAGATACGAAGCGGCAAAGTGGTAAAAGAGAAAATACCTTCGAGTGCAAAATTCCAGAGTTTCCAGTAGCGCCATTTTGATGTTCCAAGTGCGCGTGGCTGACGAATGTAGCCGATCCGGTACTCGGAAAAGCCCACCCAGGCGAACATTCCCTTCATGAAACGGGTCCGTTCAGGAAGCTTCTGCAGGGCTTCGATCACTTGGCGGTCAAGCAGGCGGAAATCGCCGGCATTGGGCGGGATCGGAACGACGCTCAGCCGGCCCATGAGACGGTAGAACAGGTTCGCGGACGTGCGTTTCAGCCAGGTGTCGCTGGCCCGGTCCTCGCGGACGGCAACCACGGTATCGTAGCCCTGCCGCCAGCGTTCGACCATTTCCGGGATCAGGGTCGGCGGGTCCTGAAGATCCACATCGATGGGGATGACGGCATCGCCGATCGCATGGTCCAGCCCTGCCGAGAGCGCCGCTTCCTTGCCGAAGTTCCGGCTCAGATCGAGTCCGCGAATCCGTGGGTCGCGCTGGTGGACTTCCTCAATGATCGCATAGGTGCGATCGCGGCTGCCGTCGTTGACAAACACGATCTCAAAGTTAGCAGTAACCGATTGCACAATCGGGATGATCTGCTCCAGGAACGTGCCGATCACGTCTTCTTCGTTATAGACGGGAACAACGATACTGAGGTGAAAAGCAGCCGGGCGACCGGGGCGGTTCATCGCGAAACTCTCCCACGTAAATCTCAATCACCCTGAGGAGCGTCCGGCTCATGCCACGCGGTCACGGCCGCGGCCGCCATCGGCACGCCGAAGGGGCGCTCACGGTTCTCAGCGATCCCACTTTCGACGAAGCTGGTTGAGTTCCCATGACCGTTAACCGCCGCGCGGACAATGGCCAAAAACCGGCGGTGGCGCAATGCGAATTGGTCTCCGCGGTCAGGACCTTGTGCGCCGCTGCCGCCTCTCGCGAACGGCCACATCCATCGTGGTGCTTGACGGCCGCGATCACTCGCAGGAAAGTCCCGGAGTTGCGTACAACCATTTGCCATGCCTGGAGAGGGGAAAAAATGAGAACGATCGGGCTGTTCGTAGTTCTGGTGGTCGGTTGGATGCTCGGCGTTGTGGCAAGCGACGCTGAGGCGCGAACCCTGAGAATCGCCGTTGAGGGAAAGAACCCGCCGTTCAACCAACTCGACAGCAAAGGCCGGCCGTACGGCTTCGATGTCGATATTGCCAAGGCCCTCTGCGAGCGCATGGGCGCGGAATGCACGTTCGTTGTCCAGCCCTGGGACCGGATGATCCCAGGTCTCCTCGACGGCACCCATGATGCCGTCGTTTCCAGTATGTCGATCACCCAGGATCGACTGGATCAGGTCGCCTTCACCAACCCCTACTATTCCAATCAGCTCCGCTATATCGCCCGGGAGGGCGCCTTCATCGATCCCCGCCAGGTACCGGGACTGTCGATCGGTGCGCAGCGCGGGACGATCGCCGCACGGCACCTTCTCGACAACATGACCGGGGTCGTGAAGGTCCAACTCTATGACACCAACGCGGCGGCGCTGGAGGACCTGGTCGCCGGGCGGATCAACGGTGTCCTCGCCGATGAACTGTTTGCTTTCAACTGGATCTCCACGCCCGAGGGCCAGGGCTTCACGCTTGCCGGCAACGCAATTGATGTGGGCGATCAGATCGGCATTGCCGTGCGCAAGGAGGACACGGCCCTGCGGGAGTCATTCAACACCGCTCTGGCCTCGATCCTCGCCGACGGCACCTTTGCCGCGATCAACGACAAGTACTTCCCGTTCAACATCTACTGAACCGACCATGAGATTCCGGTCCCTGCCCGCGGCCCGGACAGCGACCGGATGACAGCGACCGGATGACAGCGACCGGATGACACGGCCAAGCGGACCGGCCAGGCAACCTCTGATCATGCTGCCGCCGAGGAAACGGATGAGTCCCATCCGTCAGATGAATCGAACCACAAGATCAATCGTTGAGTGG
>CAYVUM010000041.1:0-29341 GCA_964454795.1 uncultured Rhodospirillaceae bacterium
GGCGCCTTCATCGACCTCGGCGGGGTCGATGGCCTGCTCCACGTCACCGACATCTCCTGGCGGCGGATCAACCACCCGAGCGAGGCGCTGACCATCGGTCAGTCGGTCAAGGTTCAGGTGGTCCGCTTCAATCCGGAGACCCAGCGGATTTCCCTCGGCATGAAGCAGCTTGAGGAGGACCCGTGGTCGGGGGTCGAAATCAAGTATCCGGTCGGCGCCAAGTTCACCGGGCGGGTCACGAACATCACCGACTACGGCGCCTTAGTCGAGCTGGAGCCCGGGGTCGAAGGCCTGGTCCACGTCTCGGAGATGAGTTGGACCAAGAAAAACATTCATCCCGGCAAGATTGTCTCCACCAGCCAAGAGGTGGAGGTGGCGATCCTCGACGTCGATCCCGACAAGCGCCGGATCAGCCTCGGTCTGAAGCAGTGCCTTGCCAACCCCTGGGAAGCGTTCCTGGAAAAGCATCCGGTCGGCAGCGAGGTGGAGGGCGAGGTCAAGAACATCACCGAATTCGGGCTGTTTCTGGGCTTTGCCGGCGACATCGACGGCATGGTCCACGTCTCCGACATCTCCTGGGACAAAGCCGGCGAAGAGGCGCTCGGCGAGTTCAGCAAGGGCGAGGTCGTCCGCGCCAAGGTTCTCGATGTGGACATCGACAAAGAGCGGATCAGCCTGGGCATGAAGCAGCTGGCCGAGGACCCGTTCGAAAGCGGCATCGGCAAGGTGAAAAAGGGCCAAGTGGCGACCTGCACGGTCACCAATGTCCTCGAAGCCGGCATCGAGGTCGAGCTGGCCGACGGTGTCCCCGGTTTCATCCGCCGCAACGAACTGGCCCGCGACCGCGGTGACCAGCGGGCCGACCGGTTCGCCCCTGGCGAAAAGATCGATGCCAAGGTCACGCAGATCGACCGCGGCGGCCGCCGCGTGCTTCTCTCCGTCAAGGCCCGCGAGGTCGAGGAGGAGAAGAAGGCCGTCGCCGAATACGGCTCGACCGACTCCGGCGCCAGCCTTGGTGATATTCTCGGTGCGGCGATCAAGGAGAAGCGCGAGGCGGCGGAGCGCGCCGCTGCTGCAGCCGCCGCTCCCGAGGCCGGTGAGGAGGCAGAGGCGGCCGGTTCGACACCGGCGGATCCATGGGCAGAAGACGAGAGCGGTGAGCCCGACGCCCCCCAAACGTAGGCCTCCTCTGGCCTCAGACGGTGATCGGCGCGGCTGATGGCGCTGACCTCCGATCTGATCCTGGACCGCCGCAGGCTCAAAACGCGGCTGGGGTTCTGGCGGGTGGTGGCTGTCCTGGCGCTTGCCGCGGCGGTGGTCCTTGCGCTCTCCCTTGCGGGCGTGGGCCTTCGCGGACCCCTCGAGCTCGGTCATCACATCGCCCTGGTGAAGGTGGAGGGCCTGATTGTCGACGATCGCGACCGTGCCGAGTTGCTCGC
Organism: uncultured Rhodospirillaceae bacterium; assembly: GCA_964454795.1. Classification (GTDB taxonomy): domain Bacteria; phylum Pseudomonadota; class Alphaproteobacteria; order Rhodospirillales; family Defluviicoccaceae; genus CAYVUM01. The sequence goes on from CAYVUM010000041.1 coordinate 1,440, forward strand.
CGAGATCGCCGAGAATGACGCCGTCCGGGCGGTGATTGTCCGCATCGATAGTCCGGGCGGCACGGTCGTTGGTGGCCAGGCGCTGTACGCGCAGTTGCGGGAGGTGGCCGAAGCCAAGCCGGTGGTGGCAGTGATGGGTGAAATGGCGACCTCGGCCGCCTACATGATTGCCCTCGGCGGCGATCACATCGTCGCCCGCCCCGGAACGATCACCGGCTCGATCGGGGTCCTTCTCCAGTCTGCGGATATCACCGGCCTGCTCGACAGCATCGGCATCAAGCCTGAGCTGATCAAAAGCGATCCGCTCAAGGCCCAGCCTAATCCGCTCGAGCCGTTGACCGACACGGCACGGGCGGCGTTGCGGTCAATGATCGAGGACGTCTACCAGCAGTTCGTCGACCTGGTGGCTGCCCGTCGTGGCTTCGATCCGGAGACGGCCCGGAATGTATCCGATGGCCGCGTCTACACCGGCCATCAGGCCGTTGAGCTGGGTCTGATCGATGCGCTGGGCGGCGAGGAAGAGGCTCGCGAGTGGCTTGTGGCGACCCACGGGCTCAACCCCGGCTTGCGGATTCGGACGACAGAGCCGCGCCGTGATCCTGCCGACGTTGTCGATTTTCTCTCCCAACTTGTTGGAAACGCGCTGTTTTCGGATCGACTCCGGCTTGACGGTCTGGTCTCTGTCTGGCACGTTGAGGGCTAGCGCGGTCGCGCTCTTCAAGGAAGAGCCTCGCAGGTGCCGCCCGGCGATTGGTCGGGGGCAGAACGCGGAGCGTGCGGCGTCCTCGCGAGGCTCGACGTGGCGCTTCACCGCTCGGCGGTGCGTTGCGGGACGTGCCGACCGGGGGAGGAGGCCCGACGGTGACCAAATCGGAACTGATTGCCCGTCTCGCCGCGGCCTATCCGCACCTGTACCACCGCGACGTCGAACGGATCGTGACGACTGTTTTCGAGGAGATCACGGTGGCGCTTGCCCGCGGCGACCGGGTGGAGCTGCGGGGCTTTGGCGCCTTCTCTGTAAAGGAGCGGGGGGCCCGGTTGGGCCGAAACCCCCGTACAGGGGAATCTGTAGAAGTCGAGGCAAAGTACGTTCCCTATTTCAAGACCGGCAAGCAACTGCGTGAACGGCTCAATACCGATGAGTAACCTGCCGGCCGGACTTGTCCGGCACCGGTGAATGACCGATGAAAAGGACAGACGCTCGTGAGCAAACTCTCCTGGCTTGTGGTCATCCTTCTCGGGATCATCGTGATCGCTTTCACCGTGTTCAATACGGGACAAGTGCGAATCCATTTCTGGCCACTGGCACCAATGACTCTTCCGATCTTTCTGATCGCTCTGGGTGGAGTGTTCATCGGCTTTTTGTTCGGCGCTGTCGTCGCCTGGTTCGGCTTCTCCCGCACCCGGGGGAAGCTCCGCGAGACGTCCCGGCAGCTTGAGACCACCAGCCGCGAGGCGGCCATCCAGCGCCGCCGGATCGAGAAACTCGAATCCCAAGAGAAACCGTCGGCGGCGAAGCTGCCGCCGGCCGCCGCCGCTTGACCCCGGGGGTAGCCAGCACAGCCACGTTGAGCGCAACCGCCCTCACGGCCGCGAGCCGCATCTTCGTCGCTCTTGATACCGACAGCGTCGCCGTCGCCGTCGACCTTGCCAGGGCCCTGCATGGTCGGGTGGGCGGCGTAAAAATCGGCAAGGAGTTTTTCACCGCCCACGGCCCGGCGGGGTATGAGTCGGTCGCCGCCGTAGGCCTGCCGATCTTCCTCGACCTCAAATTCCACGACATCCCCAACACGGTTGCGGGCGCAGTCACCGCCGCCCTCCGGCTCCGGCCGGCGATTATGAACGTCCATGCCCTTGGCGGCGCGGCGATGATGCAGGCGGCGGTGAGGGCCGCCGCGGCGGCAGGCAGCAGCCGGCCCTTGCTGATCGCCGTCACTCTGCTCACCTCGCTTGGCGAGGAGGATCTCCCGGAAATCGGCTTGAACGGGAAGCTTCCGGCCCACGTCACCCGGCTTGCCGCTCTCGCCCGGCGATGCGGTCTGGACGGTGCGGTCTGCGCCGTTTCCGACATCATGGCGGTCCGCGGCGCCTGCGGCCCGGCGTTCAAACTGATCGTTCCCGGCGTCCGCCCCGCCTGGGCCCCCGCCGATGATCATAAACGCGCCCTGAGCCCGGCCGACGCACTGGCCCTCGGCGCCGACTATCTGGTGATCGGCCGGCCGATCACCCGCGCCGCCGATCCGGTCGCGGCAGCGGTCCGAATTGCCGAAGAGATCGCCCGCGGCGACCCGGCGCGGGCCTGACGGATCCCCACCGTTGGCCGTCGACGTCAAGATTTGCGGGTTGTCGACGCCGGAGGCTGTCGCGGCCGCCGTCGGTGGTGGTGCCCGGTTCCTGGGACTCGTCTTTTTCCCGGCATCCCCGCGGGCGGTCACTCCTGATCAGGCGGCGGACCTGATAGGCGCCGTACCGCGGTGCATCGTCCGGGTCGGCCTGTTTGTCGATGCCGATGACGAGACCCTGGCGGCCACGCTGGCCCGGGTGGAGATCGACCTCATTCAGGCGCACGGCGCGGAGCCGCCGGCGCGGATCGCCGCGATTCGCCAACGCTTCCGCCGGCCGGTCATGAAAGCGATCGCGGTGGCCGACGCTGAGGATCTGGCAGCCGTCCGGACGTACGACGGAATTGCCGACCGGCTGCTGTTCGACGCCCGCCCTCCGCCCGGCGCAACCCGTCCCGGCGGCAACGCCCGCACCTTCGACTGGTCGGTGCTGGCCGGCTGGACCGGCAGGTGTCCCTGGATGCTTGCGGGCGGTCTGACCGCCGACAGTCTCGCAGAGGCGGTGTCGGTCAGCGGCGCAACCGCTGTCGACGTGTCCTCGGGAGTCGAAACCGCCCCGGGGGTGAAGAGTGTGCCGCTGATCACCAGATTTCTCGCGCGGGCCGCGCAGTTGTGAGCCCGTCGCGATGGTTCCCGAGGCGCCCCGGCCGGCGATCGCCGGCCGCGCCTGTCGTCAGTTGTCCCGCAACGGAGGCATTGAGGCCATGACCCACCCTGTCCCGACCCAGCCGCCTGCCGGAGCCGCGCCCGGTTTCAACACCTATCGCGGCGGTCCCGATGAGCGCGGCCATTTCGGGCTTTATGGCGGACGGTACGTTGCCGAGACGCTGATGCCGCCGATCATCGAGCTGGAGGAGGCCTATCGGGCGGCGATCGCCGACCCGGCGTTCACCGACGAATTCGCCCGGTATCTGAAAACCTATGTGGGCCGGCCGAGCCCGTTGTTTCGGGCGGAGCGGCTGACCGAGCGGTTCGGCGGCGCGACGCTCTACTTCAAACGCGACGAGCTCAATCACACCGGCGCCCATAAGATCAATAACACCCTCGGTCAGATCCTGCTTGCCCGGCGGATGGGCAAGACCCGGATCATCGCCGAGACCGGCGCCGGTCAGCACGGCGTCGCCACGGCGACCGTCTGCGCGCTGTTCGGTCTTGACTGCGAAGTCTACATGGGGGCCACGGACATCGAGCGGCAGGCGCCCAACGTCTTCCGGATGAAGCTGCTCGGCGCCCGGGTCCACCCGGTCACCAGCGGCCACGGGACTCTCAAGGATGCGATGAACGAGGCGCTGCGCGACTGGGTGGCGACCGTGCACCAAACATATTACCTGATCGGCACAGCCGCCGGTCCGCACCCCTACCCGGCGATGGTGCGGGAGTTCCAGTCGGTGATCGGTCGCGAGACCCGAGAACAGATGTTGGAGGCGGAAGGCCGCCTGCCCGACACCCTGATTGCCTGTATCGGCGGCGGCTCCAACGCCATCGGCCTGTTTCATCCGTTCCTCGATGATCCCGGGGTGCGGATGATTGGCGTGGAGGCCGCAGGCCACGGCCTCAAGACCGATCAGCACTGCGCATCCCTGACCGCCGGCCGGCCAGGAGTTCTCCACGGCAATCGCACTTACCTTCTGCAGACCGAAGACGGCCAGATCCGCGACGGCCACTCGATCTCGGCCGGCCTCGATTATCCCGGCGTCGGCCCCGAGCATGCCTGGCTGCGTGACACCGGGCGGGTGGAGTACGTGGGCATTACCGATGACGAGGCGATCGCCGCCTTCCAGCTCTGTGCCCGGAGCGAGGGCATCATTCCCGCCCTGGAGCCGGCCCATGCCCTCGCTCATGTGGCCAAGCTTGCACCAACTCTGCCTCGCGAGCACATCATCGTCATGAATCTGTGCGGCCGCGGCGACAAGGACATCTACACCGCCGCCGACCGTCTCGGGATGAGCCTGTGAGCCCCGGGCAGAGGAGATGTTCGCCGTGAGCCCAGGAACGGGACGTATCGCCCGGCGATTTGCCGCCCTCCGCGCCGGTGGTCGGGGTGGCCTGATCCCGTTCATCACCGCCGGTGACCCGGACCGGGAGCGGTCGCTGGCCCTGCTCAAGGGCCTCGCCAGGGCAGGCGCCGACCTGATCGAAGTGGGGGTGCCGTTCAGCGATCCGATGGCCGACGGCCCGGCAATTCAGGCGGCTTCGAAACGGGCGCTGGCCGGCGGCCAGACCCTGGACGGAACCCTGGCGATGGTCGCCAGCCTGCGCGAGGCGGACGACGACACCCCGGTCGTGCTGATGGGCTATTATAACCCGATCTACAGTTATGGCCCTCAACGGTTCGCACGGGATGCGGCCGCTGCCGGGGTCGATGGCCTGATCGTCGTTGACTTGCCGCCCGAAGAGGATGCCGAACTGGCCGGCCCGGCCGCGGCATCCGGGCTCGACATGGTCCGCCTGATCGCGCCGACCACAGGCGATGCGCGCCTCGCCACCATCGTCGCCAACGCCGGCGGCTTCATCTATGTGGTCTCAATCACCGGCGTCACCGGCACCGCCTCGGCAACGGCCGACGACATCGCCGCCGCCGTTGGCCGGGTGCGCCGGCACACTGCGCTGCCGGTCGCAGTCGGTTTCGGGGTGCGCACCCCTGGCCAAGCGGCCACGATCGCCGGGGTCGCCGATGCTGCCGTCGTCGGTTCAGCATTGGTTGACCGGCTTGCCGGGCACGCCGATGGCGATCCGGTCGGCTCGGCCCTGGAGTTTGTCGGCAGTCTTGCCGCAGCCGTCCGCAGCAGCAGCCGGCGAGAAAGGGCCCGAGAGCCGGAGGCCGGGCGACCCGGGTGAGGAACGGAACGATGCCGAGTTGGCTGAGTGATCTGGTTGGGCCCCGCCTGCGCGAAATTGTCTCTGGCGGCGAGGAGGAAAACGTCGGCGACCCGATCTGCGAGCGCTGCGGCCATCCGATGTCCCGCGACAACTGGCGCGCCGCCCGGCAGATTTGCGGCGCCTGCGGATATTACCGGCTGCTGCCGGTCGTGGAACGCCTGGACCTGCTGTTCGCCGACGGCAGCGATCAGGTTATCGAGGCGCCGGTAACGCGCACCGACCCGCTGAAGTTCCGCGACCAGCGCCGGTATGCTGAGCGGCTTCGCGAGGCGGAAGAGCACACCGGCCGGCCGGAAGCGGTCACCGTGGCCCATGGCCGGATCGGCGAGGAACAGGCGGTGGTGGCGGTGATCGATCCCGAATTCCTCGACGGAACGATCAGCTGCGGCGTCGGTGACGGCCTGGTCGCGGCGAGCCGGCTGGCCGTGATCCAGGAAGCGGCGCTGGTGGTGGTCTCCGCATCCTGCGGCCTGCGCCTTCAGGAGGGCGTGCTGGCGCTTGCCCAGATCGACCGGATTGCCGTGGCCATCGATGATGTGCGGCAGGTGGGCCTGCCGTGCATCGCGATCCTGCCGGCCGGGGCGACCGGGACCGTGGCCGCAACCCTTGCCGCGCTTGCCGACCTGGTCATTGCCGAACCGGATGCAGCGCCGCCGAGCCCGACGGATGGCCGGGGCCGCTCCGGTGACCCTGAGCCGGGTCTGGCTGAACCACCGGGCCGGCCGGAGGGGCTGCCCGCTGATCTGCTCGTCGAACGGACGGACCTGCCAGACGTTCTGGCGCGGCTGTTAGGGCTGATCCGGCGACCGCGCCCCTCGGCGGAAGTGCTGCCGCTTCTGCCACCGGAAGCCTCGACGCTCTCCAGCCTCGACGACGTCCGCACTGCCATCGCTGCCCGCCGCGATCCGCGGTGACCGCGCCCCCTCTGCCACCGGTGCCGGCGGCCGGTGCCGAGCCGAGTGCGGTGGTGCTGGATCGATTGCTCGCTCTCCATCCCCGGGTCATCGACCTGTCCCTCGGCCGAATCCTGCGACTGCTCCGCAGGCTCGGCAACCCGCACCGGCGGCTCCCGCCGGTGATCCATGTGGCCGGAACCAACGGCAAGGGCTCGGTGGTGGCGATGCTCCGGTCGATCGTTGCGGCACACGGCCAGAGCAGCCATGTCTACACCTCTCCCCATCTGGTGCGGTTCCATGAGCGAATTGTCATCGCCGGCCGCCGGATCGACGACCCGACCCTGGTCGCCCTGTTGACCGAATGCGAAACGCGCAACGCCGGCGAGCCGATCACGTTCTTCGAAATCACCACCGCCGCGGCCTTTCTTGCTTTCGCAAACACACCGGCCGACGTGGTTCTGCTCGAAACCGGCCTCGGCGGGCGGCTGGATGCCACCAATGCTGTCGAGCGCCCGGTGGTGACGGCGATCACCCCGGTCGACCTGGATCACCAGGACTTTCTCGGCACCACCCTGGCGGCGATCGCCGGCGAGAAAGCCGGGATCCTCAAGCCCGGGGTACCGTGCGTTCTCGCCCGTCAGGCCCCCGATGCGGACCGGGCCATCCGGACGCGGGCGGCTGCCCTGGCCGCGCCGGTGATCAGTCAGGGTCGGGACTGGCACATTGCCGCCGAGGGCGCCGGGCTGTGGTTCCGCGGTCTCGACCAGGAGTTCAGGCTTCCATTACCCGGCCTCACCGGATCGTTCCAGATACAGAACGCCGGTCAGGCCGTCGCCCTCGCCGCCCGCTGGCTCGGTGAGGAGTTCGATCCGGCGGCGGCCGGGCGGGGCATCGCCTCCGCCCGCTGGCCGGCACGGTTGCAGCGGCTCGACGCCGGCCCGCTGGTGCGGCGGCTGCCGCCCGGCTGGGAGCTCTGGCTGGACGGCGGCCATAATCCGGCAGCCGGACGGGCGCTGGCCAAGGCGCTCGCCGGGATGAACCAGGGCCTGCCGACGGTGCTGATCTCGGCGATGATGGCCAATAAGGATGCGAGCGGCTTTCTGGCGCCGCTGGCCGGGCGGATTGACCGAATGGTCGCGGTTCCGGTGCCCGGGACCGGCAGTGGCATGGCGCCGGTCGATCTGGCGCTCATCGCAACCGGTCTCGGCGTTCCGGTATGGCTGGCGGATGACGTGACCGGTGCGCTTGAGGCGTTGATCCACAAACAGGCCGCGCCGGCTCGGGTGCTCATCGCCGGGTCGCTGTATCTGGCCGGCGATGTGCTGCGCAGATCGGAGATCGCGCCTTAGCCCGGCGCGCCCGCACCGGCCAGGGGGTTACAGCTGCGACTCGACCCACTCGAACAGTTTGTTCTGGGGCACCGCGCCGATCTTGCGAGCCGTTTCCTGCCCGCCGGAGAACAGGATGAAGGTGGGGATTCCGCGCACCCCGTACTTCGCCGGGGTCATCGGATTGTCGTCGATGTTGAGCTTGGCGACGGTGATCTGGTCACCGAGCTTCTCATCGATCGCCTCCAGTGCGGGCGCCATCTTCAGGCACGGGCTGCACCATTCGGCCCAGAAATCGACGAGCACGGGCTTGTCGGCCTTGAGGACATCTTCGTCGAAACTTCCATCGGTAACGGCCTTCGGCATGGCGGACACCCTGGCGTTTGTTGCGTTGAAGTGCGGATGACGGTCGCCCCCGCGAACGCGCTATGTAAGGCGGCGCCGTCGATGGCGTCAAGGCGGCCTCCGCAGCAGGCCGCCTTGGCGCGCTCGCCGGTTGAGGTTGTCCGCGGCACCGCGGCTTGACGGTTGCGCGCGTCATTTAGCCAAGGTTGAGGCTGGATGCCGCTTCCTTCTGACCCAATTCGAAATACCGCTTCTGCGCCGTGGAGTCTTTCAGAGAGATTGTCATGCTCTCCAGGTTCGTCGGAGCCAGAATGTGGAGCGGTTTCCGGTAATAGGTACGGCCGTCGGATTCAAAAGACTCTTTACCCATTGCCGCCAGCATCTTGTTAATCAGATCGGCTTGCGTGAAAATTTTCTTGTTCGGCAGCGTCAGCTGCATATCGCTGGTAAACAAGTGCATGTCAATGCTGTTGAACGGCAGTGTAAAAAGCTGACTTCCGTAAATCTTTTCGAGCTGCGAATGATAGTCATAGTTCGTAAAGTCAATCGCGATAATTTCATCGACGTCCGGATTCTGGAACAGGGTTCTGAGCGGCGTATTATCAATATAGCCGCCCTCAACATAATAATCGCCATCGATTACGATTGCCCTGAAATACGGAATCGTCGTGATCCCAGCCAAAAACGCATCCATAAAAGCGCTGAGCGACCGGTCACTGAAATCCCGCAATATGTCATTGACGTTAAAGCTCACCGGTATTTTTTTTGAAACATTCGTGGCGAGAATGTCCCATTTTACCGCCTGAAGGTTTCGCTCCAAGGCGTCACGGCGGACCGGATCATCGAGGCCGAGGGATTTTCGGCAGCTGTCCTTATCAACAGTAAACAGGTGCGTTCCTGTTGGCAACAGTGGCGGACGAAGCCCGAGAAAATTAGAAAAAACCCCAAATATATCAGTGAGGCTTAGGCGCATAGTCCGGGTTAGAACCGGCGGCAGTTCTTCCTTATCAGCATCCCACATCAAATAGTCGACAGTAATGTTGTTGCCAGAACTTGTCGATGTGATATGGGACACCGGAAAGCCATTTTTCTTAAGCCAGACAAGGACGCCGGCTGTATAGAAACTGCGATAACCGCCGCCTGATGCAACCAGTCCGTATCGCTTCATGGTGCGTGTCTCCCCTTATCGCCTGGTGCCACGGCGAAAACCCCCGCCGCCCGGAGATACCAGAGCGTACACGCCGAACGTCACGGACGCCAGAATTGCTGTCCTGGCGCTGCCGTGCCGGTCACTGGACAAGTTGCACTGAGGAGGGTTCTGCGGTCGCCCGCAGCGCAACGAAAAAGTTCAAGGACTGTGAAATGCTTCACTGTTCCGCTATAGCGACCCGTTAAACTCCGCCAGTTAGCGCCGTTGAAAATCGGCCAAATTGCCCGCCAACGAGGCAAAACGTCCGCAAAAAAGGGGAGAATTTCCGGATTGAAACACATCTCGGCTCCCTGAGAGAATTCATAAGTCACGTCGCGACGTTCGCGACTCTGTGGTCCGATGCTCGACGAGGGCTGGCATTTTACCCTACGTACACGCTAGCTGCGACAAAGGATGAGATAACATGTCGGGATGCCCCGTTCATCATCATGGTATGACCAAAGCTGTCGGCTGTGACCACTTGGCTCCGTCGACGTTCAGCAAACTTTTCCCGAATCTCGATCCGCTTGAAATCAGCGAGGCCGAGGCTGCGATCATTGGTGGCCCGGGTGGATTGATGCATGATTTCGACGGGGCGTCGGGAGATTGTGCGATTCCTGCCGGCTATATTTTCCTCGCCCAGTTCATCGATCACGACGTTACTTTGGACACAGTGACAATGCTGGGCGATCCGCCGCGCACCGCCGCGGAGGTGGCCAAACTGCCCAACATCCGCTCGGCGAGCCTTGACCTGGACTGTATTTACGGGTTTGGTCCGGAGGCGAGCCCACACATCTACGACGCCGATAATCCCGGGCGCCTCGCCGTTAACCCCAACGGCTTCGACTTGGCCCGCTCCCCGTCCGGGGTGGCTCTCATCGGCGATCCGCGCAATGACGAGAACATCTTCGTTGCGCAGGTTCACTTGCTGTTCCACCGCTTCCACAACAAACTCTTTGCCGAGCGGGTATATCAGCGTCCGGAGATGGCGGGCTTTGATCCTTCCCGCCCCTTCGGTACCGAACGGCCCTTCAGCCGCTTTGAGGAGGCGCGGCGGGAAACCCGCTTCCACTACCAGTGGCTGGTGCTGTTCGACTTCCTGAAGCGGCTGTGCGATCCGGAGGTCTTCGAACACGCGGCCGGCAAGCTGATCAGCGGTGACGAGGACTTTCCCTACTTCTACACACCCGACAGCCACGGCAAACTGACCATGCCCGTGGAATTTTCGGTCGCCGCCTATCGGGTCGGCCACACCATGGTCCGCTCCGTCTATGCGGTCAATGACGCCAACCTGGACATCGAGTTGTTCGACGAAGCCTTTGGTACGCTGGGGTTTAACGGTCTGCCGGAAAGCCTCATCGTTGACTGGCGTTACCTGCTCCCGGTCGATGAGTGCCTGCGGCCACGCATGAGCAAGGCGATCGATCCGTTCCTTGCCGATGAGCTGCAGGATATGCCCCGCGAAGTGGTGAACAGCCGTAACCCCAACAATCGGGCGCTGGCCTTCCGCAATCTCCGCCGCAGCAACGCCATGGGGCTCGCCTCCGGGCAGGCGATCGCCACGGCGCTGGCCGCCGACTATCGCAGCATCGATCCCGCGATCGACCTGCAACTGCAAAGCGTGCCCGGCTGGGAGCGGCTCGACGCGATCGGCAGCGGCGAGCGGCTGCGCAACGACACCCCGCTGTTCTATTACGTGCTGCGCGAGTCACAGGTCTGCCACAACGGCCAGCGGTACGGCCCGGTCGGCTCGGCCCTCCTGATGGAGGTGTTCGGCGGCATGCTGCGCTACGGGTGCGAGACATTCCTGAGCGAACCGGACTGGCACCCCGACCCATGTGTCGTCGCCGGCCTCGAAGACCAGGACCCCGAGCAACTCGCCGACATTTTCGACCGGCAATCGCTGGCCTCGACCCCGGAGGCCTATCCCTTGCAGCTTGCCGACGTGGCACGCTACGTCGGGCTGGATGACTGAGCCCTGTGGCGGGCAGGTCCGGTCCGCCCGGGCTGCCTGCCCGTTGTGCCGGGCGACGCGGTGACCCCCGCTGCGCCACCCGGCCTTGAGCCGGACGATCAGGGATATCGACAGTCCCGATCGCGGACTGTAGAGGTGATGCGAATACGCATGTCACTTTCGTCCCCTGTCGCCGCGCACGCCATTCCCGATGACCCAAAACTCCAAGGATCAATGGCAATTCTGGATCGACCGCGGCGGCACCTTTACCGACGTGGTCGGACGGGCGCCGGACGGCTCCATCATCACCCGCAAGCTGCTGTCGGACAACCCGGAGCGGTACCCGGACGCGGCGCTTCAGGGCATCCGCGATGTCCTTGGCGTCACCGCCGAGGCCCCGATCCCGGCCGAACGGATCGCCGCTGTCAAGATGGGTACGACCGTGGCGACCAACGCGCTGCTCGAGCGGACCGGCGAGCAGACGGTGCTGGCGATCACCCGCGGCTTCGCAGACGCGCTGCGGATCGGCTATCAGAACCGCCCCCGCCTGTTTGACCGCCGGATCGTCCTGCCAGACCTCCTCTATGAGCGGGTTGTCGAGATCGATGAGCGGCTCGACGCCCATGGCACGGTTGTCACGCCCCTTGACGAGGATCAGGCCCGCACCGTGCTGGCCGACGCCCATGCCGACGGCTTCCGCTCGCTGGCGATCGTGTTCCTGCACGGCTACCGTTACCACCAGCACGAGCAGCGGGTGGCGGTCATCGCCCGCGAGACCGGATACACCCAGGTCTCCGTCTCTCACCAGGTCAGCCCGCTGAAGAAGCTCGTCTCCCGCCGCGACACCGCCGTCGACGACGCCTATCTCTCGCCCATCCTCCGCCGCTACGTGGACGGCGTCGCCGCCGAACTGGGCGAGACCCGGCTGATGTTCATGCAGTCCAACGGCGGCCTGACCGATGCCGCCCTGTTCCAGGGCAAGGACAGCATCCTGTCGGGACCCGCCGGCGGGGTGGTCGGGATGGTTCGCACTGCCGCGATCGCCGGTTTCGACCGGGTGATCGGCTTCGACATGGGCGGGACCTCCACCGATGTCTCCCACTTCAGCGGCGAGTTCGAGCGCACCTTCGAGACCGCGGTTGCGGGGGTGCAGATGCGGGCACCGATGCTGAGCATCCACACCATTGCTGCCGGCGGCGGTTCGATCCTGAAGTTCGATGGCGCCCGCTTCCGGGTCGGGCCGGAGTCCGCCGGCGCCCGGCCGGGTCCCGCCTGCTATCGCCGCGGCGGACCGCTCACCGTCACCGATGCCAACGTCATGCTGGGACGGCTGCAGCCGCGGTTCTTTCCTGCGGTGTTCGGCCCCGACGCCAATGAGCCGCTGGACGCCGGGATCGTCCGCAGCCGCTTCGCCGCCCTGACCCGCCAGATCACCGCCGGGACGGGCCGGGACATCACGCCGGAGGCCGCGGCCGACGGCTTTCTGCGCATCGCCGTCGAGAACATGGCGAACGCCATCAAGCGCATCTCCGTGCAGCGGGGCCATGACGTCACCCGCTATGTGCTCAACTGTTTCGGGGGCGCCGGCGGTCAGCACGCCTGCCGGGTGGCCGATGCGCTGGGCATCACCCGCATTCTCGTCCATCCGTTTGCCGGTGTGCTGTCGGCCTATGGCATGGGGCTCGCCGACATCCGCGCGCTGCGCGAAGAGACCGTCGAGGAGGACTTCAGGGACGGCTGCACGGCGGGCTTGTCGGAGCGCCTCGACCGTCTTGGCGCCGAAGCCGGCGCGGAAGTGGCGGGCCAGGGTATTGCCGCCGCGGCGATCACCGTGCGGCGGCGCGTCCATCTTCGCTACCGCGGGACCGACACCGCGCTGATTGTGGATTTTGCCGCGCCGGCGGCGATGCAGGCCGCATTCGACGCGGAGCACCGCCAGCGCTTCGGCTTCATCACCACCGGCCGTCCGCTGGTGGTCGAGGCGGTGTCGGTGGAGGCGGTTGGCGCCACGGCGACCCTCGCAGAAGCGGAGGAAGGCGTGGTTCCTGGTCGGTCGCCGCCTGCGCCTCTGGATACGGTCGAGACCTGGGCCGACGGCACCTGGGCCGCCACGCCGGTGCTCGATCGCGAGACCCTGGCACCCGGCGATCGGTTTGACGGCCCCGCCATCCTCATCGAGGCGAATGCGACCACGGTGGTCGAACCGGGCTGGCGCGCCGAAGCGACGGCGCGCCGTCACCTGCTGCTCAGCCGGGTCGCCGCAGCCGCCGAAACGCCGGCTTTGGGCACCCGTGTCGATCCGATCATGCTCGAGGTGTTCAATAACCTGTTCATGTCGATCGCCGAGCTGATGGGAGCGGTGCTCGCCAACTCGGCCCACTCGGTGAATATGAAGGAGCGCCTGGACTTCTCCTGCGCGATCTTTGATCCGGACGGCAGTCTGGTCGCCAATGCCCCGCACGTCCCCGTGCACCTCGGCTCGATGAGCGAGAGCGTCCGCGCCATCCTGCGGGCGCGGCGCGAAACCATGCGTCCGGGCGACGTCTATATGCTGAACGCGCCGTACAACGGCGGCACCCACCTCCCGGACATCACCGTGATTACGCCGGTGTTCGATACGGATTCGCAGGCCTTACTGTTCTTCGTCGGATCGCGCGGCCACCATGCCGACATCGGCGGGATCACCCCCGGCTCCATGCCACCGCACAGCCGGGTTGTCGATGAGGAAGGCGTGCTGTTCGACAACGAGGTCCTGGTCGGCGGCGGCACCTTCCGGGAAACGGCGATCCGCGCCACGCTCACCGCCGGCCGCTGGCCCGCCCGCAATCCTGACCAGAATATCGCCGACCTGCGCGCCCAGACCGCCGCGAACGAAAAGGGTGTGGTGGAGTTGCGGCGGATGGTCGATCAGTTCGGCCTGGACGTGGTCCAGGCGTACATGGGCCATGTTCAGGACAATGCCGAGGAGTCGGTCCGCCGGGTCCTCGATGTCCTGGAGCCGGGACAGTTCACATGCCCGATGGACGACGGCGGCGAGATCCGGGTTGCGATCCGCGTCGACCGAAGCACGCGCACCGCGACCATCGACTTTACCGGCACCTCGCTGCAGCGGCCGACCAACTTCAATGCGCCGGCGGCGGTTTGCCGTGCCGCGGTTCTTTATGTCTTCCGCACCCTCGTCGACGACGACATTCCGCTCAACGAAGGCTGTTTCAAGCCGTTGCAGCTGATCATTCCCGAAGGGTCCATGCTCCGTCCGCGCCCGCCGGCGGCGGTTGTTGCCGGCAACGTGGAAACCTCCCAGGCGATCGTCGATGCCCTTTACGGTGCGCTCGGAACGATGGCAGCGTCCCAGGGCACCATGAACAACCTCACATTCGGCAACGCCAGCTACCAGTACTACGAAACACTCTGCGGCGGCGGCGGCGCCGGCCCCGGTTACGACGGGGCGACGGCTGTTCACACTCACATGACCAATTCCCGGCTGACCGACCCCGAGGTCCTGGAATGGCGGTTCCCGGTGCGGCTCGATGCCTTCGCGATCCGCCGCGGCAGCGGTGGCCGCGGCCGCTGGCGGGGTGGCGACGGGGTAATCCGCCGGCTGAGATTCCTGGAGCCGATGACCGCCTCGATTCTTTCCGAGCGGCGGACTGTTCCGCCGTTCGGTCTTGCCGGCGGCGAACCAGGGCAGCCGGGCTGCAATCAGGTGGAGCGGGCTGACGGCCGGATCCGTCCCCTGGGGGCGACCGACAGTGTCGAGATGGCCGCCGGCGACGTGCTGGTGATCGCCACGCCGGGCGGTGGCGGCTACGGATCGCCGGCCGGTTGAGTGCTCATATGGGGCATTCGCGCCGGATTGCCACCGCAGCGTAGCATCTCCGCAACAGTCCGGCCGCTGACCGCTGCGGGCTGCCGGGGCCAACTTCCAAGATGTCGAAAAACCTGCGAAAAATTTGGATGGAAATGACCGCTCCGGCCTTTTCGGACGGGAAGGGCCGATCTGGCGGCGTTGCCAGCCCGCTCAACACGCTGTTGTTTTGCCACACCTCCGCCGACCGCGACGACCACGCCCATGTGAATTCGCCGAAACGGTCGCGATGCGGATCGACAAGGGTCCCGACCGTGCGAACACCTCGACGATGGGTTGCGGCGATTGGAGCATGGGCCGGTCTCGCTGCGCCGTGGGTGATGGCGCAGCCCCTCAACGATGAGCTTGCCGGCCTGCTCAGTCAGAATCCCCGAATCCTCGCCGCGCAGGCGGAACTGGAGTCAACCCGGGAAGGCATCGACGCAGCCTTCTCCAGCTATCTTCCGCAGGTCGACGCCCGCGGCACGGTCGGGCCCACCAGCATCGAAACCGACACCCGCAACGCGCTCGGCCTCGGGCGGTTCAACGAGACCCAGCAAACCCTGGATTTGACCGTCACCCAAAACGTCTTCGACGGCTTTGAGACGGCGGCCGAGGTCCGGATCGCCCGCCTCGACACCGAGGTGGCCCGCCAGACCCTGGCCGGCACCCGGCAGACTGTTCTGCTCGACGGGGCGATCGCCTACCTGGACGTTCTGCGTCAGCAGCGGCTGGTCGAGCTGGCACTGCTGAGCGAGGAGTCGATCAAGCTGCAGGCCGAACTGGAGGACGAGAGGGTTGTCCGTGGCGGCGGCATCGCCGTCGATGTCCTGCAGGCCAAATCCCGGCTGCAGATTGCCAAGGAACGGCGCGTCGCCTTTGAGGGCGCCCTGCAGAATGCGATGAGCCGCTACATCCAGGTGTTCGGTCATGCGCCCGTGCTGGAAGAAATGGGAGATCCGACACCCCCCGAAGCGGCGCTGCCGCGCAGCATCGACCAGGCGATCGACGTTGCCGAGGCGGAGAACCCGGCGATTTCCAGCAGCCTCGCCACCGTGGAAGCGGCCAGCGAGCGACGGCGCCTTGCGCGCGCCGGCTATTTCCCCCGGCTCGAGATCGTCGGCACGGCCGCCTACGAGAAGGATTTCGACCTGCAGCCGGGCGAGCGCAACGAATACACCCTGGTTCTGCAGGCGACCTGGAATCTGTTCAACGGGTTTCGCACCAGCGCCAACGTGTCCCAGGCCGCGTACGATTTCCACGCCAGTCAGGAGAACCACACCTTCGTCAACCGCACGGTGGTTGAGACCACCCGGCTTGCCTGGCAGGAGCTCAAAACCGCAGAGGACCGGCTCGACCTTCTGGCCAACGCCGTTGTCATTGCCGAGGAAGTCTTCGATGCCCGTCGGGCCTTGCGCGAACTGGGCCGGGAGACGGTCATCAACGTGCTGATATCGGAAGATGAAGTGAACGTGGCGCGGATCAGTCATGCTGATGCCCGGTACGCGCGTCTGATCGCCGTGTATCGGATCCTCCAGGCGATCGGCCGCCTTGATCCGGACACCCTTGGCCTGCGCCTGGAATAGCGAACGTCGAACCGGCTGCACGGCCCGGGCCGGACCGCTGACCGGAACCGGACCGGCTGGCGGGGTGCCGGGCAGTCTCGGGCCGAAAAGCGCCTGAAAGACCAGGGGCCGGCAGGCCGCCGGCCCCTTTTCTGTCTGAAGACGGCGTTTCCGTCACTGGCGGGGAGACGAAGGTCCCGCCGCCTGGCGCCGTCAGGCTGCGGCGCGGCCGCCCTCGACGGCCTCAGGCGCCTCACCCGCGGCCTGAACGTTGCCTTCGGATCGGGGTTCGGTCGCGATCGGGATGCGCCGCGGCTTCATCGCCTCTGGGATCTCCCGCTTGAGGTCAACGGTCAGCACGCCGTTCACCAGACTGGCCGATTCCACAAGGACGTGATCGGCCAGCTGGAACTGGCGCTTGAAGGCCCGACCCGCGATCCCGCGATAGATGAAAGCGCGGTTGCGATCGTCTTCCTTCTTCTGGCCCTCGATCACCAGCACGTTTTCGTGAACCGTGATCGCCACATCTTCCGCTCCAAATCCGGCAATCGCCAGGGTGATCCGATAGGCGTTCTCACCGGTTTTCTCGATGTTGTAGGGCGGGTAGCCGTTGCCGCTGTCGGTGTAATGGGCCGCATCTTCGAGCAATCGGGTCAGGCGGTCGAACCCGATGGACGCCCGGAGCAGAGGGGAAAAGTCAAGCGTGGTCATCTCACACATCCTCCAACAAGCAATGTGCCCCACCTGGAAAGGTCGACTTACGACCTTCAACCAGGGTCGGACCCGACTTCGGCATCCGACGAGAAGGAGGTAGTCTCCGCTCCGACCGTCGTCAACGGTCGGCGATTGAAAGCCGGATTGGACGGGCCGCCGGCCGCAGCGCGGCGGGGCCTCAGGCCGGAACCGCCGGGTTGAGGCTGTAAGTGCCGCTCCACCGTCCCTCGGCGAGCACGTGCCCGGCCATCGCCGACAGCGCATCCGGGCCCTTGAAGGCGCCGCCGAGCCCGAGCGTCTCGACGTCGAGCGCATAAACGATGATGTGATAGTGGTGGACGATCGAGTCGTTCCAGGGTGGGCAGGGTCCGTCGTAGCCGCCATAGTCTCCGGCCATGTCGGGATTGCCGGCGAGCCAGTCGGTGTAGGTGTTGAGGCCGCGCACCCCGTAAGGCGTGGGACCGGCCGGCTTGCCATGGGGGGTGACGCCGTTGCTGTCCGCCGCTTCAGGGATCTCGCTGACCGTTGCCGGAATATCCACCAGCACCCAGTGGTAGAAATCGACTCGCGGCAGATCGGCCGGGACTGTCCGGTCTTCCTGGTTGACGTCGTCCGGCCGGGACGGCACGTCCGGATCATGGCAGATGATTGCAAACGACTTCGTATCCGCCGGGGCGCCGGACCAGCGAATTGCCGGATTGCGGTTGGGGCCAAACGCCATATGGCCTTCGGCGGCTGGAATGCCGAATGCGTAATCCGGCGGAATCGCCTGACCATCGGGCCACGCATCGATGATTACGGTCAGTTCTGCTGTCATGACTGCCTCCGTCCGCTGGGCCGGTCAGCCCGCAAGCGGTGCGAACCCTAACGTGACGTCGCCGGTTCGGGCAAGCCGGTTTCAGGCCCCCTGCGGCGGCCGATCGGGGGAAGGGGATCCATTCGGCCATGGCCGACCGGGACGGGCATGACCAGCCGCGCCGCACCGCGGCCATTCGAACCGTCCGGACCCTGGTCATCGCCGCGGCAGGGGCGGGCGCCGCCACCGCTTTCGGCCTGCCGGCGGCCATCCTGGTGGGCGCCTGCCTCGCGGTCGCCGGCGCAGCCATCGCCGGCACAGCCACAGCTGTGGCCGGACCGGTCCGCAATGCCGCCTTCGCGGTCATCGGCACCTCGATCGGCTCGGGCATCGATGCCGGGACTCTCGCGGGCGCCGGAGCGTGGCCGCTCAGCCTCGCGGTCATGGCCCTCTGCCTGGCAACGATCATGGCCGTCAACGCCGGCTATCTCCGCCGCATCGCCGGTCTGGATGCCCCGACAGCGCTGCTGTCGACGGTTCCCGGTGCGCTCAGCTACGTGCTTGCGCTCTCCGCAGCCGGCCATGGCGATCCCCGGCAGGTCGCCCTCAACCAGAGTCTCCGGTTGCTGGCCCTCACCACCGCCCTGCCCCTGATCCTGGGACTCGCCGTTGCGCCTGTGGACCCGGGCAACGGGACGGCGCCTGGCGCCGCGCCTGCAGCCATCACCCCGTTCCCGGCCCTGGCAATCCTGATCGTTCTGTGCGTCGTCGCCGGGTCCGCACTGAACCGCGTTCATGTCCCCGCCGGCTATCTGCTCGGCGGCATGGCGGTCAGTCTTGCTCTGCACGTGAGTGGTCTGGTCACCGGCCGGCCGCCGGTCTGGCTGCTCGCGCCCGGCTTCGTCGTCACCGGCGCGGTGATCGGTGCCCGGTTCAGCGGTGTCGGCGCCGGCGAGCTCGCCAGAGGCCTCCGCACTGGCCTTGTAACGGTGCTGATCGCGCTCGTGATCTCGGCGCTGGTTGCTCAGGCCGGGGCCACGCTGCTCGACCGGCCCTTCGGTCAGATGTGGGTGGCCTACGCACCCGGCGGGATCGAAGCGATGGCAGCCATGGCCCTCGCCCTTGGCTACGACCCGGCATTTATTGCCGCGCACCATATACTGCGCATCCTCGCACTCAGTGTGATTGTCCCGGTCCTGCTCGGCCGGATCGGCCGCGGACCGCGCGCCGGCCCCGGGCGCTGAGCCGAAAGTAACCCCGAAAAAGACCGCGGCGCGGTTTTGAAAGGATATTGACCTGGAGTACTGCGGTCAGGTCATGTAAAATCCTCGGCAGGTGACCCCAAAAGAAGGGCACCCGAGAAGCGTCCGGAGCATCGTCATCAAAGGTGACGGCCGGCTCCGGCGGCAGGAGAGGAACGTTCACGATTAGCACGCCTTGCATTCGCAAGGGGTACTCGCGTTCGGGCGACCCCGCGTGCGCCGCCGAGGACCTCTATCACGCGCTCCACGACCCAACCGCCGTGCTCAGCGTCGTTTTCTGCTCTGCTGAGTACGACCTCGCAACCCTTGGTCGGGAACTGGCGCAGCGGTTCGACGGTACGCCATTGATCGGTTGCACGAGTGCTGGCGAAATCTCCCCCGCTGGTTATCTGAACGGCGCGATCACCGGCTTTTCCCTGTGCTCTCCGGAATTCAAGGCGGTGGCCGCGCCGATCCGGGATGTGACGCGCTGCACCCTGTCCGGCGGTACCGGGATCGTCCGGTCGCTGCGCAGCCGCCTTCTGGGCTCCGGGGACTCCGGTGAGGAGGAGACCGCCTTCGCGTTCCTGATGATCGATGGACTCTGCCGCTGCGAGGAACTCGTGGTCAGCGCCGTTCATGCGGCACTCGGCGGTTTGCCATTGTTCGGCGGATCGGCCGGCGGCGATATCGCCTTCACCCGCTCGTTTGTTCTTTGGGACGGCCAGTTCCTGACCGACGCGGCCGTCCTTGCCCTGGTCAGCACCACGCGACCCGTCAAGCTGTTTACCACCGATCACTTTGTCAGTTCGGAAAAGAAAATGGTGGTCACTGAGGCCGACACCTCGCGGCGCATCGTCTCTGAAATCAACGGCGAACCGGCAGCCCGCGAGTACGCCCGGATGTTCGGACTCAACCCGAACCCGCTGACCCCCATGATATTCGCCACCCATCCGGTCGTCGTCCGGGTGGGCGGCCGGTATTACACGCGTTCCATCCAGAAGGTGAACACGGATGAAAGCCTGACGTTTTTCTGTGCCATCGACCGCGGCATTGTCCTCACCGTCGCCGAGAGCACCGATATATTTACGAATCTTGTCGAGCTTTTTAGTGAGATTGAAGCGGAGATCGGCAGTCCTGACTTGGTAATTGGCTGCGACTGTGTCTTAAGAAGCCTGGAATTGGAGCAACGCCAACTCAAGACACAAGTCGGCCGTCTTTTAATGGAAAACAACGTAATCGGCTTTGGAACGTTCGGCGAGCAATTTCAGGCCATGCACGTCAACCAGACTTTCACAGGTGCGGCAATCGGCTTCGACGCCCAAGCGAGCGAGAGACGCATACCATGAACGCTCTTCCTATAAACGCTCTCGATCTTCCGGTTGATCTCCCCAAGCTCGCCAAAATCATCGTGGCGCTGATGGAACGGGTCGAGCGGGGCATGGATTCCCAGGCCAACGCCTATACCTTGTTTCAGACCGCGATCGGCCTTGAGCAGAAAGTCCGTGAACGCACCCAGACACTCGAAGTGGCCTTGCGCGAACTTGAGAAAACCAACACGGCGCTCAACACTGCAAAATCCCAAATCGAAGCCTCGCAAGTGCGCCTGATGGAGGCGATCGACAGTATTTCCGAAGGATTTGCGCACTTCGATGCGGATGACCGTCTCGTTCTCTGCAACCGGAATTTTATCGAATTCTGGCCGGGAGTGGCAGAAGCAGTCCGGCCGGGGATGTCGTTTGCGGATTTCTCGCACTGCATCGTCCAGGCCGAGCTGATCGCCGACACCAGTGCCGATCATCCGGGGTGGCCCCTGAACAGACTGGGTCGCCGCCGCTCGCCGGGTGATCCGTTTGTCATCCGCCTCACCTCCGGGCGGTGGGTTCAGATCAATGAACGGCTGCTTCCCGATGGCGGCACCGTCGGCATTTACACCGACATCAGCGAGATCAAGCTGGCCGAACAACGTCGTCATGAACGGGAGCTGGCTGAAAAATCGATCCTGCTGCAATCGACTCTCGACAATCTCGCTCAGGGCGTGTCGGTGTTCGACGAGAACCTCCGTCTGGTCGCATGGAACGATCGCTTCGTCGACCTGCTCGACCTGCCGGACTGGCTCGTCTACGCCGGCGCACGCTTCGAGGACCTCGTTCAGTTCCGCGGCGAACGGGGCGATTACGGCTCGGATGCCAACGGCGCCATGGCGCTGCGGATCGAGGCGGCGCGCCGGTCCCGCCGGCTGCACACGGAGCAGACCCTCGGCGACGGGGTTGTCCTGGAAGTGCGCCGCGACCCGATGCCTCAGGGCGGGTTCGTAACCACGTACACCGATGTCACCGACCGCCGGGCCGCCGCCGCGGCGCTGAACGAGGCGAAAGACAGCCTTGAGCGCCGGGTCGCCGAGCGGACTGCCGAATTGACCGCGGTGAACCGCAAGCTGCTCGACGAAATCCGCGAACGGTCACGCATCGAAGAGGCATTGCGCGTCGCCAAGGCCGAGGCCGAGGCCGCCAATCTCGGCAAGACCCGGTTTCTCGCGGCCGCCAGCCACGATCTGCTGCAACCCCTGAACGCCGCCCGGCTGTTCGTCACCGCCCTCTCCGAACGCGACCTGCAGAGCAAGGAAGGCGAGCTGGTCGCCCGGATCGACAGCGCACTGCAGAGCGTTGAGGGCCTGCTCGGTGCCCTGCTCGATATCTCCAAATTTGATGCGGGAGCAATCCCGATCGAGTTGGCTGACTTCCGGATCTCGACGGTGCTCGGCGCTGTGCAACACGAATTCGAAGCAGTGGCCGCCGCCGAGGGCCTGGATCTGCGGGTGGTCACCTCCAGTGCGGTGGTGCGCTCCGATCCGAAACTGCTCGGACGCATCCTCCGCAACCTGGTCAGCAACGCCATCCGCTACACCCTGACCGGGCGGATTCTGGTCGGCTGCCGCCGCGGCGCTAACAGCATCCGGATCGAGGTGTGGGATACCGGTGTCGGCATCGCCGAGGCCGATTTCGCGACGATCTTCGAGGAATTCCGCCAGCTCCATACGCCGGAACGCGCCACCGAGAAAAGCTTCGGCCTCGGCCTCGCCATCGTCGAACGAGTCGCCCGCACCCTTGGTCACCGGCTGCGGATCCGCTCCCAGGTGGGACAGGGGTCTGTCTTCTCCGTGGAGGTGCCCTACGGCCGGGTTTCAGCCGACAGCGAAAGCCGTGACGTCTCCCCCGCGGAGGGTCCCGGCTCCCTGTCCGGCGCGACGGTGCTTGTGGTCGAGAACGAAGAGGGCGTGCTGGTCGCCATGCGCGAGCTTCTGGAAGGCTGGGGCTGCCGGGTGGTCACCGAGCGCTCCGGCCAGCGGGCCCTGACGGAACTCGCCCGCAGCGGCGGCGCGCCGAAGATCGCAGTGGTCGATTATCACCTCGATGAGAACGAAAACGGCCTGGAGGTCATCGACCTCGTCCGTTCCGCATACGCCGAAGCGATCCCTGGCCTGATCATCACCGCAGATGCCTGCCCGCGGTTGCACGATCGTATCCGCGCATCGAAGCTGCACGCGCTGCGCAAGCCGGTAAAGCCCTCCAAGCTGCGCGCGCTGATGTCGCATCTGCTGTCAGGGCCGGTTGCCTGACCCCGGCTGCAGGCGCTTTGAGCCGGCGAGCTTTTGACCGGCTCCGCCGGTGTCTCCCGCGCGCACCGGACGCTCTCTCGGTTTGCCTGGCCTTCGCGGCATAAGCCGCAGCGCGTTTCGCGGCTGCCACCCGGCCGACGAAAGTCATTCCGTCGGCTTGGCGGTATCAGCGCTGCACGAAGTCCTGGTTCCGCGTCAACAGCACCGCCTGGGTGCGACTGTGGACCTTGAGTTTCCTGAGGATCGCAGTGATGTGCGCCTTGACCGTCGATTCCTTGATGCCGAGTTCGTAGGCGATGATCTTGTTCGGCTTGCCCTCGGCAAGAAGATCAAGAACCCGCAACTCACCGCGGGTCAGCGCCGAGATCCCGTTCCCCGCGGCCGCGGCCGGCCGAGCCTCCCGCCCCGCCCGGGCGTCGTTGTCGGTCTCGGTCGCCGGCACGAACACACCGCCCGACAGCACCCGGTCGATCCCTTCGGCGATGTGCCGCTTGGAGAAGGCCTTCGGGATGAACCCGGCGGCGCCGTAGGTCAGGGCGCTGACCACCACGTCTTGCTCCGCCCAGGCGGAGACCACGATGATCGGCACCGACGGTGCCGCCTGTCGCAGGGCGATCAGGCCGGAAAAGCCGCTGGCACCGGGAATCTGCAGATCCAGGAGGATCAGGTCGATTTCGTCCTCGACACTGTCGCGGATGATCGTCTGAGCCTCGTCGAGGGTGCTGGCTTCGCGCACTTCGTTATCGGCATAGAGGCTGCCGACCACTTCAAGGAGCGCCATTCGAAACAGCGGATGGTCGTCGACGACTAACGCCCGGAACATTCGGCTTGCTCACCGGGACGGGAAGATTGCGGCTGCGACTCACGCCCGCTGCGAGCCGAGCGATAGACAAGGCCCCCGGCGCCGCTTTGCGCCTCCGCACCGGCCAGCGCCAGAAGCTCGCCATGGAAGGGCGATTTGTGACAAACCGGGTCGGCATTGGCCGCATCGCCGGTCAGGGCGAGGGCCTGGCAGCGGCAGCCGCCCCAGTCCTGCTCCCGGCGCTCGCACGACGCGCACGGCTCGCGCATCCACGACGTCCCCCGAAAGCGGTTGAACACCTCGGACCGGGCCCAGATCCACTCCAGGGGGTGCTCGCCGATCTGCGGAAAGGTCAGGCCTGGGATGGTGGTCGCAGCATGACAGGGGAGCACCCGCCCGGCCGGGTCGACGTTGAGAAACCGCTGCCCCCAACCGCCCATGCAGGCTTTGGGCAGCCGGGCATGATAGTCGGGAACCACATAATCGATCACCAGCATGCCCCTGAGCCGTTCCCGGGCCGCGTCGACGATCGCCGTGGTCGCCGCCAGTTGCTCCCGGGTCGGCAGCAGCGCCCGACGGTTGAGCAGCGCCCAGCCGTAGTACTGAACATGGGCGATTTCGATCCGCCCGGCGCCGAGATCGACGGCCATGTCGATTATCTCGCCGACCCGGCCGGCATTGTGGCGGTGGATGACGGCGTTGACAGTGAGCGCGAGGCCGGCCGATTTCACGGCCCCCGCCACTTGGCGCTTGCGGCGCTGCGCGCCAGCGAGACCGCCCATCCAGTCGCCGGTGCCGGCGCGCACGTCCTGAAAGCTGAGTTGGACATGTTCGAGACCTGCGCCGGCGAGCCGGCCGAGAAGCTCGCCGTCGAGCAGCACGCCGGAAGTGATCAGGTTGGTGTAGAGTCCGGCCGCCGCGGCATGGTCGACCAGGTTCACGATGTCCCGGCGGGCGGTCGGCTCGCCGCCGGAAAAATGGATTTGCAGCACGCCGAGATCGGCCGCCTCGCTGATCACCCGACACCAGGTAGCCGTGCCCAGCTCCCGGCCGGCCGGCTCCAGGGTCAGCGGATTGGAGCAGTAGGCGCACCGCATCGGGCAGCGGTGGGTCACCTCGGCGAGCAGGCTGAGCGGTGGCGGCACGGTCATGGGACGATCACTCCTTTTTCGGAGAGGTCACCGAGCAGGCCGAGCACATCGGCGGCGATATCATCGCGCGGCGCATCGTAGTCTTTCGCCAGGGCGCTGATCATGTCGTCGACCGCGGTCTCGCCGGTGCAGCGGCGCAGGATGTCGAGGGCGATCTCGTCCGGCACGAGCATCCGTTCCGGCGCCAGAACCACCCAGCGGTCCCGGCGCCGGTCGAGGGTCAGGCGCACATGCGCCGCGAGCCGCGGCCGGCTCTGGCGGTCGATGGCGGCCGGCGACGTCATGGCCGCCCGTCCGTTTGCGGCTGCCCGGTCGGAACTGCCGGCCCCTGGTGGTCGTCCGGCACGAACGCCCCGGGCGGGATCATGCCCGGCTCCACGTACGCGAAGTGGAGGGCATCGAGCTGGGCCCACAGAACGTCGCACTTGAAGCGCAGCGCATCGATTACGGCCTGTTGCTGCTCGCCCGTGCGGGCCTCGCGCTTCACATAGTCCAGGGCAAAGGACACATCGCGCGGCGCCTGGTCGAGCCGGCGCCTGAAATAGGCCATGATGTTCTCGCTGATGAACGGGTAGTGCTCGAGCATCCCGGCGATCCGCTCGCGATGAATGCGCGGCGCAAACAGCTCGGTGAGCGAGGAGCCGACCGCTTCGAGCAGCGACGTCTCCGCCACGAAGCGCACATAGGCCTCGACGGCGAACCGGGTCGCCGGCAGCGCCTGCGCCCGCGAGATCACCGTCGCCCGGTCGAGTCCGAGGCCGTCGGTCAGCGCCAGCCAGCGCTCGAGACCGCCCGGGTCCTCGCCGAAGCCATCGTGGTCATGGATCCGGGAGACCCATTCCCGCCTGAGCGCCCGGTCGTCGGTGCGGGACAGCAGCGCCGCATCCTTGCGCGGAATCGCCGACTGATAGCAGTACCGGTTGAGGGCCCACGCCTGGACCTGGCCCCGGCGCAGCGCGCCGTCGTGAAGGAGACGGTGGAAGGGGTGACGATTGTGGTAGCGCTCCGCCCCGACCGCGCGCAGCCGCTCCTCGAAGGCCCCGGCGGCGAGGCCGTCCATCACAGCCGGATCTCCAGTCCGTCCACGGCGATCTCCCAGCCGGCAGCCTCTGCCGTCCGCCGCTCGGGGGAATCCCCGGCCAGCACCGGGTTGGTGTTGTTGATATGGATGAACAGCTTGCGACCAACGTTGAGACCGGAGAAGGCGGCAATCGAGCCGTCGGGTCCGGACATGCAGAGATGCCCCATGCGCTGGCCGGTTTTCGCGCCGACCCCGGTCGCGGCCATCTCGTCATCGCTCCAGACGGTGCCGTCGAACAGGACCAGCGCCGCGCCGTCCAGCCGCCGCGCCAGATCGCCGGTGATCCGGCTGCAGCCGGGGATGTAGAAAAACCGCGCGCCGTCCTGCGGGCCGCTCATCTCGACCCCGACCGTGTCTTCGGCAACGGTGCCCAATTCCGGGCCGGCCGCCGGGTCCTCGAGATAGAGCGCGACCTTGCCCGGCACCGGGAACAGCCTGACCGTGAGGCCGGTCGGCTCGCCGTCCGCCCCGGCGATCGCGGCGGCTTCGTCGAGTCCGACGGTCCGGCGGGCGACCAGCCGCGGGTTCAGAACGTTGAACACCGGATTGGCGGCCAGGACCTCGTGCACCCGGCGGGTCGCCATCAGCGCAAACGGCTGAGCCTCCCGCAGCGACAGCAGACCGGCGATGTGATCCACGTCGGCGTTGGTCAGCACCACGGCCGCAATCGGGCTGTCCCGCCCGCCACCTCTCGGGTGCAGTTGCCCGGTCCGGGTGATCTGCTCGCGGACGTCCGGCGAGGCGTTCAGCAGGACCCAGCGCTGTCCGTCTGCGGATACCGCCAGCGATGATTGCGTTCGCGATACCACCAGCGGATCACCGGCGCGAGCCCGCCTGCAGAGCAGGCAACTGCAGTTCCATTGGGGAAGCCCGCCGCCGGCCGCCGACCCGAGGACGACGATGTCCATAAGTTTTGGGGGCCAAGCCCGTCGCCGGCCTTAAGACCCCCGATCGTCGTCAGACGCGCGCGCAGGCGTAGCTGTTGATTTCCATTCCGAGCGCGATTTCGACGATGGTCGGCCGCTTCCAGGTTCGCATGATCGCTGTTCCTTTCGGTAATCGATCGGTTTTCCGGTGTCCCGCACCGGTCCTGACGCTGGTTACATCGGTTGCAGCCGCCCTTCGGACAAGCAACCCGTTGCAGGATATCCCCGTGCTGGCGAGCGGCAATTGGAAAAAGGTCGGAGCCAGGAAAGCCGGCGCGCCCGGCGTCCGGGTTCGCCCTTATTCCGCCAGGGGGGAGCGGTAGGTAACCCCGTGGCGGGCGAAGATTTCCGCCATCCGGCCGTCGGCGACCATCGCGGCAAGAATGTCGCCCACGGCGTAGCGGAGATCGCGGGAGTCCTCCTTGACAGCGGCCCCGATCGGCCACGCCGGCGTTCGGAAGCCCCCCATCGTCACGGGCTCGATCCGCACTCCGCGGCGGGCGGGTCCTAGCCCCGCCTCGATTTCGCTTTCCGGCGCGATCACCGCGGCGGCCGCCCCGGCGCGAAAGGACGCGATCGCCTCGGCGGCCGTCCGGTAGCGGACGACCACATTGCGGCGCTGGCCGCCGTACGCCCCGCTCAGAAAGAAATCGCCGAGCGAGTCCACCTCGACGGCGATGGTCTCGGCCGCGAACAGGGGGGGATCGCCGCCGTCAAGCCGCTCCGGATCATAGGCTAAGGCAATCCGCCGCAGAAAGTACGAGCCGAAGATCACCGCCTGGTCATTGCGCAAGGCGAACTGGCGGTCGACGGGAACGTGCAGCATCAGGTCGGCGATGCGGCGGTCCAGATAGTGGCCTTTCCAGACGGCGTTGCGCAGGTCGTCGTCCACGGTCTCGTCGGCGGTCACCGGCATCAGCTGGAGGCCGACCCCGAGGGCGGAGGCGACCTCGCCGGCGATATCCACGTCGATCCCGGCGAGACCCTTGGCATTCCGATAAGAGAACGGCGGATAATCGCGGTAGACGGCGACGATCAGGGTTCCGCTGTCGACCACATCGTCAAGGGGCCGGGCCGCGGCGGAACCGCCGCCCGCCAGCGTCACCGCGAGCGCGAGCCACAGCCCCGCGGCCACCCGGCGGATCACCGCGCGTCCCGGCTGGACGGCTCCCGGCAGCGCGTCCATCGGCTTTTTCATTTTCCGGCTTGGGCGAGGTAGGCTTGGG
>CAYVUM010000042.1:0-28479 GCA_964454795.1 uncultured Rhodospirillaceae bacterium
TTTTTCGTGGTGTTCATGGAGCGGGCGCAGCGGCGGATCGTCATTCAGTATCCGAAGCGGCAACAGGGCAACCGGATGATCGGTGGCGAGAGCTCGCACCTGCCGCTCAAGCTGAATACGGCCGGCGTCATTCCGCCGATCTTCGCCAGCTCGATCCTGTTGATGCCGATCACGATCATCGAGTTCGCATCCGGTGCCGGTGGTGGCGCCGGGTCCGATTGGCTGACGACAATCGCCGCCTTCCTTGGCCGCGGCCAGCCGCTCTACCTGTTGCTGTATGTGAGCCTGATCGTGTTCTTCGCTTTCTTCTACACCGCCGTTGTGTTTAATCCGGCGGATACCGCCGATAACCTCAAGAAATACGGCGGATTCATTCCGGGCATCCGCCCAGGGCGGAACACCGCCGAGTTTTTGGACAAGGTACTGACCCGGCTGACGGTGATCGGCGCCGGTTACCTGGCGCTGGTCTGTCTGCTCCCCGAAATCCTGATCTCGCGGTTCTCCGTGCCGTTCTACTTCGGAGGCACGAGCCTTCTGATCGTCGTGACCGTGACTCTCGACACGGTGGCTCAGGTGCACTCCCATCTCTTGGCCCATCAATACGAAGGCCTTGTGAAGAAAGCGAAACTCCGTGGGAGGCGGTGATGAATCTGGTGCTGTTCGGGCCACCGGGAGCCGGGAAGGGGACGCAGGCGAAACGGATCGAGGACCGTCACGGGATCGTCCAGCTGTCGACCGGCGACATGCTTCGCGCCGAGGTCGCGGCCGGGACGGCGCTCGGCCGCCGGGCGGATGAGGTGATGAAGCAGGGTCACCTGGTGCCTGACGAGATCATCATCGGCATGATCGACAGCCGGCTCGACAAGCCCGACTGCCGGGCCGGGTTCATTTTGGACGGGTTTCCCCGCACGGTGGCCCAGGCCGCAGCGCTGGACGAGTTGCTGGGCCACAAGGCCATCAGGCTTGACCATGTCCTGTCGATCCGGGTCGACGATGAGGCCATGATCGAACGGATCACCGGGCGGTTCACCTGTGCCAACTGCGGCGCCGGATATCATGACAGGTTCAAAAGGCCTGCGGTGGATGGTGTCTGTGATGTGTGTGGCAGTACCGAGTTCACCCGCCGCGCCGATGACAATGCCGAGACGGTGCGTGAGCGGCTTCAGGAATATCATGCCCAGACCGAGCCGGTTCTGGAGCATTATGCCCGCCAGAACCTTGTCCGGGACATCGACGGCATGGCCGAGATCGACGATGTGACCCGCCAGATCGAGGCGGTGATCAGCAGCGAGGCAAGGGTTGACTGAGGGCGGCAAAATCCTATACTGGCGGCCCTGCGGTTTGGGACCCATCTTATCAATCCGTAAAATTACCGTTAAGGAGAGCCCACGGTGGCGCGTATCGCTGGGGTGAATATCCCTACGGGTAAGCGTGTTGAGATCGCGTTGACCTATATCCACGGGATCGGCCCGACGACGGCCAAACAGATCTGCGTCAAACTCGGCTATCCGCCCGCCCGTCGGGTGCACGAGTTGAGTGACGCCGAGGTGTTGCGGCTGCGCGAGCTGATTGACAACGAGTATCGCGTCGAGGGCGACCTCCGGCGCGAAGTCGCCATGAATATCAAGCGTTTGATGGACCTGGGCTGTTATCGTGGGTTGCGCCACCGGCGCGGGTTGCCGGTCCGCGGGCAGCGGACGCATACCAATGCCCGGACGCGCAAAGGGAAAGCCAAACCGATCGCAGGCAAGAAGAAACCCGGCAAGTAATTCGATCAGGAGCCCACAATGGCGAAAGCACCGCAGCGCCCCCGGCGCCGGGAACGCAAGAATATTTCCTCGGGCATTGCCCACATCAACGCGACCTTCAACAATACCCTGGTCACGATCAGCGATGCCCAGGGCAACGCCATTTCGTGGTCATCCGCAGGCTCCCAGGGCTTTAAGGGGTCGCGCAAGTCAACACCCTATGCGGCGCAGGTCGCCGCTGAGGATGCGGCCCGGAAGGCGGCCGAGCATGGCATGAAAACACTTGAGGTGGAGGTTAAGGGGCCCGGTTCGGGGCGCGAATCGGCCCTTCGGGCGCTGCAGGCAGCCGGATTCACGATCACTGCGATCCGGGATGTGACGCCGATTCCCCACAACGGATGCCGGCCGCGCAAACGCCGCCGGGTGTAAAGCCCGGGGCCGCCGCCCGCAGCGGTGCGCCGCCGCGCCGACCGGCGCGATGCCGGCGTAGGTTGCCCACGGGGTCGGCGTCGGGGTGGTATGCCGGCCAGCCCGGAACCGGGATACCACAGCCGCCGGGACCACAGAGAGTTCGGCTTGACCCGCACGCCGGGTCGGCGCTGACGAGAGAAGGTTTAAGGCCGTGATTCAGAAAAACTGGCAGACGCTGATCAAGCCGTCAAAGCTTGACATTGTCCCGGGAGCCGATCCCCGGTGTCGGGCCACGATCGTCGCCGAACCGCTGGAGCGAGGGTTCGGGCTCACCCTCGGCAATGCCCTGCGCCGGGTCCTGCTGTCGTCCCTCCAGGGGGCTGCCGTGACGGCGATCCAGATCGACAACGTGCTGCACGAGTTCTCCACCATCCCCGGTGTCCGGGAGGATGTTACCGATATCATTCTCAATATCAAGGCGATTGCCTTGCGGATGGGCGGCGAGGGAACCCGGCGGATGTATCTGCGCGCCGAGGGCCCCTGCGAAGTCACCGCCGGGATGATCGAAACCGGTCACGACATCGAGGTCAGCAATCCGGACCTGGTGATCTGCACCCTCGATGACGGCGCCCGGCTGTCGATGGAACTCACCGCCGACGTGGGCAAGGGGTATGTGCCCGCCTCCGCCGGCCGCACCGAGGAGACGCCGATCGGGCTGATCCCTGTCGACGCCATCTACTCGCCGGTCCGCAAAGTCGCCTACAAGGTCGAGAACACCCGCGTCGGCCAGGTCACCGACCACGACAAGCTGTCCCTGGAGGTGACCACCGACGGCACTGTCTCGCCGGAAGATGCGGTCGCCCTGGCTGCCCGGATCCTTCAGGATCAGCTCCAGTTGTTCATCAACTTCGAGGAGCCGCAGACCGCCGTCGAGGAGGAGCGCCGTGACGACCTGCCGTTCAACCGCAACATGCTGCGGAAAGTGGACGAGCTGGAACTCTCAGTGCGCTCGGCCAATTGCCTGAAGAACGACAACATCATCTACATCGGCGACCTCGTACAGAAGACCGAGGCCGATATGCTGAGGACCCCCAATTTCGGCCGTAAGTCCTTGAATGAGATCAAGGAAGTTCTGCAGCAGATGGGCTTGCATCTCGGGATGGAAGTGCCCAACTGGCCGCCGGAAAACATTGAGGAACTGGCCCGGAAGCTGGAAGAGCCGTACTGAGGCCTGCCGATCCGCACGCCGCCGCCACCGATCCGCAGGCCGCCGATCCGCCGGCCCAAAGCGCTGATAACCGCCGCCAAGGAGACCACCCATGCGCCACCGCCTCAGCGGCCGCCTGCTCAACCGGACCGCCTCCCATCGCAAAGCGATGTTCTCGAACATGACCACGTCCCTGCTCACCCATGAGCAGATCATCACCACCCTGCCGAAGGCAAAAGAACTGCGCCGGTTCGCAGACCGGATGATCTCGCTCGGCAAGCGCGGCGACCTGCATGCGCGCCGCCAGGCCCACGCCTTCCTCCGCGACGATGAGACCGTGCGCAAGCTGTTCAGCACGCTGGCCGAGCGCTACCGCGAGCGGCCGGGTGGCTATACCCGGGTGCTGCGCGCCGGCTATCGCCACGGCGATCACGCGCCGATCGCGGTGATCGAACTGGTCGATCGCGATCCCGAGGCGAAAGGGGCGGCCGACCGCGCCCGCCTGGAAGCCGAGGCGGCGGCGGCGGAGGCGCTGGAAGGGTGAAGACCGGCGCGGGGCCGTCGGGCTCCCCGCGGTCAGGGCGGCGGCCGGCGGGCCGCGGGTGGCCGGATCAGCCGCCGGCGATCCGATGACGCCCCGCTTGTCAGTGATCATCAGGCTGTTATTGGGAGCGCTGGTCTCGGTGCTGCCGGCACTTCCGCAACGGGACGCCGGCCTGCCAGTCCTGGCTGCCGAGCGGGCGGTCCCGCACACTGCGGCGGAAATTCAACTGTCGTTCGCGCCGGTGGTACGTGCAGCGGTGCCGGCGGTGGTCAACATCTACAGCCGCAAGATCGTCGAATCCCGGGTGATGGCGCCGTTCTTCAATGACCCGTTCTTCGAGCGGTTTTTCGGCCGGCAGTTCGGCATGGGTGCGCCCCGGCGGCGGATCGAGAATTCCCTCGGCTCGGGGGTGATCGTCGATCCGGCCGGGATCATCGTCACCAACCGCCACGTGATCGCCGATGCGGAGGAGGTGACGGTCGTGCTCGCCGATCGCCGCGAGTTCGATGCCGACGTGCTCGGGGCGGACGATCGCAGCGACCTGGCGGTGCTGCGGATCGACCCGGACGGCGAGCCGCTCACCGCCCTGCCGCTCCGCGATTCCGACGACGTCGAAGTGGGCGATCTGGTGTTGGCGATCGGCAATCCGTTCGGCGTCGGTCAGACCGTGACCAGCGGTATCGTCTCCGCCCTGGCCCGCACCGGGGTCGGGGTCGGCGATCTGGATTTTTTCATTCAGACCGACGCGGCGATCAATCCCGGGAACTCCGGCGGCGCCCTGGTCGACGTCACCGGCGCGCTGATCGGCATCAACACCGCGATCTATTCCCGCAGCGGCGGCTCCCACGGGATCGGTTTTGCGGTGCCGTCCAATCTGGTACGCACCGTGGTTGCCGAGCTGACGGGCGAGGGCGCGGACCGGCCGTGGCTCGGCGCCTGGGGGCGGGAGGTGGATGCAGAGATTGCCGAAGCCCTTGAGCTTTCCCGTCCCGCCGGCATCCTTGTCGAGGACGTGTATCCCGGCGGTCCGGCCGACCGCGCCGGGGTGGATGTGGGCGACGTGATCCTCGCCGTCGACGGCCATCCGGTGAACAGCCCGCAGGCGCTCAAGTATCGCCTGACCGTCCGGAGCGATGATGGCCCCCTTGCCCTGACGATCCGCCGGCGCGACCGGGAGATGACGCTGCGCATCGCCGCTGAACCGGCGCCGGCCGAGCCGCCGCGCAACGACACCCGCCTGGTCGGCAACCACCCGTTGTCCGGCGCGATCGTCGCCAACCTGTCGCCGGCGCTGGCCGAGACGCTTCGTCAGGAGCGGTTCTACGCCGGTGTGGTGGTGCTCGGGGTGGACCGGGGCAGCCCGGCCCAGCGGATCGGTCTGCGGCGCGGTGACCGGGTGCTGGCGATCAACGGCCGGCCCATCGAAACGGTTGCCGACCTGGAGGCGCTGGCGGCCCGGCCCGGCCGGCGCTGGCGGATGCGGATCGGCCGGGGCTCGAACATCCTGGACTGGCAGTACCGCTGGTGACGACGCTGTTTGAAGCCCAGGCGCCGCGGCCGCTGGCCGACCGCCTGCGGCCGGACCGTCTTGCCGACGTGGTCGGCCAGGATCACCTGCTCGGCTTCGACGGTCCGATCGGCCGGATGGTGGCGACCCGCAGCCTCTCGTCGCTGATCCTGTGGGGGCCGCCCGGCACCGGCAAGACCACCATTGCCCGGCTGCTCGCCGCCGCCACCGACCATCATTTCGAGGTGCTGTCAGCGGTGTTCTCCGGGGTCGCCGATCTTCGCCGGATCATCGAGGCGGCGCGGGCGCGGCGCCGCGACGGCCGTGGCACGGTGCTGTTCGTCGACGAGATCCACCGCTTCAACCGGGCGCAGCAGGACGGATTCCTGCCGGCCGTTGAAGATGGGACCCTGACCCTGATCGGAGCGACGACCGAGAACCCCTCCTTCGAGCTGAACCCGCCACTGTTGTCGCGTTGCCGGGTGCTGGTCCTGCACCGGCTCGATCCGGCGGCGCTGGCGACCCTGCTCGAGCGGGCCGAACGGCTGCTCGGCCGGCCGCTGCCGCTGGATCCGGACGGTCGCGAGACGCTCCTTGCGCTCGCCGACGGCGACGGCCGTTACCTCCTCAACCTGGTGGAGGCTCTGGCCGACCGGCCTGCCGAGCCGCGCCTCGACGGCGCCGGGGTGGCTGCCGCCGTGCAGCGTCGCCAACCCGTCTACGACAAGGACCGGGAGGGCCACTACAATCTGATCAGTGCGTTGCACAAGGCGCTTCGCGCCTCTGACACCGACGCCGCGCTCTACTGGTTCGCGCGGATGGTCACCGGCGGCGAGGATCCCCGCTACGTTGCCCGGCGGCTGGTCCGCTTTGCCAGCGAGGACATTGGCCTCGCCGACCCGCAGGCGCTGGTTCAGGCACTGGCCGGCTGGGAGGCCTATGAGCGGCTGGGCTCGCCCGAAGGCGAACTGGCGCTGGTCCAGGTGGTGATCTACCTGGGCTCGGCCCCGAAATCCAACGCCGCCTATCGAGCCGAGAAGGCGGCGGCGAGGGCGGCGCGGGAAACCGGCTCCCTGGCGCCGGCGGCGCATAGCGTCAACGCCCCGACCCGGCTGATGAAGGAACTCGGCTACGGCCGCGGCTATCGCTATGACCACGACGAGCCCGATGCGTTCGCGGGGCAGAGCCACTTTCCAGGCGGCATGCCGCGGCAGCAATTCTATCGGCCGAGCGGGCGCGGCTTCGAGCGGGAGATTGCCGGGCGGCTCGCCGCCTGGGCGCGCCGGCGGGAGGCCGCGGAGGCCGGCGATCGTCCCGGCGCAGCCGATCAGCCCGGTCCGCGACCCGCAAACGGAGCGCCGGGGACCTCGCGCGGATCTCGATGACGACCACCGGCGGCGAACGGCGGGATGCAGAGACCGTGGTCGTCGCCGACGAGGATGCCGGGCTGCGACTGGACCGCTGGTTTCGCCGTCACTATCCCGGCCTTGCTCACGGCCGTCTTCAGAAGCTGTTGCGTACCGGGCAGGTGCGGCTCGATGGCCGCCGCGTCCAGGCCGGTGACCGCGTCGATGCCGGCCAGCGGGTCCGGGTGCCGCCGGTCGAGTTGCCCGACCCCGCGGCAATGCCGTCCCGCCGTCCTGCGGCGGGCGCAGGCCATGTCGACGACCGCGACCGGTTGCTGATCCTGGACCGGGTACTCTACCGCGATGAGCATGTGATCGTCGTCGACAAGCCCCCTGGCCTCGCTGTTCAGGGCGGCACCGGCACCCGCCGTCACCTGGATGGCATGCTCGATGCGCTTTGCTTCGGCGGCGAGCGGCCGCGGCTCGTCCACCGCCTCGACCGGGACACCTCCGGGGTGTTGGTCCTGGCCCGGACCGCCCGGGCGGCGGCGGCGCTGACCCGGTCCTTCCGGACGCGGGCGGCGGACAAGGTCTACTGGGCGCTGGTCGCCGGGGTGCCGGCCGAGCGGGCGGGGATGATCGATCTGCCCCTGGCCAAGGGCCCCGGCCGGCTCGGCGAGCGGGTGGCGCCGGACCTCGCCGGCGGCCTCAGCGCCCGCACCGAGTTCGAGCTGGTGGACCGGCTCGGCGATGAGGCGGCGTGGCTGTCCTTGCGGCCGCTGACCGGCCGGACCCACCAGCTCCGCGCCCACTGTGCGGCGATCGGAACGCCCATCGTCGGCGACGGCAAGTACGGCGGATCAGCGGCGAGACTGGCAATCGCCCCCGCCGGTCACCAACTCCACCTGCACGCCCGGGCGCTGCGCATCCCCCACCCGGTGCGCGGGATTCTGGTCGCCGAGGCCGACCTGCCCCCGCACATGCGCGAGACTTGGCGGCTGCTCAATTTTGATGTCCCCCGGCCGGCGCCGGTGCGCGTGATCTGAAATGCCGGTCGCCAGCATCGCCGCCAGCCATGGCGCGGCGGAGAATATAACCATAAAACCGGGAATACCGTTGCATGCCGCGGCCCCCCTCGGCTAGACTGCGCCCATGAAAGTGGAGACCGCTGCGAAACGTCTGGAGGCGCTCGGCAATCCGACCCGCCTCGGCATCTACCGCCTGCTCGTTCGCGCCGGGCCCGACGGTCTCGCCGTGGGTGACCTCCTGGAGCGCACCGGCATTGCCCGTTCGACCCTGTCGCACCACCTGCACCGGCTCATTGCCGTCGACCTGGTGAGCCAGGAACGTCAGGGGACCACGCTGATCTGCCGCAACGAGGCCGGGGTGATGAACGCGACCCTTGGCTTCCTGCTCTCCGAGTGTTGCGCCGATGCCGCCACAGGCAGCCATGCCCCTGCGGTGCCCGGGGCGGGCCCGGCGTACGCTCTGGCCCATGACCAGGACGAGACCCCGGTCCGATGACCGCCATCGCCCTGCAGCTGCGCCGTGCTGCCCACTCGATCGACCGGGTCATCCTCGCGATCGTCATGATCTTCGCCCTGCTCGCCATCGCTGCCCCCGGGCAAGCGGCGGCGAGCTTGGTGTTCGTCGCCGAGAGCCTGCTCGAGGTCGCGCCGTTCCTGCTGTTGTCGGTGGCGATCGCCGCGTTCGCCCGGGCCAGCGGTGCGGACAATCTGATCGCCCGGGCGTTCACCGGCCGGCTCTCGCTGATGATCGGGCTGGCAGCGGTGGTCGGCGCAGTCTCGCCGTTCTGCTCCTGCGGGGTGATCCCGCTCATCGCCGCCCTGCTCGCCATCGGGGTGCCGGTACCGGCGGTCATGGC
Organism: uncultured Rhodospirillaceae bacterium; assembly: GCA_964454795.1. Lineage (GTDB taxonomy): Bacteria > Pseudomonadota > Alphaproteobacteria > Rhodospirillales > Defluviicoccaceae > CAYVUM01. Next base: position 8,649 of record CAYVUM010000042.1, read on the forward strand.
GTTCTGGCTGGCTTCACCGATCATGGACCCGTCGATGTTCGTGCTGACCGCCGGCACACTCGGCCTGGAGTTCGCGGTCTTCAAAACGACCGCGGCGATCGCTCTCGGGCTGTTCGGCGGCGTCGGCACGGCGGTGCTGTTGAGATCGGGGCTGATCGGCGAGCCGTTGCGCCCCGGCATTGGTGATGGCGGCTGTGCCGGCAAGCGGATCCGCAACCCCGGCGCCGTCGTCTGGCGGTTCTGGCAGGACCCGGAGCGGCGCCGTACGTTTACCCGGAACAGTGGCGACACGGCCCTGTTCCTCGGCCGGTGGCTGGCGCTGGCCTATCTCATTGAGAGCCTGATGCTCGCTTATGTCCCGGCTGAGAGTATCGCGGGCGTTGTCGGCGGCGATGGCTGGCAGCCGCTGCTGACCGCCACCCTGGTTGGGATTCCGCTTTACCTCAACGGCTACGCCGCCCTGCCGCTGGTCGAGGGTCTGATCAGCCAGGGGATGATGCCGGGCGCCGGCATGGCGTTCCTGATCGCCGGCGGCGTGACCTGCATTCCCGCCGCGATCGCGATTTACGCGCTGGCCCGCTTGCCGGTGTTCGCCGCCTACGTCGGCTTCGCGCTGGTTGGCGCCTTTGTCCTCGGCGGCCTTTACGGCCTGATCGCCTAAGGGGCAGGACCAGAGTAGACGGCGGCGGCGATGCTCAAGCTCTGCGTGTTCGATTGCGACGGCACCCTGGTGGATGGCCTCGCCTCGATCAGCGCCTGCATGGACGAGGCGTTCGCGACCTGCGGGCTGGCCGTCCCGCCGGCCGACGCTGTCAAGCGGGTCATCGGCCTGTCGCTGGCCGATGCGATCCTGCGGCTGCTGCCCGCCGGCGATCGGGCACTGGCCGCACGCCTGGCAGCGGCCTACACCCTGGCGTTCGGCGACCGCCGGCGACGCGGCGCTGTCGAAGACCCCCTCTATCCGGGCGTGCTCGCCGCCCTTGATAATCTGGACGCAGCCGGCTGGCTGCTCGGTATCGCCACCGGCAAGTCCAGCGCCGGGGCCCAGGCGACCCTCGCCGGCCACGGCCTCGGCAGCCGCTTCGTGACCCTGCAGACCGCTGACGTTGCCGCTGCCAAGCCGGCCCCGGAGATGCTCCTGCGGGCGATGGCGGAGACCGGCGCCAGACCAGAGGGCACGGTCATGGTCGGTGACACCTGCTACGACATGGAAATGGCCCGCAGCGCCCGGGTCGGTGCAATCGGCGTCGCCTGGGGCTATCATGACGCCGGAGAGCTGGAGGCCGCCGGGGCCGATGTGGTTGTCAGCTCGTTTGCCGAGATCCCGGCGGCGGCCGGGCGGCTGGTGGCCGGCGCGGCATTGCGGTGACCTGGACGGCCCGCCGCTTCTACGCCGAGGTCGCGATCGCTTCCGGCGACGACGGGTTCGTCGTGATCCTGGATGGCCGGCCGGTGCGCACTCCCGCAGGCGCTTTCCTGCGGCTGCCGGCGCCGGCGCTGGCCCGGGCGATTGCCGGGGAGTGGCAGGATCAGGCCGACGAGATCCGGCCGCTGACCATGCCGCTGACCCGCTTGGCAGCAACGGCGCTGGATCGGGTCGGGCCGGCGCGGGCGGCGGTGATCGAGGAGTTGGTCGGCATCGGGCTGTCCGACCTGGTCTGCTACCGGGCTTGGGAGCCGGGCGAGCTGGTGGCCCGTCAGCAGCGCTGCTGGCAGCCGCTGGTCGACTGGATCGCCGCCGCCCATGATGTCCGGCTCACCCTCACCGCCGGCGTGATGCCGGTGGCCCAGCCGACGGCGGCGGCCGCGGCGCTGGAGCGGGCGTTCGCCGCCCTCTCTGACCTGGAACTGACGGCAGTCGCCGATCTGGTCCAGGCCACGGGTTCGGCCGTGATCGGCCTCGCCGTGGCCGCCGGGCGTCTGGATGCGAAGTCGGCTTTGCTGGCCGCGGAACTGGATGCCTGTTATCAGGTTGAACGCTGGGGCGACGATGTGGAAGCGACCGCCCGCCGTGACCGGCTGGCGGCCGAACTGGCCGACGCGGCGCGGTTCCTTAACTTTCTGCGCGGTGAGGCAGTGACTGCCGCCGGAGCCGAAGGGGAGGGACGGAAATGAGCGAGTTCGACGACCGGATCGCCATGGTGGTGCGGATCGAGGGGCGGGTGCAGGGGGTCAGCTACCGCGCCTGGGCGGAAAGCGAGGCGGCCGCGCGCAGCCTCGACGGCTGGGTTCGCAATCGCCGCGACGGCAGTGTGGAAGCGCTGTTTGCCGGGCCCCGGGACTCCGTCGAGGACATGATCACCGCGTGTTCCTCCGGCCCGCCGGCGGCCCGGGTCAGCGCGGTCCACCGCTCTCCCGGCGAGCCGCCCGGGCACCGCGGCTTCCGCACTCTCCCGACGCTCTGAGGGGCGCTGAGCCGGTTCGGGCGTCGCTCACGTCGCCAGCAAGGTTTCCGGATCCACGCAGGGATAACCCAGGTCGCGGGCGACGGCGGCATGGGTGACTTGGCCATGGCAGACGTTGAGGCCCTCCCGAAAGAACCGGTTTTCCCGCAGCGCCGCCTGCCAGCCCTTGTCGGCCAGGGCCAGGCCATAGGGCAGGGTGACATTGTTCAGCGCGGAGGTGGAGGTATTGGGGACCGCCCCCGGCATATTGGCCACGCAGTAGTGGACGACCCCGTCGATAACGTAGGTGGGCTCGGCATGGTTAGTCGGCCGCGAGGTCTCGAAGCAACCGCCCTGATCGATCGCCACGTCGCACAGCACCGCGCCGGGCTTCATCCGCCGGACCACGTCGGCGGTGACGACTTTCGGCGCGCCGGCGCCGGCGACCAGCACCGCACCGACCACCAGGTCGGCCTGCAGAACATGGTCCTCGAGGGCCGCGCGGCTGGAGTAGACGGTTTTGAGGGCGGAGCCGAAACGGCCGGCGAGGCGGCCGAGAGTGTCCACATTACGGTCGAGGACGGTGACGTCGGCGCCCATGCCGAGCGCCATCAGGATCGCGTTCTCGCCGACGACGCCGCCGCCGATGACCACCACCTTCGCCGGCGGCACGCCGGGCACACCGCCGAGCAAGATCCCGCGCCCGCCCCGCGCCCGCTCCAGGGCGTGGGCGCCGGCCTGGATCGACAGCCGGCCGGCGACCTGGGACATCGGCGCGAGCAGGGGCAGACCGCCGTGGGGGTCGCGGACGGTCTCATAGGCAATGCACACGGCACCGGAGGCGATCAGGTCGCGGGCCTGCTCCGGATCGGGGGCAAGGTGAAGATAGGCGAACAGGATTTGTCCCGAGCGCAGCCGGACGCGTTCGCCGGCCTGCGGCTCCTTGACCTTGATGATCATTTCCGCCTCGGCGAACACGGCGGCAGCATCCGTAACCACGATGGCACCGGCCGCGCGGTAATCCTCGTCGGCCGCGCCGATCCCGGCACCGCAGCCGGCCTCGACGAGCACCTCGTGGCCGTGGCTGACGAACTCCCGGACGCTGTCCGGCGTCAGCCCGACCCGGTACTCGTGAGTCTTGATTTCCTTGGGAACGCCGACGCGCATCGCGGTCTCCTCAGCACAACGCCACCCCTGCCACACTCACAGTCCTCCGTCCGCCAACAGTAGCGCAGCCGCAGCGGCGCTGTCCCGGGGCACCACAGGGCGCCGCCGGCTCAGCCGATGTCATCGTCGTCGGGAAGGACGCAAGGGGCGGAAGGGCCGCGGTCGAAGTCGTCCGGCTCGCGGGAAGCCGCGGCAGCGCGGCGCAGGCGATCATTGATGGCCCGCCCGAGGCCGGCCTCGGGCACCGGTGCCACGGCGATGCCGGTGAACGGTGGTGCGTCGAGCCGGCGCAGCATGGCGAACAGGTTGCCTGCGGCCTCCGTCAGGTCGCCGTCGGGGCTGAGGTTGAGGTCGGCCCCGGGGGTGTCCGGGCCGAACCCGAGGAACGCCTCGCCGGCCTCCGGACGGTGGGCATAGCAGCGCAGGCCCCGGCCGGGCGCATAGTGGCGGGCGAGCAGCCCCGGCGATCGGGGGCGTCCGGTCGTGTCCGTCGCCCGCGCCAGCGGCCCCACGAACCGCTCGAGCGTCTCGACGGCAAGGCCGCCCGGGCGAAGCAATGCCGGCTGCTCGCCGGTCAGGTCGACCACCGTCGACTCAACCCCGATCCGGCAGGGGCCACCGTCGAGAATCAGGCCGGCCCGCTCGCCCAGGTCGGCGGCCACGTGGGCGGCCGTGGTCGGACTGACCGCGCCCGAACGGTTGGCGCTGGGGGCGGCGATCGGCCGGCGGGCGACGGCAAGCAGGGCGAGGGCGGTCGGATGGTTGGGAACCCGCAGGGCCACCGTCTCCAGGCCCGCCGAGACCAGCAGCGAAAGCGGACACCCGGGCCGTCGCGGCAGCACCAGGGTCAGCGGTCCCGGCCAGAACTTCCAGGCGACAGCGCGGGCCCGGTCGTCGAAGACGGCCAGGGCTTCCGCCGCCGCCTGGTCGGCCAGGTGAACGATCAGCGGGTTGAAGCGCGGGCGGTCCTTGGCGGCGAAAACAGCGGCGACCGCCGCGTCATTGCCGGCGTCGGCGCCAAGGCCGTACACCGTCTCGGTGGGGAAAGCGACCAGTTCGCCCGCACGGAGACGCCAGGCCGCCTCGGCAATCGTTTCGGCGTTCGCGGGCCGGACCTCTGCGGTCCCGGTCCCGGCCGGCTGACCCGGAGCAGGCGGCGAACCGGCACCGGTCATGGCGTCGCAGGCGCGCCCTTGACGACGAAATCAGGGTTGGCGAAGTCGGGTTTGCCGTAGAGCAGGTCGAGGTTCTCGTCGGCCATGGTTACCACCCGCCCGCCGGCGGCGAGGACCACCGCGTGACCGGCGGCGGTATCCCATTCCATCGTCCGGCCGGCGCGCGGATAGAGGTCGGCCTCGCCACTGGCCACCTGGCAGAACTTGATCGAGCTGCCGGACGAGGTCAGGTCGGCAATGTCGTAGCGGGCGAGATAGGCATCGGTTTCGGGGGTGCGATGGGAGCGGCTGGCCACGGCGATCAGTCCCCGGGACGGCATCGGCCGGCAGCGGATCGGCTCGGCCGCCCCGCCGTTGCGGATGGCGAAGGCGCCATGGGCGGATCCCCAATAACAGGCGCCGATCGCCGGGGCGAGGACCACGCCCAGCACCGGCCGGCAATCGACGATGAGGGCGATGTTGACGGTGAACTCGCCCTGGCGGTCCACGAACTGCCTGGTGCCGTCGAGGGGATCGACGAGCCAGAACGGCCCATCGCCGATCTCCGGGATCCGGCCGGCGGCAACCTCCTCCTCAGCGATGATCGGCCAGGGGGAGCCAAGCTCGCTTCGCAGGCCGGCCAGGATGATCTCTTCGGCCCGCCGATCGGCCGCCGTCACCGGTGAATCATCCTCCTTGCGGTCGACGGCGAAGCCGGTCTCGTACACCTCCATAACCTCCCGCCCGGCGCGCTCGGCGATGGTCCGTACGGTCTCGACGAGGCCTTCACTGATATTTGCGGTCATGATGCTGCTCCGGGGAAGGGGAAGGGGAAGGGGAAGGGGAAGAGGAAGGGGAAGGGGATGGTCGGGGCGCCGACCGGAGGGCGCGCCAGACCGTCTCCGGGGTCGCCGGCATGTCCAGGTGCTCGACGCCGAAGGGTGCCAGTGCATCGAGGATCGCATTGATCACCGCCGGACAGGCGGCGACGGCCCCGGCCTCGCCGGCGCCCTTGATGCCGAGCGGGTTGGTCCGGCAGGGCACCGGCGCGAACTGCACATCGACCACGGGCAGGTCGACAGCCTGCGGCACGGCGTAGGTCGCGAACGAGGTGGCGACCGGCCGGGCAGTGTCCGGGTCGAACTCTGCCACTTCCATCAGCGCCTGGCCGATGCCCTGGGCAACCCCGCCGACCACCTGGCCGGTGAGCAGCAGCGGGTTGAGCACGGTGCCGAAATCATCGACGACGTGATAGCCGGCGATGGTCGTCTCGCCGGTCTCCGGATCGATCTCCACCTCACAGGTGTGGCAACCGTTGGGGAATGAGGACGCTTCCATGGCATAGCGGGCACTGGCATCGAGGCCGGACCCGGTGTCCTCCCGCCCGTCATCGCCGGGCCGGTTGTCGGGCTCGCGAGCCGCAGCAGCCAGTTCGGTGATGTGGATACTCTGGCCCGTCGCCGGGACCCGGAAGGTGCCTTCGGTGAACACCACATCGCCGGGATCGGCCTGGAACAGCCGGGCGACGATGTCGCGGCCGTGGTCGACCACCTGATCGAGAGCGCGCGAAATCGCCGATCCGGCGATCATCAGGGTGCGGGAGCCGGCGGTGCCGCGGCCGCTCGGGATGATGGCGGTGTCCCCCTGAATGACCCGGATCCGCTCCAGCGACACCCCGAGGCGGTCGGCAACCAGTTGCGCGAAGGCGGTCTCGTGGCCCTGGCCGGTGGACTGGGTGCCGGCCAGAACCTCGATGCCACCGTCGCCGGCGAACCGGACTTGCACAGTTTCGTCGCCGAAGCCGCAGACCTCCACGTAACAGGACAGACCGAACCCGCGCAGCCGGCCGCGCGACGCCGCCTCGGCGCGACGGCTGTCGAATCCGGCGCGATCGGCGGCTTGCAGGGCCTTGTCGAGAACCACGGGAAAGTCCCCGGAATCGAAAACCTTGCCGGTGGCGGTCCGGTAGGGCATCTGCTCCGCCCGGACCATGTTCCGGCGGCGAATCTCCTCCGGGGCGAGGCCGAGACGGCGGGCGGCCGCGTCCATCAGCCGCTCGATCACGTAGGTCGCTTCCGGGCGGCCGGCGCCGCGGTAGGCATCCACGGGTACGGTGTTGGTGTAGACCCCTTCGCACGAGGCAAACAGCGCCGGTATGTCATAGACGCCCGGAAGCATTCCCATGGTGCCGAATGCGGCGTTGGCCGGCGCCACCAGGTTCAGATAAGCGCCCACATCGGCGCGCGAATTGACGCGCAGCGCCAGGATCCGCCCCCCGGCGTCGAACGCGGCTTCGATGTGGTTTTCCTGGGCCCGTCCGTGAGTGTCGCCGAGAAAAGCCTCGCCACGCTCGCCCACCCACTTGACCGGCCGGCCAAGGCGCCGCGCCAGCCAGAGCACCAGCGCTTCCTCCGGATAGTGAAACAGCTTGGAGCCGAAGCCGCCGCCCACGTCGCCGACGATCACCCGGATCGAATCCTCCGGCACCTTCAGCGTGTTCCGCGCCAGCTGCGAGCGAATCGCGTGGGCCCCCTGGCTGCCGGTGTAGAGGGTGAAGCCGCCGGTGGCGCGATCGTAGGTGCCGATGCAGCTGCGCGGCTCCAGGGCGCAGGGGACCACCCGGTTGTTGACCAGGGTGACCTCAACGATGTGCGCGGCGCCATCAAAGGCCGTCTCCACGGCCGCCGCATCGCCAATCTCGGCATAGAAGGCGACATTGCCAGGCGCATCGGGCCAGATCGCGTCGGCGGCGTGAGCACGCGCCGCGGCGATCGTCCCGACCGCTGGCAGGACCTCGTCATCGACGACGATACGGTCGCAGGCTTCGGCAGCGATCTCCCGGCTCTCCGCGACAATGCAGGCGACCGGCTCTCCGACGAAACGCACCCGCTCGCCGGCGAGCACGGGCCGGCCCGGGCGGGGCAGCGGCCGGCCGGCTTTGTCCGCGACCGGCACCGCGCAGGGAATGTCGCCGAGGCCCTCGGCCCGGCTGTCGGCGCCGGTGACCACCGCGAGCACGCCCGGCAACCTCAAGGCAGCGGAGGTGTCGATCGAGCGGATCGCCGCATGGCCGTGCGCGGAGCGGAGGATCAGAGCGTGGACCTCGCCGGTCAGGGTCACGTCCGCGGTGAACCGGCCGCGGCCGGTCAGCAGCCGCGGATCTTCGCTGCGCGGGACCGGTTGGCCCCTTCCGAACCGCCGGACGCCGAAGGGACGCTCCGGATCGGTTGGGTCGGGAGCGGCGGCGCTCACCATGGCTGCGGCGTCCACAGCATCGCCGGATCCTCCAGGTCCACCGACTTTGCCGACAGCGCAGTGAACCGCCACGCCCGGAAGCCGCCCGACCAGTGGTCGGCGGCCAGCCCGGCTTTGCGCTTGAGCTGGGTGAGGAACACCGCCGGCTCGGGAATCTGGTTCCAGACCTGGGGAAGGAACAGCGCCCGCCGCCCGCCGCTCTCGATGATCAGGCCGTCGATGCCCGGCCGCAGCTGCTCAAGCAAATGGTCTTCGCCGACGAACAGCATCGCCTCGCGGGGGCTCAGGACCGACACGGAGATCGAGAGAGACGGGCACTCATCGAGGGTCACGGCGGAAAACCGGCTATCCTTGAGGCTCGCGCCGGTGGCGTTGGCGACCACGTCGGCGATCAGCGGCCGGCAGGCCTTCGGTGAACCGATACAGCCGCGGAGCTGGCCGTCCCGCTCCAGAGTCACGAACGCCGCCCCGGGCGCTTGCAGGTCGGCCGGGTAGTCCGTGGTCTCCACCGGCATCACCTGTCCGGTCCGGGCGGCGTGCTCCACGGCCGCCGCCGCGAGGTGGAGCATGGTCGGGCCGTGCTTGTCGATCAGTGCCCGGGTTCGCGCCTCGAACGGACTTTCGCCGCTGTGCCGGGGGGCGGAGCGGCCGCCGGTCGCGCCGGTTTCCCGGGCGCCTGCGCCGCCGGTCTCGGTGAACATCCAGGCGCCATAGCCCACCACCCGGTCGCGGGGGCCGGCGGTATCACCGGAGGAGCGGAGATCCAGGGTGGTGACCGACAGGCCGCGGCGCCGCGCCGAGGTCAGCAAGCCGGCCACCGGCACCCGGCCGCAAGCCTGCTCGGAGCCGATCGCCGCCGGCTCGAGGGCCTCGATCGCTGCGCAGGTCCGGCCGTCGACGGCGCGGGCCGTGTCGTAGTCCAGGTGATGGCTCAGGTCCGAGGAGATGACGATGCGGGTCTCCTCGCCGCCCCACAACTGCTCCAGGACCTCGGCGACCTGCGCGGGGGTCGCCCGGCCCACCACCAGGGGCAGGATCGCAAACCGGCTCAGCGTCCGCTGCAGGAACGGCAGGTGGACTTCCAGGCTGTGTTCCTCGGCGTGGGTGGCGTCCATGACCCGCACCTGGGGGAGGGCAAGGGCCACGTCCCGGGCGGCGGTGTCCACGGCCACCCGGCCAAGCGGCGTCTCGAACGCATCAGCGCTGGAGGCGGCGATGCCATCCACAGCGACCCTGTGGCAGGGACCGAGCAGGACGACCCGGCGGATCCGATCGGCGATCGGTTTCCACCGGGCGTACGCGATTGCAGCGACAGCTCCGGAATACATATAACCAGCGTGGGGAGCGATAATCGCCTTCGGTGGTGGCGCGTCGGCCGGAACCATCACGGCATCGAGATAGCCGCGAACCATAGCGTCGAGACGACGCGGATCGTCCGGGTAGAACATCCCCGCCACGGCGGCGAGGCGCACCGGGCTCTTCATTGTGCATCCTCCATGCTACACTGGGAGTATGCCACAGGCGTCCGGGATCGACCATGGACGCAAAGCTGAGGATACCATGATCGTCGAGTTGCGGATCACCGATCGCGACCGGGAATCCACCGCGGCCGCATCCCAACCCTTGCCCGGCGGGTTTCCCGGCCGCCACTGGCACCGCCTCGAGGACGGCCGGCTGCAGTGCGACGTGTGCCCGCGGTATTGCCGGCTGAGTGAGGGGCAGCGCGGGTTGTGCTTCGTCCGCGCCCGCCAGAATCACGCCATCGTCCTGACCACCTACGGCCGGTCCAGCGGTTTCTGTATCGATCCCATCGAGAAAAAGCCGTTGGCGCATTTTCTGCCCGGCACGCCGGTGCTGTCGTTCGGCACCGCCGGCTGCAATCTGACCTGCAAGTTCTGCCAGAACTGGGACATCTCCAAGTCCCGGGAGATGGACCGGCTGATGGCCGAGGCTTCGCCCGATGCGATCGCCGAGGCGGCGCTGCAGACCGGGTGCCGTTCGGTGGCGTTCACCTACAACGATCCGGTGATCTTCCTCGAGTATGCCGTTGACACGGCCAGGGCCTGCCGGGCGCGGGGCCTGAAAACCGTCGCGGTGACGGCCGGATACATTGCTCCGGGTGCGCGGGAGGAGTTTTTCGCCCATGTCGATGCGGCGAATGTGGACCTGAAGGCGTTCACTGAGGACTTCTATCGCCGGCTCTGCTCCGGTCATTTCGCCCCCGTTCAGGACACGCTTGAGTATCTGGTGCATGAGACCGGTGTGTGGGTCGAGATCACCAACCTGGTCATCCCGGGCGAAAACGACAGCGATGCCGAGATTGAGGCGCTGTCCGGCTGGGTGGTCGAGCGGTTGGGGCCGCACGTGCCCGTCCATTTTTCCGCTTTCCACCCGGACTGGAAGATGCGGAACACGCCGCCGACCCCGCCGGAGACGCTCCGCCGGGCGCGAGGGATTGCCCGGACAGCCGGCCTGCACTACGCCTACACCGGCAACATTCATGATCCCGAGGGCGATACCACGTTCTGCCCCGGCTGCGGGGCCGCGGTGATCAGCCGGGACTGGTACGAGCTGCGCGGCTATGCTCTGACCGATGACGGCCTCTGCCGGCACTGTGGCACCCGGATTGCCGGTGTCTTCGAAGGCCCGCCCGGCACCTGGGGCCGGCAGCGTGTCCCGGTGCGGATGGGCTGAGCCCAAGGTCGATGCCGACCTGAAACGAGGAGCAGCGGGACGGACTGATCGTGGCCGGGATGTCGCTTGTGTATTTTCTGTTGATCGGGCTGGCCGCCGGCTGGATCGCCACCAGGCTCATGGACAGTCCGGTCGGCTTGCTCGGCAGTCTGGTGGTCGGCGTGATCGGTGCCTTTATCGGTGGCCATCTGTTCGCCTGGCTCGACATTCCAGCCGGAGGCCTGCTCGGCACACTGGCGATGGCCACGGCCGGCGCGCTCGTTCTGCTGTTCGTCGTCCGCCTGCTTAAGCGCGCCTGACCGAGTTAAGCGCGCCTGACCGAGCGCGCCTGCCTCCGCCGGCCGGCGCACCGACGGGGTCAGGCAAGTCCGGCGCGCAGGCAGTCGTGGACGTGGAGGATGCCGACCGGCTCCGCCCCGACCATGACGAACAGATTGGTGATGGCGAAGCGGTTCATCAGTTCCAGCGCCTCGCTGGCCAACGAATCCGGTGCGATCTTGCCGCGGACCGCCGTGCGCATCACCTCTGTCACCGGCGTGTTGATCAGCTCGCCCGACATGTGGCGGCGGAGGTCGCCATCGGTGATCGTGCCGACGAGGCAGCCGTGGTCATCGATGACACCGACGCAGCCGAACCCCTTTGCGGACATCACCACCAGGGCCTCATCCATCCGGCTGCCGACGAGGACCAGCGGCAGTGCCTCACCGGTGTGCATGATGCCCGAGACTTTCAGGAGCCGGCGGCCGAGCTTGCCGCCGGGATGGAACACCTGGAAATCGTCAGGGGAGAATCGCCGGCGGGTCAGGCAGGCGACGGCGATCGCGTCGCCAAGGCCCAGCATCACCGTTGTCGACGTGGTCGGCGCGAGGCCCATCGGACAGGCCTCATCGTGTCTGGGAATCGCCAGGGCGACGTTGGCCGCTTTCGCCAGGGCGCTGTGAGGATTCGAGGTGATCGCAATCAGGAAGATTCCGAACCGGCCAGCGTAATCAACAATGTTGGCCAGTTCCGGGGTCTCCCCGGAATTGGATAAGGCCAGAATGATATCGTTCCGCGTGATCATGCCGAGATCCCCGTGACTGGCCTCGGCCGGATGGACGAAATAGGAAGGCGTTCCTGTAGAGGCCATCGTCGCCGCGATCTTCCGCGCCACATGGCCGCTTTTCCCCATTCCCGTCACAATAACGCGGCCGGGTGTTCCATGATGAGGATTGGTTCGCATCATGATGGCGTCCAATGCCGCCAGGAAATCGCCATTCAAGGACCGGGCGGTATTCTGGAGAGCCTCGGCCTCGATCATCATTACTTTCTGCGCAGTCAGTAAATCGTCTTCTATGAGGGTGTCGCTGGTGGGATCTGCGAGAACGTCCACAGTTCGCTCCTTTCTCGGTCTTATTTTTGACCCATCCGTAGTACTTGTTTTCCCGGTATGGGGCCCGTTGATTTCTGACACATCCCTCCCGGCCGGTGGGTTCGAGCGCGTTCCGCGCCAATCGCATCCTCTGCGGGTCCACGCCCTACCGTTCGTTCTGTCGGAAAATTTTGGGGATCGTTATCATCTGTTAACGAAGTGATCAACATAAGGTTGTCGGGCAAACGGCCTAGGGTTGCGTTGCGCCACCCCGTGGAAACCCACATCTCCCAGCCGCGCGCAAGCCCCGTGCAGGCCGGCCCCCCGGAAAGGCCATCGCCGGAGGGGGGCAGCGGCACCACGAACGGGCCATTGAGACATTTCCCGAGATATCTCCGGTAATCCTGACGAAATTTCGGCAGCCCGCCGACGCCATCGCCAGGGTGGCGAGCCGCCGGCCAGCCCGCTGCCGGCCCGGGCGGCGGTCAGCCGCTGCCGTCGTCGCCGGGTCCCGGCGGGGGCAGCGGCGCTTGCGTTTTGCCGGACGACATCGCATAACCGGTGAATTCTGAAGACGGCCCGGGGGAGGACGTCCGATGTCCGCAAAATCGATCAGGCCGGTCCGCGCGGCATCTGCTCGGCCGAGCCGTTCCGGCTGGCCGCGGACAATGCCATTTGCGACTGCCGGGATCTGCGGCCGCCCGGCGCTGGCGCGCGTTTGTGACAACCAGGGTCTACAAGAACGGGGATAGAGGATAGAGCTGCCATGACAACGTTCCGTACCATCGACGATCTCGACGTCGCCGGCAAACGCGTGCTCGTCCGCGCCGACCTGAACGTGCCGATGAAGGACGGCAAGGTCACCAACACCACCCGCATCGACCGGACCGTGCCGACCCTGCTCGAACTGGCCGACAAGGGCGCCAAAGTGATCGTCCTGAGCCACCTCGGTCGTCCCAAGGGCAAAAAAGACCCCGAGTTCACCCTGAAGCCGGTGGCCGAAGCGCTGGCTGCCAGCGCCGGCCGGCCGGTGGCGTTTGCCGAAGACTGCGTCGGCCCGGCCGCGAAAGCGGTCGTCGATGCGATGAAGAACGGCGAGCTCGCCATGCTGGAAAACGTCCGCTTTTATGCGGAGGAAGAGAAGAACGACGAGGGCTTCGCGAAACAACTGGCGGAGAACGGCGACATCCTGGTCAGTGACGCGTTCTCCTGTGCTCACCGCGCCCATGCCTCGGTGGAAGCGCTGGCCCGGATCCTGCCGTCGGTGGCCGGCCGGCTGATGGAGGAAGAGCTGACCGCGCTGGAGAAAGCCCTGGAAGCGCCGGAGCATCCGGTTGCGGCGGTGGTCGGTGGCGCCAAGATTTCAACCAAGCTCGACGTGCTCGGCAACCTGGCGGCCAAGGTCGACCAGATCATCATCGGCGGTGCGATGGCCAACACGTTTCTGGCGGCCAAGGGTGTCGATGTCGGCAAGTCGCTCTGCGAGCACGAAATGGCCGACAGCGCCCGGGAAATCATGGCGAAGGCCGAGGCTGCCGGGTGCGAGATCGTGCTGCCCAGCGATGCGGTTGTTGCCAGCGAGTTCGCCGAGGGCGCGGCGGCGACCACGGTCCCGGTTCATCGCGTTCCGACCGACCAGATGATCCTTGATCTCGGCCCGGACTCAGTGGCTGAGCTCAAGTCGCGCCTTGGCAGCCTCAAGACGATCCTCTGGAACGGACCGCTCGGTGCGTTCGAGGTCAAGCCCTTCGACAGTGCCACCAACGCCGTTGCCCAGGAGACCGCCGCCCTGACCAAGGGCGGTCAACTCATCAGCGTCGCTGGTGGTGGTGATACCGTTTCGGCGCTGAAGAACGCCGGGGTCGGCGATGATTTCTCGTATGTCTCGACCGCCGGCGGGGCGTTCCTGGAATGGCTGGAGGGCAAGACCCTTCCGGGCGTCGCCGTTTTGCGCAAATAGGTTCTCGGGAAACCGCTGCCGGGCGGGGCCCCGGCAGCGCCGGACTTGTCGCCCGCGCCTTGCAGCGTCACATTGCTTCCATGACTGTGTCCCCGACAAGCGGCCCGTCCGTCCGCAAGATCCCCGACGGTGATAACCGGACCCGGCTGGTCTGTCCGGAATGCGGGTACATCGAGTATCACAATCCGAAAATCGTCGTTGCCGCGGTCTGCACGTGGCAGGATCGGGTGCTGCTGTGCCGCCGGGCCATCGAACCGCGGGCGGGCTGGTGGACGATCCCGGCCGGCTTCATGGAGCTTGAGGAAACCATGGCTGACGGCGCGGTCCGTGAAGTCGCCGAAGAGGCCTGCGCCCGGGTGCGCATCGACAATCTGCTCGGTATCTATGAAATTCCCTGGATCGGGCAGGTGCATATGATCTTCCGGGCGCGGATGCTCGGGCCCGAGCATGCCGCCGGCGAGGAAAGCCTCGAGACAGAGCTGCTCGCCTGGGCGGATATTCCCTGGGACGAGCTGGCCTTTCCCAGCGTCCGCTGGGCACTCGAGCACTACCGGGCGGGCGGTGGCCCATGGCGGCACACCGCCAGCCGGCCGGCTTAAACCCGCTGGCAATCTTTTTGTGGCAGAGGGGGCACCATGATCGATCCGGCACAGTTCTCCGAGCAGGTTGGTGATCTCAAGCCGGCGCGGCGCGATTTGCCGGAGTACCGGCGGGTGCGCGAGGTCGAACGCCGCGCGGCGGTCAAACACGCCGACGACCCGACGCTCGCTGCCAAAAAACAGCGCCTCGCAGCGTTTCTCGAACGCAATGAGGAGCCTGACCCCAACGGCCTGCGCGGCGGCATCTTCGACGCCAGGGTCTGATCCTCGACAAACCGTTCCGGGCCTGGACGACCGGCCGGCGCCGGCGGGCCGGCGGGTTTCCGGGGACGTCTGTCGCCTGGATGGCAGCGGACCTGCCCCCGGCAAAGATAACCGCGTTCACTCCGGTGCGCCGCAAACGGCAGACAGGATGGCGAGGCGCTCTGGTCTCCGGCAGCGGTCACCGGCCCCCGGTCCGGAGTGCGGGGGCGAAAACGGCTGCCCATGCACCGCGTCTCCCGTTCGCCGGTGGCTTGCCGGTCAAGGCGGGGTGTTTGCGATCGGCGGTTGCGGGACTTCCACCGATTGGTCATCGTTTCGGCAAATAGATCGCGTCATCCGCGTTGTGGCCCGGGGGCATTCCTCCTGAGGATGGTCCATTCGTTCCTTATAAATCGTTAAAAACACGTTAACGGCCCTGAAAAGGAAGACGGGCTCTACGTTCTGTTGTATAGACTGTGGCAACAGGGCGGCGGAGCGGGGGGGACCGCCTCATCAGACCGGAAAATCACACAGAGTGGTTACAGATGAGACGATCCGTTGTCAGCGAAGGGCCCGACCCGATCGATCGCTTTGTCGGCGCGCGTATTCGTGGCCGACGGCTTGGGATGAGGATCAGTCAGACCAAATTGGGGCATGCCATCGGAGTGACATTCCAGCAAATTCAAAAATATGAAAGTGGCGCGAATCGGGTCGGTGCAAGCAATCTTTTTCGCATCGCGACCGCGCTGTCTGTCGACGTCTCCTATTTCTTCGAGGGCTTGAGCAACGAAGGTGAAATGCCGGCCCTGACAGCCGTTTTCGGATTTTCCGACGAGGAGCCTTTAGCTTTCGAGATGGATCCAATGTCGACCCGCGAATCGTGCGAGCTGATGCATAATTATTATCGGATTGCTGATCCCCGTGTCCGCAAGACCTTATTTCAACTGGTTCGGACCCTATCGTCGAACCACGCTGTCGATTAGAGCAATATCAACCGACGTGGAGTCACTTCGCGATTCGGAAATTCCGGCGGATCACAAACGTCGAGCGTTTTTGCAGGACCGCTGTCGTTTGCAAACGGCGCTCAATCTCACAGCAGCAGCAGCGCACCTCGCCCCCCACGCATTACATCGGCGTTGTCGGCGCGTAGATCGTCAGCGGGCCGGACGGTTCCGTGGACGCGATCGCGTAGCCGTCGGGAACCTCGGTGTTGACGGCAATGCCGTCGATGAGCAGGGCCGAAGCCTCAGGGGTCAGTGTCGAGTCATTAACGGCGGGCTCGTCGTCCGAAACCCAGAACGCGAAGACACTGTCTTCCCTGACGTCATCCGGCACCGTGAATGCCGCATACAACACCGGGCTCGCCCCCGGACGCAGCGAGGTCCCCGGCGCGTCGAGCCCGGCGCCGGTTGCCAGCGGGAAGACGTCGCCGTCAAAAACGAATGCGGCAAGGTCGTTGTACTGAACCAAGTCGCCGGTGCCGAGGCCACCGGCCGCCGGCAGGTCATTGCTGTCGAACGCGAAGTAAAACGACAGGACATCGCCGGGGGAGAGCGGCCGGGAAAACCGGACGGCGCTGCCGCCGATCGGATCATGGGCCAGCCCCGCAAGCACCGCCGCGGCATTGCTCCCGGGCGTGTCGAGCCCGAGAAACGGATCGATCAGCCGCTGCGGCGTTTCCACAAGCAGCGGGTTTTCCGGTCGTGCGCCATTGGCGGTGAGCACCAGGAACCGGTCGCTGCCGTCCAGCGTCTCATAGTGACGGGCTCCGGCGCCGCCCGGCTCCCCATAGCTGGCGGCGACCGCGGCTTTTCCGACGGCCTCCCAGGGGGTGCCCGAGTCGCTCTCGAAGTCGGCGATCCCCTGGTCGCCGGTCACTGTCAGGGTCAGGGTTGCCGTGTCCCAGCCGCCGCTGTCGGCGGTAACGGTATAGCTGATCGACGTGGCGGTGGTCTCGCCGGGCATCAGGTCGGCAAAGGCGCCATCGGGGTCGAAATCATAGTGACCATTCCCGGCAAGCCGGATCAGCCCGCCATAGTCACCGTCGGCACGGCTGGCGGGCATCCAGATCCCGACTCCGCCGGGCTGACCGTCCACCGCGCTGACCCGCAGGCGGTAGGAAAACTCCTCGGTCATGGCCTGAGGGACCGCGCCAGAGGCGGCGACCGATACGGTCCAGGACGGCGCCGCGGCCGCATCGTTGTCGAGCACGCTCGGAAAGGAAAGAGTCTCCGAGCCGGCCGGGTTCGGGATCCGCGTCAGAACCTGGTTGGTGCCGAGTGGCGCGGCCGGCGCATCGTCGGCTGCAACCGGCGGGCGGGCGAGAGCCATGGCGGTTGCCGAACCGCTCGCCGTCGTCGTGACCTGAATGACCTGAAGATCTGCACCTTCGAGGGTTACCCTTTCGCCCTGAGCGGCGGTGATGAGCGGCTCGAGCCGGAGGTTGTCGATGGCCAGCTGCGGATCGCCTGAGCTGTCTTCGGCGTTGAGCAGCCCGAACGCCAAACTCGTAATGACCTCGGGTGAGGAGACCATCGCGGTCCGCCAGCCGCTGGCCGCTCCAGGGGTCGAGGCGGCGTCGGCGAAGGCGACGGGTTCGCCGTTGACGACGACAACCGCAATATCGTTCAGCGGCACGCCCCCGGCGCTGCCCGGATCAACGGGATCGAACAGAAAGTCGAAGACGATCGCATGTGTTGGCGGGACGCTCACTGCGGCTTTCAGCGCCGAGCCGTCGGCGACCGCGACCGGCTGACCGTCGACACCCTGCCAGGGCCGCCCGGCCACGTTGAGAAAGGCGGCGACGTCGCCGGCCACCGAGCCGCGCAGCCCGCCGGGGGGCTGGCCGGCCGGATTGTCCTGGGTGCTCACCACCAGCATCGCGTGATCGCCGAAGGGCGGCGCAAATTCCAGGTGTTGCAGGCCGGTTGCGTCTCCTGCTTCCCGGAAGCCCTCGGCGCCGGTCCGGTAGAAGGGAAAGCCGGTGGGGCGGAACGGGATCGGCGCGGCCACCACGGTGTTCGGCATCAGCGCCTGCCACGTCGCGGGCAGCTCCGACCATTCGCTGCTGTCAAGTGTGACGATACGGGTCGGCGGCACCTCCCTCTCGATCACCAGGGGCGGCGGCCGGAGCGTGGTCAGAGGGTCGGGAGTGTGGTCGGAGCGGGCAGGCGGCGGGTCCGGCGCGGGCGCCGCATTCAGCGGCTGAGAAGCCGGCAGGGTCGGATAGGCGGCGCTGTCAAAGAGACCGGGGCCGGCCGAGACCGGGAGATGGTCAACATCAAACCCGTCCGCGCCGGGTGCGGGGTCGCCGGGCCCGGCGGCCGTCTCGAAGCCAGCCAAGCCGCCTGCCAGTTCGGCAAACGCGATCAATGTCTCGAACGCCGGAGCCTCCGCCCACACGTCCCGCGGCAGCAGCGTGATTTCCCCGGTGGCACCGTCGACCCTGGCGTAGAGCCGCGGATCGCTGAGGCGTGCCCTCGCGGTCGTCGATGCCACCTCCACGTCAGCCGGGGGGCAGCCGGGAGGGGTGGGCCCGGCAAGCTCCAGATCGGGCACGTCATCGCCGGTGGCTTCGGTGATCGCCGCAATCGCCCCGCCGGCGACGATCCGGGCGACAGCGTCGGCTCCGGTGATTGCCCCGCCGGCGCTGTTGCAACCGTGCGGCGGCAGGATCACCGCGGTGCCCGCCATCAATTCAAGACGGACCGTACTGTCTTCACCAGCGGTAAGCGTCACCGTGCTGGACCAGCCGACGACGATCGAGCCGCCATCGGCAAAGCGACTGATCAGGACCGGGGCATCGCCGGTGGTCACCCGGTCGCCGGGAAAAATCAGGTCGCCGGCGGCCAGCGGCCCGCGTTCGCCGGCGGCCCGATGAATAACCGCGCCGCCATCGCTGGCGACGACCCGCCCTAATGCAGGAGTCCCGGGTGTGCCTTCGCTGTCCGGCTCGGGGGCAAGATCATTCAGGCCGCCAACGGTGCGGCCCGGACCCGCGGCGTCATCGCTCGGTCGCCTCGACACGTTGAGGCGCTCCCTCTCCCGCCTCCACTTTTGCCGTAACTCTTACGGGAAACCGAGGGGGATTACAACATTTAAGCGAGCACCGGGCAAACAGGGCGAACCCAAATGGGCCGCAATCCGCTGGATCCTGGCACAGGGTGATCCGCCGCGGCGGCCGCGTTGCGGCGGTTGAATGACCGGTCAGGAGAACGGGCGCGCCGGTCCGAGGCGACCGGAACCGGGCCTCTACGCCCCAAACTGGGGCGCGGTCGGGTCGACCACCGGCTGCGCTGCAGCATTCGCTGCCGACTCATACCCCTCGGCGCCATCCAGGCCATCGTACTGGCTGCGCGCCAGCCGGAACTCCCCGGTGGCAAATCCCTCATCGCCGTCGCTGTTGGTGATCCGGTAGTTGAACCGGTCCACAAAGAAGCGGCCCGTCGGGTCCCGATCCATGTTGACAAAACTGCCGTCGGGGGGGGTGTACCGAACCGTCTCGGCAAGCCCCGAACCGTCGCGCTCGACTGTCAGGGTGCCGTCGAGGATGTCCGTGCCAACGGTGTCGAAGCGGATCTCCCGGCCCTTGGCGTCGAAGTCATTGGCAAGGAGGAGACCGACGAACTCGTCGTATTCGTACACGGTCTGGAGGAGCACGTCCGGAACAGCCTTCGGCTCGTCGGCGGATCCGAAGACGCGGACGGTCACCGAACCGGTCGCGGTTTCTCCGGCCGTGTTTTGGAGGGTGTAGGTAAACCGCTCGAGGATCCGCTCGCTGTCACCGAGCGCGCTGAAGGCTCCCTGGGGGTTGTAAGTAACCTCCCGGCCATCGAAGGACAGTGAGCCGAGGATCGACGTGTCATCGACCCCGACAATCGTCAATGCCTCCTCGGCATCCGGATCAACGTCATTTTCGAGCACGTCGATGGAGATCGCCCGGCCGGCCCGCGTTCTTGCCACATCGTGACCGGCGCGCGGCGGATCGTTGACCGCGGCGACGGTGAGGGTGACCTGGGCGGTGG